>DASVCI010000001.1:0-18040 GCA_036381695.1 Steroidobacteraceae bacterium
TCAGGTACATCGTCCCGATGTCCTTGTGGTTGGTGGCGAACAGCCACCGGCGCCAGCCTTTCTCGGGGCCGTGATGGTCGTGCGCGTCGTGGTGCGTGTCGACCGGTGCGCCGGCGACTCCGGCATGTGCATTGCTCATGAACTTCACTCCGCCTTGGCGACCGTCTGGGCCGCCGCATTGTCGCTTTCAGCTCCGCCCTGCTGCTCGGCGAGCCAACGCTCGTAGTCTTCGGGCTCGCGAACATCGACCACGATCGGCATGAACGCATGATCGCGGCCGCAAAGTTCGGCGCACTGGCCGCGATAGATGCCGGTTTGGTCGGCGCGGAACCACATCTCGTTGACGAAGCCGGGAATGGCGTCCTTCTTCATGCCCAGGGCCGGCACCCACCAGGCGTGGATCACGTCGGCCGCGGTGAGAAGCAGGCGCACTTTGGCGCCGCGCGGCACCACCAGCGGGCGATCGACGTCCAGCAGGTAGTTGTCGACCGAGCTCGGATCGACGCCGGACCCGAGCTGGCGCGCCGCGTCGCTATCACGGTCGAGCGTCGAGAAGAACGCGACGTTCTGATCCAGATACTCGTAGTGCCACCGCCACTGGTAGCCGGTGACCTTGATGGTGAGGTCGGAATTGCGCGTGTCCTCGATCTTGACGAGAGTGGCCGCGGCGGGGATGGCCATGCCCACGAGGATCGCGATCGGAATGATGGTCCAGATGATCTCGGCGCGCGTGGAGTGGTCGAAGCTCGCGGGCTCGGGGTGCTTCGAGCGGCGGAAGCGCCAGATCGAGAAGATCATGACGCCGAACACCACGACCGCGATCAGCACGCAGACCCACAGGATCAGCATGTGCAGCCCGTAGATCTCCCGGCTGAGCTCGGTCACGCCGGAAGGCATGTTGAGATCCCAGGCCGCAAGAGCCACTCCCGCGGGCAGACAGCCAGTCAGTGCGGCCGCGGCGGTTTTGACGATCTTCATTTTGGCGCCAATGCTCCCAAGTGTATCGATGCGCTCGTGCGCCGCCGACCGGCGCCGGCGCCGCGGGCAACCGTGGCCCGCAGCCAGTCGCCGCGCTTTTCTCAGAGCACGGGCGACTCGTTCACATTCCCCACTAGCTGCTTGAGACGGGCCGCGAGCGAGCGGCGCTCGTCTTCCGTGAGAAACCTGCCCACTTGGCAGGCGCGACCGTGCGACTCGATCGTGAGGCGAGTCGGGTGGAGCGCCGCCAGCGGGGCGTGGAGTGTAACCCTCGCCCAGTGGCGAGGAAATACTTGCGAGTACTCGCCGCGGTACGTCTTGCGCGTGACCGTGATCGAATCCTCAGCGATCGTGATCGTTTCGCGCTCGACTCCGGCGCGCATCGACGCACGCACCGCCCACGCGAGAAGGCCGATTTCGAGACCGGCGAATGGCAACACGGGCCAGAAGCCATGGAACGCGAAAATCGCTGCCACCGTGAACGTCGTCGCCGCGACCGTGCCGACAAAAATCCGGGCCGTCCGCGGGGTCAGGGAGCAACGTGGCTTCAATTCGAGCACGCGCGGCTCCGCAGGATGGCGGGGCGGCACCGGGCTCGTCGCGTTCATTAAATAAAGCTATCTGATCTGGACCAAGAATCAATATATTACGCGGCTATCGTGTAAATCCGCTCACTGTTCTCGTCGGCGCGTGCGAAGCGAGTCCAGCGGGACTCGCACCTCGCCGCCCGCCCGCTTCCGGGGGCTCAGCACTCCCGCCCAGGCTTGCCCGTACACGACCTCAACGCTGACGGAAAGTCGGCCGTTCCTGATCAGCGCTTCGCTCCGTCGCAGGAACTCAGTGGAGCGGCGGCGGCCGGTGAGGCCTCGCGAGCGTCCGTGGGCGAGATTGCGAGCGCCGGTGGATTTCAGCTCCGACACGAGCGCTCTGACGGACGGATACGTGATCGTGAGCTGCTCCGTGTCCATTACCGGATCCGCAAGCCCAGCGCGCATCAGCGCGTCGCCGATGTCGTGCATGTCGATAAAGCGGTGGACGTGCGTGTACTGATCGACCGGCCGCCAGGCGTCCCGCAGCTCTTTCAATGTGTCCGGGCCGAGCGTGGTGAACATCAGCAGCCCCTGCGGTCTCAGCACGCGCCGGATCTCCCGGAAGACGGCATCGGGGTCGGGGCACCACTCGAGCATGAGGTTGCTGAAGACCAGGTCGACGGAGGCGTCACGCACCGGCAACCGGGCGGCGTCCCCTGCGACGCGCCCGAAGCGGCGAAGCCACGACTGCTGCCGGGCGCTTTCCCGCAGCATCGACGTCGAGAGGTCCAGTGCAACGACCTCCGCGCGACGGTAGCGCTGCTTGAGGGCGCGGCTGGCGTGACCCGTGCCGGCGCCGAGATCCAGCACGACTTCCGGCTGCAGGCGGACTACGTCGAGCCGCTCCAGGAGTCGTGCGCCCACCTCGCTCTGCACGCCTGCCGCGGCGTCGTAGCTGCGGCTCGCGCGGTCGAACGCACGACGCACGACGCGTGGGTCAAGGAAGAATTCGTCGGGAGCAGAGGTCACAAAGCTCATCGTACGCGCAGCGGCAGCGGTCAGGGGCCATGAGCAGCATAGCGAATTGCTTCTTCGCCGCCTGCGGAGGAAAGCGCCCCCACCCCGACCCTCCCCCGCTTGCGGGGGAGGGAGTGGAAGCGAGCGCGAGGATTTCGTTGCGTCCCCTCCCCCGCGTGCGGGGGAGGGACAGGGTGGGGGCAAGTAAGGGCCCCCGACCCGCGTGCGGGGAGGACAGGGTGGGGGCAAGTAAGGGCCCCCGACCCGCGTGCGCGGAGGGACAGGGTGGGCGTCGACTTGGCCCGCGGACCCGGGCCGATCGGAAGCCGTCCTACATCGCCGAAGCAGCGACAGACAGCTCTTCTTCGTGAGTCCCGGACGTGCAGTGCGCGCGCGGCCGCTCCGCGCGGATGCCGAGACGCTCGAACAACTTTCGGTCGTGATCTTCGTCCGGATTCTCGGTGGTCAGAAGCTTCTCGCCGTAGAAGATCGAATTCGCGCCCGCGAGGAAGCAGAGCGCCTGCATTTCGTCACTCATCTCGGAGCGGCCGGCGGAGAGTCGCACATGTGAGCGCGGCATCAGCAGTCGCGCGACTGCAATCACGCGCACGAATTCGAGCGCATCCGGCTTCTCGGCGCCGTACAGCGGCGTGCCCGGCACCTGCATGAGCTGGTTGATCGGCACGCTCTCCGGGTGCTTCGGAAGCGTCGCCAGCGTGTGCAGGAGCTGCGCGCGATCCAGCTCCGTCTCGCCCAGCCCGAGAATGCCCCCACAGCAGACGTTGATTCCTGCCTCTCGCACGGCTGCGAGCGTGTCGAGCCTGTCCTGGTAGGTGCGCGTCGTGATGATCTTCGAGTAGTGGCTCTCGGATGTGTCCAGATTGTGGTTGTAATAGTCGAGGCCCGCGGCCTTGAGCTCCTGTGCCTGCTCTCGCGTCAGCATGCCTAGCGTCGCGCACGTTTCCATGCCGAGCGCCCGCACGCCGCGGATCATTTCAATGATCTCACGCAACTGTTTTGGCTTCGGGCTCCGGTAGGCTGCGCCCATGCAGAAGCGCGTTGCCCCTCGCGCGCGGGCTTCGCGTGCCTTCTCGAGCACCGCCTCGACGCTCATCAGGGGCTCGGATTGAAGCCCTGTCTTGAAGCGGACGCTCTGCGAGCAATAGGCGCAATCCTCGGGGCAGGCGCCCGTCTTGATCGACAGCAGCGTGCTCACTTGCACTTCGTTCGGGTCGAAATTCGCTCGATGCACGCGTTGCGCGTGGAAGAGCAAGTCGGCGAAGGGGAGCTCGAAGAGCTGGCGGACTTCGTCGAGCGACCAGTCCGTTCGCACCTCGCCGAGGCGTGCGAGGAGAGCGTCGGGAGTCGACTGGGGCTCGCTGGGGGGCGTCATTTCCGGCGGATCCTCGAGTTTTTTGCGCGCTCACTGCCCGGCTCGGGCGCGCGATGATGGGGCGCGGGAGGCGTCATGCAGTATTGTGAGGCGAAGGATCGCTGTCAACCACGTCTCCCGAGCGTGGTCGACAAGCTCAGGCGTGCGCTGGCGAGAAGTTTCTGGCCTGCCTCATGCGTGCTGTGCGCAGATGCACCGGGCCGGGAGCTCAATCTCTGCGCCGCATGCGAGCGTGATCTCGTCCTGAATGAGAACGCGTGCAGTCTTTGCGCCGAGCCGCTCGCCAGCGCGCCGGTCGAGGGTTCGACGACGCTCTGCGGTGCGTGCCTGCATGAGCGACCTCCGTATGAATCGAGTTTCGTGCCCTTCCGATACGTCTATCCGCTCGATCACCTGGTGCGGAGCCTGAAGTTTCATGGGCGGCTCGCATGCGGGCGGGTGCTGGGATGGCTGTTCGCGCAGCGGCTCCTTAGCGCGCGGACGGAGCCGCTCCCACAGTTCGTCATCCCTGTGCCTCTCGCACCGCGTCGATATCGCGAGCGTGGCTACAACCAGGCAACGGAGCTTGCGCTCGCCATCCGAGAAACTCTCGCAATCTCAGTGCGAACGGATCTTGCGATCCGCGTGCGCGAGACGAAAGAACAAGCTGGGCTTCACCGCAAGCACCGCCGTCGGAACGTGCGCGGCGCTTTTGCTATCACGCAGTCGCTGCCAAAGTGCCACGTCGCCATCGTGGATGACGTAATTACTACTGGCAGCACAGTTGGTGAGCTTGCGGCGGCGCTCCGACGTGCGGGTGCAAGCCGCATCGAAGTGTGGGGGATCGCAAGGGCGCAGCGAAAAAGTCGCTAGAAGCGCTCAACGGAACACGTAGTCGAGCGCGACCCCGATGAAGACGGCCATGCCGAACGCGTTGTTGTTGAGGAACGCGCGGAAACAGTCTTCCGGTTTACGGTCGCGGATCAGGAATTGCTGGTACAGCGCGAAGATGGCTGCTGCCGCCAGGCCCGCTCTGTACCACACGCCCAGCTCGTATTGGCGACCTACGAGCCAGAGCGCGAGCAGTGTCATGAGCTGCATGCAGCCGATGATGAAACGGTCGGCGTCGCCGAACAGAATCGCCGTCGAGCGGATGCCGAGCTTGCGGTCGTCCTCCCTGTCCACCATGGCGTACATCGTGTCGTAACACATTGTCCAGAGCACGCCGGCGATGAACAGCACCCAGGCGATTCGCGGCGGCATGGCATCGGTCTGCGCGACAAAAGCCATCGGGACCGACCACGTGAAGGCGAACCCGAGGTAGAGCTGCGGCAGCGGGAAGAACCGCTTCATGAACGGATACGTGAGCATCAGCAGGATCGCGACCAGCGCAAACGCCTGCGTGAGCTGATTCAACGTGAGCACCAAGCCGAGCGCGATGAGCCCGAGCCCGATGCACAGCGCGATCGCCTCTATCGGATCGACCTGACCCGTGACGAGCGGGCGATCCCGCGTGCGCTTGACGTGCCCGTCGAAATTGCGATCGGCGAAATCGTTCATCGCGCAGCCCGCCGAACGCGTCAGCACGACGCCAAGCACGAAGACGACGAAAACGTGGGGATCCGGGCGACCCTCCGAGGCCAGCCAGAGCGCCCATAGCGTCGGCCAGAGCAGCAGCCAGATTCCGATCGGGCGATCGAGCCTCGTGAGCTGCACGTACGCCCTGGCCTTTGCCGCTACACGCGGAAGGCCTTCGGCGACGAGCGTGGTCGCGGACACACGATGCCCGAACCAACGCAGGCGATCACGGATCGCGATCAGTGGATCCATGCGAACGAAGCCAGTACCCGGTCACACCTTCCCAAAGCGCTCTCCCTCCCCGATCCAGCGCCTCAAGAGCGGCGCTATGTTCGCCTCATTCTCCTTCAGCATCAATTCGGCGGCCTTCTGAACTTGCGGCAACAGATCCGCATCGCGCAGCAAGTCCGCAACGCGCATTTGCATGAGGCCGGTCTGCTTCGTGCCCAGCATCTCGCCGGGCCCGCGTAGCTCGAGATCTCGCCGGGAGATCTCGAAGCCATCGTTCGTAGAGCGCATCACCGCCAGGCGTTCGCGCGCGACTTCGGTCAGGGGAGGCCGATAAAGCAGTACGCAAGTACTCTCCGCGGAGCCACGCCCCACGCGTCCACGTAACTGGTGAAGCTGAGCGAGGCCCATGCGCTCCGCATTCTCGATGATCATCAGGCTGGCGTTGGGCACGTCGACGCCCACTTCGATCACGGTCGTGGCGACGAGCAAGTCGATCTTGCCTTCCTTGAACCGTGCCATGACCGCATCTTTCTCGCGCGCGGGCATGCGCCCGTGCACCAGCCCCACTTTCAACTCGGACAGCGCTTCAGCCAGTGCGGCGGCGGTCTGCTCCGCGGCCTGCGCGTTGAGTTGATCCGACTCCTCCACCAGCGGACAGACCCAATACGCCTGCCGGCCTTCCTTGCACGCATCGCGGATTCGCATCACGACTTCGTCGCGTCGGCTTTCAGGGAGCGCCACCGTGCGCACCGGCGTCCTTCCGGGCGGCAGCTCGTCGATGATGGAAACATCGAGATCGGCGTAGGCCGTCATGGCGAGCGTACGGGGAATCGGCGTTGCCGTCATGATGAGCTGGTGCGGATAGCGGCCGGCCGCGAGCCCCTTCTCTCGTAGTAGAAGACGCTGGTGAACCCCGAAGCGATGCTGCTCGTCGACGATCACGAGCCCGAGTCGCTGAAACTGCACGCCTTGCTGGAACAATGCGTGAGTTCCGATGGCGATCTTCGCAGCGCCGCTTGCGAGGTCGGCGAGCGCCTGCGAGCGTGCCGCTCCAGTCCGCTTGCCTGTGAGCAGAATCGGGGCGAGGTCGAGTGGAGCGAGCCACGACACGAAATTTCGTGCGTGCTGCTCAGCCAGCAGTTCCGTCGGCGCCATGATTGCTGCCTGAAAGCCTGCTTCCACTGCGCGCAGAGCGGCGAGAGCCGCGACTATCGTCTTTCCGCATCCAACGTCGCCTTGGACCAGCCGCAACATCGGATTGGGCTGGGCGAGGTCCCGCTCGATCTCTCGCCAGGCGCGCATTTGTGCGTTCGTCAGCTTGAACGGGAGCTGCTCCACGAAACGCGTCACCAATGAAGGACTCGAGGCGACGAGCGGCCAGCCCGGATCGCGCTGGATCTCTCGACGCAGCAATCTCAGGCTCAAGTGATGCGCGAGCAGTTCCTCGAACGCGAGTCGCCGCTGCATGGGATGGCGGCCGCTCGCGAGCAACTCCACGTTGGCATCAGGTGGCGGCCTGTGTACGTACGCGACTGCCTCACGGAGGCTCGGAAGGTTCAGGGGTTCGAGAATCGAGGCAGGCACCCAGTCTCGCAGCGAGCGGATGGCAGGCTCGTTGAGCGCCATCGTCGTGAGTTGGCGCAGCCGCCCTTGCTGAACGCCCTCCGTCAGCGGGTAAATGGGCGTCAGCGTCTCCTCCGTGACATGGCCGCCTGACACTCGCCGATATTCGGGATGAATGATCTCAGGCCCTGCCGGGCCGCGTCGCACTTCACCGAAACATCGCAGTCGCACGCCGCGCGTCAGTGCTTGCTGTTGCGAAGCGGAGAAGTGGAAAAAGCGCAGCGTGAGAATCCCGGAGCCGTCGCTCAGCTTGCAAAGAAGCTGACGGCGTCCGCGGAAAACGACTTCGGTGAGCAGGATCTCACCTTCCACGACCGCTTGCTGGCCAGGCGTGAGCGTACCGATCGGCACGACACGGGTGCGATCCTCGTACCTGAGCGGCAGGAGGAACAGCAAGTCCTGGACAGTAGTGACGCCGAGCTTGGCGAGCCTCGCTGCGAGGGCGTCACCGACGCCGCGCAGCGCCGTGACAGGGCGCAGCTCCGGTGAGTTGGCGATTCCCTGCGCCCCAGCTGTCTTCACCCAAGCTCCACCACGCAATCCATTTCAACCTCCGCACCGCGCGGCAACGCGGAAACCTGGACGGCCGCTCGCGCGGGGTAAGGCTCAGAGAAGTACTCCGCCATGATCGTATTGAGCGTCGCGAAGTTCTTGAGGTCCGTCAGGAACACGTTCAGCTTCACGACATTGGCGAAGGTGCCACCCGCGGCGGTAATGATGGCCTGCAAATTGTCGAAGACGCGGCGGATCTGTGCCTCGATCGACCCGGTAACGAGCTGACCGGTTTCGGGATCGAGCGGAATCTGGCCGGAGACATACACGGTATTGCCGCATTTCACGGCCTGCGAGTACGTGCCGACGGCCTTCGGCGCCTTGGGGGTATCGATGATGGTACGTGGCATGAGGAAGATCCGCCTCAAAAGGAAACTGACTGCGAAAGCGTAGCGGATGAAACGAGGCGTTTCACGCCAGGACGCGAGTGACCTTGAGCACCTCGGGCATCTTGCGCAGGTTCTTGATGGTCTGCGCCAGGTGTTTTCTGTCCCGGACCTGCAAGTCGAAGAGGAGCGTAGAGGCATCGCCGTCGCGCGCGTCCACCGAAACGTGCTCGATGTTCGTCTGCGTGCTGGCCACGTTCGAGGCGACGGCAGCGAGCACGCCCGTGCGATTGGTGACGTCGATGCGGATTTCCACGTTGAACAGCCTGTTGACGTTCGGCTGCCAGGTGACCGACAACCATTTGTCAGGCTGCTTGCGGTAATTGCGCAGATTGCCGCAGGCCTCGCGGTGAATGACGACTCCGCGACCGCTCGACAGATACGCCATGATGGGGTCGTTCGGAATCGGGAAGCAGCAGCGCGCGTAGCTCACGACCATGCCTTCCGTTCCGGCGATGGCAATGGGCCCGCTGTTCGCGGGCTCGGGCGGCGCGTCCGCATCCGCCGGCAGCAGGCGACGGGCGACCAGCGGAGCGAGCCGCTCGCCGAGACCGATCTTCTCGAAAAGCTCTTCGGGCCCAGAGAGGTTCAACTCGGTTGCAACGGCCTGCAGGCGTTCCTCCGGCACTTTCTTCAGCGAGAGTGACAGATCCGCCAGCGCCTGCGTCAGCAGCCGCTTGCCGAGCTCGACCGCTTCGGAATGCTTCAGGCCCTTCAGGTAGTGGCGGATCGCGGCGCGGGCTTTGGCCGTGACGACAAAGTTGACCCAAGCCGGATTGGGGGTTGCGCCTTTGGCCGTGATGATTTCGACGGTCTGACCGCTCCGAAGCGGAGTGCGTAGCGGCACGAGCCGACGATCGACTTTCGCAGCTACGCAGTGATTGCCGATGTCGGTGTGAACCGAGTAGGCGAAGTCCACAGCGGTCGCGTTTCGAGGCAGGCGACGGATCTCGCCCCTCGGCGTGAAGACGTAGACCTTGTCCGGGAACAGGTCGAGCTTCACGCTCTCCATGAATTCTTCCGAGCTGCCGCCGTGCGGCATCTCCATCAACTGCTTCAGCCACTCGGTGGCGCGATCGCGATAGGCGTGGCCGGCCTCATCGCCGGTCTTGTACTGCCAATGCGCCGCGATGCCGGATTCGGCGACGCGGTGCATGTCTTCGGTGCGGATCTGCACTTCGATCGGCATGCCGTTCGGGCCGAACAGCGTCGTGTGCAGCGACTGATAGCCGTTGATGCGCGGAATCGCGATGTAATCCTTGAAGCGACCCGGCATCGGCCGGTACAGGCTGTGCACGATGCCGAGCACCCGATAGCAGGTGTCGACGCTGTCGACGATGATGCGGAAGCCGAACACATCGACGATCGAGGCGAGCGGCGCGCGCTTGCGGCGCATCTTCTGGTAGATGCTGTAGAGGTGCTTCTCCCGTCCCTCGACGCGCCCCTGCACGTTCGCCTTGGCGAGGGCGTTACGCAGATTGTCGGCGATCTTGCCGACGAACTGCTTCTGGTTGCCGCGCGCGCGCTTGAGCGCCTTCTCGATGATGCGATAGCGGCCGGGGTAGAGCGCCTTGAAGCCGAGCTCCTCGAGCTCGGTCTTGATGGAGTGAATACCCAAGCGGTTGGCGATCGGCGCGTAGATTTCGAGCGTCTCCCGCGCAATCGTGCGTCGCTTGGCCGGCGGCACCGCACCGAGCGTGCGCATGTTGTGCGTGCGGTCCGCGAGCTTCACCATGATGACGCGGATGTCGCGCACCATGGCGAGCAGCATCTTCCGGAAGCTCTCCGCCTGAGCCTCCGCGCGGCTTCGGAACTGGATGTGGTCGAGTTTCGAGACGCCGTCGACCAGCTCGGCGACGTCGGCGCCGAAGCGCTCGGCGATCTCGTCCTTGGCCGTCGGGGTGTCCTCCATGACGTCGTGCAGGATCGCAGCGATGATCGTCGGCGCATCGAGGCGCAGATCCGCCAGGATGTGCGCCACCGCCACGGGATGGGCGATATACGGCTCCCCGCTCAGGCGCTTCTGTCCCTCGTGCGCCTCGGCTCCGAACTCATACGCCTCCCGCACCCGCTCGACCTGGGCGGGCGGCAGATAGGTCTCGAGCTTGTTGAGGAGCTGGGAGAGGCCGATCGCGCGTCTTCCGGTCGGCAGCAAGCCCAGGATGGAAGACGCGTAGTCCATGGGAAGCGGTATCGGGTGGATCAGTCTCCGAGTCCGAGGTGGGGGGCGCGCAGCTCACCGGACATCTCCGGCTCGGCGATCATCTGCGGCTCGGGCCGCTCGGCCTCTTCGAGAATCTCCGGGCCGATGTGTCCGGCCGCGATCTCGCGCAAAGCCACTACGGTCGGCTTGTCGTTCTCCCACTCCACGGTCGCCTCGGCGCCATTGGCCAGTTTGCGGGCGCGCTTGGCGGCCACCAGGACGAGCTGGAACAGGTTCGGGACTTGATGCAGACAATCTTCGACCGTAATACGGGCCATGAAGCCAACCTCGAAAACTCGGCGTAACGGGGAATAGGGGGTGGATCAGTATACACGCCAACCCCGAGAAATCGCGCCGCAAGGCATGATTTGTGTCGGCGGCGTAGCGATTTCAACCCGGCGGCCGGCCGTAACGCGGCGGCGCACCTAACGTCGACCGCCATCTTTCGCTACCATGCGCGCCCTGCCGGCCCGTGGCGCGACTTCCCGAGTCCTTCACTTTTGTCCCAAGGCTCGAACCAGCAGGCGCGTCTTCGAGGAAGGCCCCCGAGAGGGGCGCTTCCCCGGCCGGCCTTTGGGTGGCGGCCGCCCGTACGGGCGGTCCGAGCAGAGAATCGTCGAAGAAAGCTGAAGCGGAGAGCGATATGAAGTTTCGACCGACCCTGGCGGCGTTCGGTGTGGCCTTCCTCGCGGCCGGCCTGGCCGCCGAGGCCGGGGCGGACGGGGACCCCGAGTCGGGCAAGGTGCTGGCCTACACCTGCCATGGCTGCCACGGCGTGGAGAACTACAAGAACGCGTTCCCCAACTACAGCGTGCCGAAGCTGGGCGGGCAGAACGTGCAGTACCTCATCAACGCGTTGAACGCCTATGCCAACGGCGAGCGACCGCACCAGACCATGCACTCGCAGGCTGCCACGCTGTCCGAGCAGAACCGCGCCGACATCGCTGCCTACCTGCATGGCAGCGGCGTGCAGCAGAGCAAGGAGGTGGTCGGCACGGCTCCGCCGGCGATCGAGACTTGCGTCGCTTGCCATGGGGCCGACGGGCGCAGCACCACGACCCCGGACTACCCGGTGCTGGCCGGGCAGCACGCCGACTACATCGTGCAAGCGCTCAAGGACTACAAGAGCGGCAAGCGCAAGAACCCGATCATGGCCGGCATGGTGGCCGGCATCGACGAGAAGGATTTCGAGGCCATCGCGCAGTTCTACGCGAGCCAGAAGGGGCTCTGCGGAACCGACGAGCTGCGGGAGAACGGCGGCAAGTGCGCGTCAGAGTGACGGCTCGCGCCCGGGAGGTTCGCTTATGGAGCGGTTTCGTGCGTTCCGCATCCACCAGGAAGGCGGAAAGATCGTCTCCCGCTTCGAGACCCTCGGGCTCGATGAGCTCTCGCCGGGCGAAGTCCTCGTAAAAGTCGGCTACTCGACGATCAACTACAAGGACGCGCTCGCCGCGACCGGCGCCGGCAAGATCCTGCGCAAGTTTCCGCTGGTCGGCGGCATCGATCTCGCCGGGACCGTGGTGAGCTCGGCCGATCCGGCCGTTTCCCCCGGCCAGAAGGTGCTGGTGAACGGCTGCGGGCTGTCCGAGACGCACGACGGCGGCTACGCCGAGTACGCCCGCCTGAAAGCCGACTGGCTGGTGCCGATTCCGCCCGGGCTCGATGAGTTCCAGTGCATGGCGATCGGCACCGCCGGCTACACGGCGGCGCTCGCGATCCATCGCATGGAGCAGAACGGTCAGCAGCCCGACGGCGGCCCGATCGTCGTCACGGGCGCGAGCGGCGGGGTTGGCTCCCTCGCCATCGACATGCTGGCGAGCCGGGGCTACGAAGTCGTCGCCGTCACGGGCAAGGATTCCGCCATTCCGTATCTTCACGAGCTCGGCGCGGCGCGCATCCTGAAGCGCCAGGAAATCGATTTCGGCTCACGGCCGCTCGAGGAAGCCCGATGGGGCGGAGCGATCGACAACGTGGGCGGCGATGCACTTGCCTGGCTCACGCGCACGACGCGCTTCTTCGGCAACATCGCGAGCGTCGGCCTCGCGGCCAGCCCCGAGCTCAAGACCACCGTCATGCCTTTCATCCTGCGCGGCGTGAGCCTGCTCGGGATCAACTCGGTAGCGACTCCCCGGCCGCTCAGGCTCGAGGTGTGGCGCCGGCTCGCCTCCGACCTGAAGCCCCGGCACCTCGAGCGCATCGTCACGCGCACCATCGACTTCGCCGAGCTTCCGGGCGCGTTCGAGCCGTATTTGCGGGCCAACGTGACCGGCCGGACGGTGGTGCGAATCGCGGCGGGCGGGACCCCCTGACGGGGGCGAGCCTGCGATCATGCATCCGGTCCTGCTGCGCGGCGCCGAACAGCTCGGCATTCCCCTGAGCGAGGCGCAGGCGCTCGCGTTGATCCGCCTGCTCGATGAGCTGGACGAGTGGAACCAGCGCATGAACCTGACGGCGATCCGCGAGCGAGACCAGCAGATCACCAAGCATTTGCTCGACAGCCTCGCGGTGCATCCTCATGTGGTGGGCGAGCGCGTCGCGGATGTGGGCACGGGTGCGGGGTTCCCCGGCTTGCCGCTTGCGATAGTGATGCCGGGCGTGCGCTTCACGCTGATCGACTCGACGGCGAAGAAGCTCAAGTTCATCGATCACGTGTGCGAGCAGCTCGCGCTCGGGAACGTGACGACCGTGCACAGCCGGGCCGAAAACTATCGGCCGGCCGTGCGCTTCGATCGCGTGATCTCGCGCGCTGTCGGTCCGATCGAGAGGTTTGTCAAGTGGTCGGGGCACCTGTGTGTCGGTGGCGGGCGACTGCTCGCGATGAAGGGCCGCTACCCGGCGGAGGAGCTCGCCAAGCTCCCGAGTGGATGGAAAGTTGCGGCCGTCCATAAACTTGAGATTCCCGCTCTGGACGAAGAGCGTCATCTTGTGGAAATCTGCCGCAGCCACGACAGGCTCTGAGCAGGCTCGATTCCTCGACGTCCCTGATCGGCAAGGGCAAGGGCTCGACATGCAAAGTCGATCGACACTCACCCCAGGACGGATCGGCAGCTCATCGGCAGCCTCCTGATCGACGAGGGCCACCCGGCAGTCTCATGCACCGCATTCTCGCCATCACCAACCAGAAAGGCGGCGTCGGCAAGACGACGACGAGCGTGAACCTCGCCGCCTCGCTCGCGGCGACCAGGCGGCGCGTGCTGCTCATCGACATCGATCCGCAGGGAAACGCCACCATGGGGTGCGGCGTCGACAAGCGCACCCTCGAGCGCTCGACGACCGAGGTGCTGCTCGGGGATGTGAGCGCGGCCGAGGCGCTGGTCAGCCTCGATTATTCGGATTTCAAGCTCATGCCCGCCAACCAGGACCTGGTGGCGGCGGAAGTGGAGCTGACGGGCAAGCCCGGCGCGGAGTCACGCCTGCGGACTGCGCTTGCCCCGATCGTGGATCAGTTCGATGCGGTGCTGATCGACTGTCCGCCCGCGCTCAACATGCTCACCGTGAATGCGCTGGTCGCGGCGGAGGCGGTGCTGATCCCGATGCAATGCGAGTATTACGCGCTCGAGGGCCTGACGGCGCTCGTCGCGACCATCGAGCAGATCAAGGCCGGGCCGAACCCGCAGCTCGAGATCGGCGGAATTCTGCGCACGATGTTCGATCCTCGCAACAACCTGGCGAACGAAGTCTCGGCGCAGCTCATCGAGCACTTTCAGGACAAGGTATTCCGCACGATCATTCCCCGGAACGTGCGGCTCGCCGAAGCTCCGAGTTACGGCAAGCCCGCGTTGCATTACGATCGCGAGTCGAGGGGGGCGCTCGCGTATCTCGCCCTGGCCGGCGAGATGATCCGGCGCGGCGAGAACGATTTTTCATTGACGAATGCCGACGCGGTCGCGACCTGAGCGGGGCGATGAGCTCGCAGCCTCACCTCGTCGATTCAGGATAAGCTTCCACGGGTCTGAAGCAGGCGCGCGTGGCTGTACCGTGGCTCGAGGCGCTTTGTTCGATTCTCGAAAGTGACGAAATAACGATGGCGACTAAACGACCCAGCCTCGGACGCGGCCTCGGCGCATTGCTGGGCCAGCCCGTGCATGCCGAGGCCGGCGTGGTCACGCCGCTTCGTGCCGAAGAAGAGCTGCAGAAGCTCCCCATTGATCTGCTCCAGCGCGGCAAGTACCAGCCCCGCATCGACATGCGGCAGGAGACTTTGCAGGAGCTGGCCGATTCGATCCGCGCGCAAGGCGTCGTGCAGCCGATCGTAGTGCGGCCGCTGAACGACGAAAGTGCTCCGGGCCAGCGTCGCTACGAGATCATCGCCGGTGAGCGTCGCTGGCGGGCTGCGCAGCTTGCCGGTCTGCACGAAATTCCAGCGGTGATCCGCCGCGTGCCGGATGAAGCGGCGATCGCGATGGCGCTGATCGAGAACATCCAGCGCGAGAACCTGAACCCCCTCGAAGAGGCGCGCGCTCTGGAGCGTCTGATCAAGGAGTTCGACATGACGCACGCGACCGCCGCCGAAGCGGTAGGCCGCTCGCGCGCCGCTGTGTCGAACTTGCTGCGTCTGCTCGAGCTGAGCGACGAGGTCAAGGAGCTGGTCGAGCAGCGCCGCATTGAAATGGGGCATGCCCGCGCGCTCCTCGGCCTGGAGAACCGGCGCCAGCAGGCCGAGGTCGCCGCCCTGGTGGCGCAGAAGCAGCTTTCGGTTCGGGAGACGGAGGCGCTCGTCAAGCGGCTCACCAGCCAGCCGCGTGAGGCCGAAGCAGCTCCCGCCACGCGCGACGATCCGAACATTCGCAAGCTCGAGAGCGACTTGAGCGAGAAGCTCGGCGCGAAAGTCACGATCAAGCACTCGCCTTCGGGTAAGGGAACGCTCGTGATCAGCTATCACACACTGGACGAGCTCGACGGCATCCTCTCCCACATACGCTGACGCGCGCGTCGGCGTATTGCGCTCGGCTTCAGGTACGCTCCATGTTTCGAACACGCACGGAGGCCCTTTCGATATGCAAGCCGCACTCGCACTGAGGCGCCTTACAGCCGGCTTGCTGTCGCATTGCTCCCGATTCGGCGCCCTATTCGCCTTGTATGTAGCGGCGGCATGCGTGCGCGCGGAGATCGTGGTCGACGGGCGGCTCGACGAAGCGGAGTGGGAGCAGGCGATCCACTGCGAGGATTGGAGGCGCACGCTCCCGTTCGCCCGCGACATTCCGCGATATGGCAACGACGTGAGGATCTTGTCCACGGAGAAGGGACTTGCTGCCGCATTCATTCTCGATCAGCCGCCCGAGGAGCGGCGCATCAAGCCTCGAACGCCACGCGATGCGGAGCGCTTTGCCGGTGACACGGTCGCGCTGATCATCGATTTCGATGCGACCGGGCAGGTCGGTTACGAGTTCGCAGTCGGCTTGGGTGGCGGCGTGCGCGACGGGCTGGTCACGAATCAGAACGAATTCGATCGCGATTGGGATGCGAGCTGGCAGCATGCGGTGCGCGAGACCGAGGACCAGTGGATGGTCGAGATGTTCATCCCATGGTCGAGCGTCAGCATGCGTGCCTCGGCGGGCGACAGCCGCACCATCGGCCTGTACGCCACGCGCTATCTGTCCGAGCGCGCCGAGCGTTACGCGTGCCCGGGCATCAGCGACGACTCGGCCGTGTTCCTCTCCGATTTCCAGCGCGTGGAGATCTCGCGCCACGGGCCTGTCACCGCCTTCGACCTGGTGCCGTACGCCACCGCCGTGTCGGATTTGATGAATGAGCACACGCGCTTCAAGGCCGGCGCGGACCTGAGCTGGAAGATCGCCTCCAACATGTGGCTCGCGGCGACGCTGAATCCGGATTTCGGCCACGTCGAGAGCGACGAGCTGGTGGTCGACTTCTCGGCCATCGAAACGGTGTTCACGGACAAGCGTCCGTTCTTCACCGAGAACCAGGGCATTTTCGACTTGCGCACGCCGGCCAACGGCCAGCTCATCTACACGCGCCGCATCGGCGCCGCGCCCGATGATCTGAGCGCCGGCTCGAGCGACATCGATGCAGCAGTGAAGCTCACCGGCACCGCGCGCTCGCTCGTCTACGGCGCCTTCATCGCGCAAGAAGAAGGTTACGACCAGGATCTCGGCCGACTCTTCGCCGCCGCGCGCTTGGCCTTGCCGCTCGAGCATGCGCGCTTCGGCTGGCTCGCCACCTGGACCGACAGGCCCTATCTCGATCGCGACGCGCTGATCAACGCCGCCGATTTCGAGCTCACGCCGAACGAGCGCTGGCGCGTCACTGGCCAGCTTGCGCGATCGGACATCGGCCACGCCGGAGTCGACACGAGCCTGTTCGAGGCCGTGCGCCACAGCCCGGTGAACTCGAGCGGCTATCAGGGCTGGCTCCAGGTGGACTTGAATCGCTCGCAGCCTCTCGCCCACACGCTGAAGCTCCTGCACATCGACGACGACTTCGACCTGAACGACCTCGGCTACATGGAGCGCAACTCCCTCGAGCAGATCGAGTGGGAAACGAACCGGCGCGTTGCGCGCGACGCCGGCAGCCGCATCAGCGGCGAGACGCAGCGCTTGTACGCGTACTATCGGGAAAACGCCGACGGCGAGCGCTTGCCCTCGCGTTTGCAGATCTCGCGCGAGGTGCAATACGCGAGCGCATGGATCGCCTACCAGGAGCTGCGCTACTTCACGAGTGGCGTGGACGATTTACTGTCCCGCGGCAACGGACCGGTGCAGATCGACGAGCGCTTCGGCGCGTACTTCGATATAACGACGCCGCGCCTCGGCGACTGGCAGTTCACCTTCGGCAGCTATCTCTACCAGGAGGGCATCGAGGATTACGCCGGACGGCTCGAGTTCCTGGTCGCGTGGTATCCGAACGACAAGCTGACGCTGAGGCTCGACCTGCTGCCGTATTACTCGGCGGACTGGCTCCTGTGGGAAACGGGGAATCTTTTCGGCTCGTACGAGGCCGAACGGCTCGACCTCGACTTCCGGCTCGACTGGATTCCGCTGCCTCGCCATGAATTGCGGCTCAAATGGCAGTGGATCGGCATCGACGCCGAGTTGCAGGGCGCGTACCGGACGGATCCGGCGGGCAGGCTGTTTCGCACGAACGACGATCTGACCGGCTTCACAGTCAACAACCTCGGCCTGCAGCTCCGCTACCGCTACGAAATCGGGCCACTGTCGGAGCTGTTCGTCGTCTACGGGCGCGGCGGGTTCGAGCTCGCCACGGGCGATGAGCGCGACGTCGGGCAACTGTTCCGCCACATGCCGGACGTGCGCGACTCGGACCAATTTCTGGTGAAGATCCGCTACAGGATGTGAGCCGGCCCTCCGGCGCGCAGGGGGCGAGTGGCGCGCCCGGCCGAGCGGATCGAAGGCGGCATATTCTCTCCCCTCCTGCGCTTGGCCGGAGGTGGCCGGCGCGCGCGAGCGAGCGCGTTCCCGGCCTTCCTTGAAGCACTGCAAAACGCTGCGTATAATGCGCCGCCCTTTCCGGCCGGGCGGCGATTTTGGCTGGAATTTTCAAGGTTTAGCGCATGCCACACGGTGCCGAGTCGTCGAACCGGACGAGTGGC
>DASVCI010000002.1:0-9085 GCA_036381695.1 Steroidobacteraceae bacterium
ACCTTCCAGCTGTTCCGGCGACATGAATGAAGGAGTACCCAGGACGATTCCGGTCTTGGTTCGGCTCGTATCGGTGAGGCGCGCGATCCCGAAGTCGGTGATCTTCAACTCATCCGTGTCGGGATTGAACATTATATTAGCCGGTTTGATGTCCCTATGAACCACGTTCTGCCGGTGCGCGTAGTCGAGCGCGTCGGCCACCCGGGCCATGAGCTCGAGCACCGTCGGCCAGGGGAGCAGGCGGCTCGGGTCGGTGTAATGACTCAAGTGCTGCCCCCGCAGGTACTCCATCGCGATGTAGGCGAGCCCCTGATCCTCTCCCGCATCGTGGACCGTGACGATGGCCGGGTGATTGAGCCGGCCAGCCATCTCGGCCTCGCGGAAGAAGCGGGCGCGCGCCTCGGCCAGGTCCTCCTCCTCGAACTCCTCGGCTAGCGGGATCGCCTTGATGGCGACCACGCGGTTGATGTTCGGGTCGCGCCCGAGATAGACAGTCCCCATCGCGCCCTTGCCGAGCTCGCGCTCGATCTCGTAGCGCCCGAGCGCGCGGGTGGGGCGGCCGGTCGCCGGGGAGAACGGAATGTCGGCCGGGTCGGGCTCGCGATCCAGGCCCGCCGGAGGCGTCGCGGGCGGCCGGGTCTTGGGGGAGCGGGTGAGCGGCTCTTCCTTCATGCGCGCCCGACGCGCACGCAAGTCACGATAGTTCGGATCGCGCGTCGCTATATAGGCGTACACGTTGGCCGCTTTTTGATTCTGCCGTCGCCGTTCGAAATCGAGCCCCAGGTTGTACAGCAGCTCCATGGTCGAGGCATCGAGCGGACAGCGACGATAGGTCTCGAACGCGAGGTCGAGCTGGCCCTGCCGCTGGAAGGTCTGACCAAGGCTGCGGAGCTGACCCGCCTGATCCCGGCCGCCTTCGCTCCTCGCGTTGGCGCGGCGGATCAGATCACCGACCAGGTAGAGTAAGTAGCCGGCCAGGATCGCCCCGGAGGGCAGCATGAGATGCAGCCAGATGCGCGCGGTGCTGAGGAGCGCGAACTCAGTGACAGCCAGGAACAGGATCGACAGCACCGTGACCACCGCGCCGATGAGCGGCCCTGCTGCCGGGAGAGCGAACGCCACGACCAGGAGAGCGAGACCTGCGAGGCCCCACTCGATTGCGGACGCAAAAGACGGACGCGAGTAGCCGTTGTCGGCGATCAAGCTCGAAACACCGCTCGCTGTCGCGATGACCGCGGGCGTTACGCGACTCATCGGCGTCGTCGTGACGGCAGTCGATGGGCTCGCCGCACCTACGAAGCCGACCAGCACGATCTTGTCCCGGAGGGACTCGCTCGGGACTTCGCCGGCGAGCACTTGCCAATACGGATACTGCTGGAAAGAGAGCGGCCCCTGCGCGGAAAAATAGCGCGGCCTCAATGTCAGATCCGCTCCCAGCGAGCGCAGCCGGCCATTGAGATCGAGCTGACTTCCCGAGGACAGACGCACATCGCTCGGATCGATCCCCAGCGCGCGCGCGACAATCGCAACGGACAGCGAGGGCAAGAGATCCTCGCCGACCCTGAGCGCCGCCAGCTCGCTTCGAACCGTGCCGTCGGCATCGGGCGGAAGATAGGTATGTCCGAATGCACCGACCGAGCTCGTGAGGATCGGCGCCGGCGGGTGCACGATCGCCGCGGTTCTCGCGGCCGCAAGGGATTCGCTGTCGCTCTCGAGCAGGAACTTTTGCGTCAGCGTGGAAGGCGTCGTTGACAGCTCATCGACCCGGACATCGAGAGGCAGCACGACGTTGCCATGGGCGCGCATGGCTTGGGCGAGCAATGCGTTCGGATCGCGGCGGGTCGCCGGATGGCGCAGCAGGCGACGCAACTCCTGGGCTTGCTCGGAGCGGCCGAGGTTGGACGCTTCGAGCACGGCGAGTGCGGCCTGAAGCTCAGTGTCTCCGGCCCAGCGCGAGCCTTCGATGGGCATCGTGAACGCCACGACGCGCGCCTCGTCGAGCTCGAGCTGATCGAGGAGGCTGGCGTGCACATCGCGCGGCCAGGGCCATTCCCCAAGCCGGGCGATGCTTTCCTCGTCGATGGCGACGATGACGACCTCATCGGCGGGCGCCTCGCTCCCGGCGCGCATCATGCGATCGTAGAGCGCGAGCTCCGCCGGGGCGGAGGAAGACGAGAAGAGACCGCGACCGAGCGCGATGATCAGCACCGCCGCCAGAGCGCCGGGAAGCCAGGAGAATCGCGCGAGTTTAGCTGCCACCGAAAGTTCTGATAGTTTGGGGAGCGGGCGCGAGTATAGACCGAGCGTCAGGGCCGAATTGCAGGGGGCGTCACACCCTGCGGAACCCATCGCAAGACATTCGGCCGACGAGTCGATCCGGTCTCAGGTCGCTCCCACGCGCCTGTGAAGTGGGTCGCCCCGGCCGACCCGTTCCGCTAATCTGCGCTGCGTCGCAAATTTCCCGAAGTGTACACATGGCCCGGTCCCGAGCGGTCTTCGTCTGCGATCAATGCGGCAACGAGAGCTTGCAGTGGCAAGGGCTGTGTCCTGCGTGCGGCGCTGCCGACACGCTCAAACGCGTAAGCCTCGGTCGGGGGAAGTCGCAGCCCTCTTCCCTGGCGCCGACGGTCGCCGAGCCGCAGCGGCTGTCGCAAGTTGCCGACCGCGACGAGCCGAGAATCGCGACAGGGCTGGACGAGCTCGATCGGGTGCTGGGCGGCGGTCTCGTGCTCGGCTCGGTGACGTTGCTGGGCGGGGATCCGGGTATCGGCAAGTCGACGATGCTGCTGCAAGCCGGTGACGCGATCAGCCGCGCAACGAGCACGTTGTACGTCACGGGTGAGGAATCTCTTCGCCAAGTGAGCTTGCGAGCGCGACGGCTCGGCGTGGTCGGCGACAGCTTGCAACTCCTTGCAGAGACTTCCGTCGAGACGATCCTGGCACACGCGCAAAACGTGAAAGCTCGTGTGCTGGTGATCGACTCGATTCAAACCATGCATTCCGAGAACGCCGAGACATCGCCCGGATCGGCGACGCAGGTGCGGGAATCGGCTGCCGCGCTGGTGCGCTTCGCCAAGTCTTCCGGTGTGTCCGTGCTCATCATCGGACACGTGACCAAGGAGGGCTTGATTGCCGGGCCCCGCATCCTCGAGCACATGGTCGACACAGTGCTTTATTTCGAGAGCGATGCCGGGAGTCGCTTCCGACTCGTGCGGGCGGTGAAGAACCGTTTCGGAGCCGCCAACGAAGTCGGCGTGTTCGCCATGACCGAGCAGGGGCTCAAGGAAGTGAAGAATCCGTCCGCGATCTTCCTTTCGCATCATGCCGAGCCGGTCAGTGGCAGCGCAGTCGTTGTGGCGCGCGAAGGCAGCCGCCCGATGCTGATCGAAGTGCAGGCGCTGACGGATGATGCACAAGGCATGAATCCGCGGCGGGTCGCGGTCGGCCTGGAGTCGAATCGACTGGCATTGCTGTTGGCCGTGCTGCATCGGCACGGGGGCATATCGACAGCCGGCCGAGACGTGTTCATTAACGTCGTGGGCGGCGTGCGAATCTCGGAAACCGCCGCTGACCTGCCCGCGGTGCTCGCAACGGTTTCGAGTGCGCGTGACCGGCCGCTTCTCGAGCGCCTCGTATGCTTTGGTGAGATCGGGCTGGCAGGGGAGGTTCGGCCAGTTCCCTACGGTGAAGAACGTTTGCGGGAAGCCGCGAAGTACGGTTTCAAGCGCGCGATTGTCCCGAGCGCCAACAAGCCACGGCGCCCGATCGAGGGCTTGGACGTGATTGCTGTCGAGCGGCTGGCGGAGGCGTTAGGCCACGCCTTTTGATCGCTCAACGCTCTGTTCGGCGGCGACAGGCCGCACGCGCACGGTCCGCACGCTGTTCTCGGATGTCTGCAGGATCTCGATGGCGAGATCACCCAGTCTCAGGGTGGTGCCCGCTTCGGGAATCGTCTCCAGATACTCGATGATGATGCCGTTGAGCGTGCGCGGGCCGTCCGTCGGCAGGTTCCAGCCCAGGGTGCGATTGAGCACTCGCGCATTCACCGTGCCGCTGACGACGTAGCTGCCGTCCGCTTCACGATGGATATCCCTGTGCAGCATCGCCGGGCCGCTGGTGAACTCGCCCACGATCTCCTCGAGGATATCCTCGAGCGTGACCAGGCCCTTGATGTCGCCGTATTCGTCGACGACGAGCGCGATGCGCCTGCGGTCGCGCTGGAAGTTGAGCAGCTGGACGTTGAGCGTGGTCCCTTCGGGGACGAAGTACGCTTCGCGCTGGCGCGCCAGCTCGAGGAGCGCATCGCGCGTGAAATCGCCGCGCGCCAGGGCGTGCGCAACCTTCTTCATGTGCAGGATGCCGATGATGTTGTCCAGGTTGCCGCGGCAGACGGGCAAGCGGGTGTGCGGGGTGGTGCGCAGGATTTCGAGAATGGTGTCCCAGTCGTCCGTGATGTCGATGTTCGCGATCTCGCCCCGCGGGATCATGATGTCATCGACCGTGATGGTCTCGAGCTCGAGCAAGCGCTCCATCAGCCGTTCTCGATGAGTGCGGGCCTGCTCCGCATCGAAGAAGCTGAGGCGCGCTTTCTTGCGCTCTCGGGAATAGCGCGTTCCGAGCAGGAAGCCGCCGAAGGCCGCACCCGCCAGCGCGAGGAGCGCGAGGAGAACGAGGCCGAGAGTCGTGAAGGCGCCCAAGGGCGGATCCGCCAGCGGGCCTCAGCCCCAGTGGCGCCCGAGGAGCGCCTCGAGCACGAGCTTGGAGCCGAAGTAAGCCAAGCCGAGGAGCGCGAAGCCGCTCAACGTCCACGTGGTTGCGGTTCGTCCACGCCAGCCGAAGCGCCAGCGTCCGAACAGCACGACTCCGAAGACTACCCAGGCCAGGCACGAGAGCACGGTCTTGTGCCACAGATGCTGGGCTAGCAGGTCTTCGACAAAGATGAATCCGCTGAAGAGCGAGAGCGTCAGCACGGCGAAGCCGGCCGCGAGCGCGTGGAACGTGCCGGCTTCGAGCGCCTCCACCGAGGGCAGGATCTTGAGCCAACCGAGTGGCTGCCTGCGGCGCAGTCGCCCATCGAGCAGGCGCAGCGCGACGGCGAGCGCCACCGAGATCGTGAGGAGCGCGTAAGCGAGAGTCGAAAGCGCGATATGAGCGGCGGTCTCCCAGCCCGGCCGCTCGAGCGCGTATCCGCCCGAACTGTCGAGCATGGGCGCGGCCGTGAGGCCCGCGATGACCATCAGCGCCGCAGCAATGCCAGCGAAGCGGGGTCTGACCCACGCAGCAACGAAGGCGATGATCGCGATGGGCAGGCCGATGAGAGAGGCGGTTTCGGCTGCGTTGAACGTGATGACGTCCCGGCCGAACAGCCCTCGCCACAGGAGCACCGCGTGCAGCACGATGGCGAGGAACCCAAGCCCCAATCCGGCCGCTCTACGCCCGTGGGCTGCGTGCTCCTGTGCGCGGTACACGCTGGAGCCGACCCATGCCGCTGAGGCGAGATAAGAAGCCAGGACGAGAATGGATAGCACGGGCTATGGAAACCTCCGGCGGGGCGATCAGCAAAGGCTACATGAATCGAGGCCCGGGCGGTGAGCCTGCCCGGAGGCTCCCCGCGAATTCGCGCTCCTTGGCGAGTGAACGGTGCATCGATTGATCTTAAACTAGTCCTCGTCCATTCCGGCGGGCTGCCCCGGGCAAGCGCAGCCGCCTCGATCCGACTGCCAGACGACTCTTTTCACTCATGTTCGACAAACTCACCGAGCGCCTGCAAGGCGTGATGGAAAGCCTGCGCGGCCGCGGGCGCCTCACCGACGAGAATATCAGCGACATGCTCCGCCAGGTGCGCATGGCGCTGCTCGAGGCGGACGTCGCTCTGCCGGTGGTCAGGACCTTCATCGACTCGATCCGGACCCAGGCGGTGGGCCAGGAGGTGGGCAAGAGCCTGACTCCGGGCCAGACGCTGGTGCGCATCATCCACGAGGAGCTCGTCAAGCTGATGGGAGAGGGTCTGCGCCCGCTCAACCTCAGGGCGCAGCCGCCGGTCGTGATCCTGCTCGCGGGCCTGCAGGGCGCCGGCAAGACCACGTCGGCGGCCAAGCTGGCCAAGTGGCTGAAAGAGCGGGAGCGCAAGAAAGTGCTGCTCGCCAGCACGGACGTGTATCGGCCGGCGGCCATCCTGCAGCTCGAGCGGCTCGCCCAGCAGCTCGGCGTCGGTTTTTATCCTTCCGATCCGAAGAAGAGCGCCACCACGCTCGCGCGGGAGGCGCTGGATGAGGCGCGTCGATCGCTTTTCGATGTGCTGATCGTCGATACCGCGGGGCGTCTGCACGTCGATGACGAGATGATGGCGGAGGTGCGCGAGATCAGCGAGGTGGTCTCGCCCATCGAGACGCTCTTCGTCGTCGACAGCATGGCCGGTCAGGACGCAGTGAATGCCGCGCGTGCGTTCGGCGAAGCGCTGAACCTCACTGGCGTCGTTCTTACGAAGGCGGATGGCGATGCGAGGGGTGGCGCGGCGCTGTCGGTGCGCCACATCACCGGAAAGCCCATTCTGTTCATGGGCACGGGCGAGAAGACCGAGGCGCTCGAGCCGTTCCATCCCGAGCGGATCGCCTCGCGCATCCTCGGCATGGGCGATGTGCTGTCCCTGGTCGAGAACGTCTCGCGCACGGTCGATCGGGAGCAGGCCGAGAAACTGGCCCGCAAGCTCCAGAAGGGCAAGGAGTTCGACCTGGAGGACCTGCACGAGCAGTTGCAGCAGGTCGAGCGAATGGGCGGGCTCAAAGCGCTGCTGGACAAGCTCCCGGCGCAGCTCGCGGGCCGCGCGGCCGCGGCGCCGCAGATGAACGAGAAGGAGATCCGGCGGCAAATCGCCATCATCCGCTCGATGACCCCGCGCGAGCGACGCTACCCGAAGACGATCGATGCCTCCCGCAAGCGCCGCATCGCGGCTGGCTCGGGGGTGCACGTCTCGGAGGTGAACAAGCTCCTCAAGAGCCACCTCCAGATGCAGAAAATGATGAAAACGATGTCCAAGGGCGGGGGCCTCGGCCGCCTGATGCGCTCGTTCGGACGCTAGAAGGGGGGCGGGGGCCGGCCCCGCGGCCGGTTCTGGCCCGGGCGCGCCGTAAGCCAGCCGGCGCCGAGGCACGCGCGTAGTGGCCATGAGCGCGCGGCTCATATATGATTCGCCGCCTTTTTTCCGGGAGCGGTCCTCCCGGTCACCCGGATTTACAGAGACTTACGAGGGCGTTGGCAGCATGGTTACGATTCGGCTCACCCGCCGCGGGGCGAAAAAGCAGCCCTTCTACCACGTGGTGGTCACCGACAGCCGCAAGCGTCAGGGCGGGGCGATCCTGGAGCAGGTGGGCTGGTTCAATCCCGTCCCCACGGGCCAGCAGCGCCCGATGGAGCTGAAAATCGATCGGATCGAGCACTGGGTCAGCCACGGCGCGAAGCTTTCCGAGCGGGTCGCCCAGCTCGTCCGCAAGCACCGTCAGGCGGCCAAGGCGGCCTGAGGCGCCTTTTCGAACGGTCGGCTGCCTTGACCGACGAGGCGGCAGGCCTGGAGCGCCGGGTCGTCCTGGGCAGGATCCGGGGCGCCTTCGGCGTGCGCGGCTGGGTGAAGGTGCAGTCCTACACCAACCCGCCCGCGAAC
Organism: Steroidobacteraceae bacterium; assembly: GCA_036381695.1. Lineage (GTDB taxonomy): Bacteria > Pseudomonadota > Gammaproteobacteria > Steroidobacterales > Steroidobacteraceae > Steroidobacter. The sequence goes on from DASVCI010000002.1 coordinate 7,658, forward strand.
ATTCTGAAATACCCCATCTGGCAGGTGGGGCGGGCCGGCGCTTGGGAAGCCCTCGAGCTGGAGGAGGGCCGGGTGACGGCCAAAGGCGTGCTCGCCAAGCTCGCCTCGATCGACACGCCCGAGGAGGCGAGGCTCAGGATCGGCGCGGAAATCGCTGTCCCTCGCGGCGAGCTGCCGCCGACCGAGCCGGGCGAGTACTACTGGCACGACCTCGAGGGGCTCGAGGCGGTGTCGAAGAGCGGCCAGCCGCTCGGGCGGGTGGACCATTTCCGCTCGGTCCCTGCGGGCACAGTGATCGTCGTAACGGGTGAGCGCGAGCACTGGGTGCCGTTCGTGAAGGAGCGGATCGTGCAGGTCGAGCTCGAGGCCGGGCGGATCGTGCTCGACTGGGAGCCCGACTGGTAGGGAGAAAGTCGCCGGATCGGCCGGCGCGACGCAAGCCGGTTTTCCCACCGGTCGCGGCGGAAGATGGGCAGGCGGTGGAGGGCGGATGCGCATCGAAGTGGTGACGCTGTTCCCCGACTTCATCGCCAGCGCCGTGCGGGTCGGTGTGCTCGGGCGCGCTATCGAGCGCGGCAAGGTGGCGGTGACTGCCACGAGCCCGCGCGAGTTCGCGCGGGACGTGCATCGGACGGTAGACGATCGTCCTTACGGCGGCGGGCCGGGGATGGTGCTGAAGATCGAGCCGACGCGCAGCGCCATCCGCGCCGCAAAGGCGCGATTGCCCGAAGGCAGCCGGAGCATTTATCTCGGCGCCGAAGGCGCGCCGTTCACGCATGAGCGGGCGAAGGAGCTGACCCGATTGCCGGGCATGCTGCTGCTCGCCGGGCGCTACGAAGGCGTGGACGAGAGGTTGCTCGAGCTCGAGATGGACGAGCGCCTGTCGATCGGCGATTACGTGCTCTCGGGAGGAGAGTTGCCGGCGCTGGTCGTGATCGACGCAGTCGTCCGGCTTCTGCCGGGAGTGTTGGGCGACGAGGAATCCTCGGCGCAGGACTCGTTCGTTTCGGGGCTTCTCGACTGGCCGCACTACACGCGGCCGGAAACGTACGAGGGCAGGGCGGTGCCGCCGGTGCTGTTGAGTGGCGATCACGCGGCGATCGCGCGATGGCGGCTCAAGCAGGCGCTCGGGCGAACTTGGCTCGAGCGGCCGGACCTGATCGAGAAGCGTGGGTTGACGGAAGAGGAGCGCAAGCTCCTGGATGAATTCATGGCGGAGCGGCGCTCAGGCGCGGCATGCGCCTAGTGTTGGAACGGTAGGTGTCATCATGAGCAACATCATTGCCAAGCTGGAAAGCGAAGCGATCGCGACCAAGATCCCCGATTTCAGCCCCGGCGATACGGTCGTCGTCGAGGTCAAGGTGAAGGAAGGCGAGCGCGAGCGCGTGCAGGCCTACGAAGGGATCGTGATCGCCAAGCGCAATCGCG
>DASVCI010000003.1:0-25304 GCA_036381695.1 Steroidobacteraceae bacterium
TTGACGACGGTGTCGTTGAACTGGCGAAGGTCGAACTTCGCGCCCAGCGCCTTCTGCGCTTTGGTGCGCAGCCGAACGATCTCGCTGTGGCCGACCTTGTATCCGCAGGCCTGGCCGGGCCAGGCGCAATAACGGTCGACTTCGCTGCTCACTTCCTCGAGACCCGAGCCGTTCGTGGTGGCGAACCAGTGAATCGCGTGGTCGCGGCTCCAGCGCTTGGCATGCAGGCCCGTGTCGACGACGAGCCGGCAGGCGCGGAAAGCGATCGATTGCAGATAGCCGAGGCGTCCGATCGGATCGTTTTCGTACACGCCCAGCTCGTCCGCGAGCTGCTCGGCGTAGAGCGCCCAGCCCTCCGAAAATGCGTTGAACGCCAGAATCGAGCGCAGCAACGGCAGCTTGAACGTGTATTCGCCCTGCCAGACGTGCCCGGGGATGGACTCGTGATACGTCAGGGTCGGCAGAGCGAAAGTGTTCCACCGGCTGGTCGTGTACAGGTTGATCCAGAACTTGCCCGGCACCTTGCCGTCGATGCTGCCCGGCCCGCCATAGGCGCCGGGCGCGCCGGGCTCGACCTCAGGCGGCAGACGCTTGATCTCGAAATTTCCCGGCACGAGCGTGGCGAAGGCGCGAGGCAGGCGCTTGCGCATGTCGCGCACGCGCTCCTCGAGGAACGCCATGATCTCGGCGCGTCCTTTGTCGCCTTCGGAAAACTGATAGCGCTTGTCTTTGCCGAGCGCGGTCATTCGCTCGCCCACCGTGCCCTGCGTCAGCCCCTGCTTCTTCAGAATCGCATCCATCTGCGATTGCAGGGCTCTCAGCTCCTCGAGGCCTCTCTTGTGAATCTCATCCGGCGTCAGCTGCGTAGTGGTCGCCGCCCTGAGCGCCCAGGAGTAGTACTCCTCGCCTTGCGGCAGCTTCCAGACGCCCGCATCGCTCGTCGCGTGCTTGCGGTGGGCCTTGATTTCCTCGAGCTGCCGATCGAGCGCCGGCACCACCTTCTCGGCCGCAATCTTCGCTGCTTTCGCACCGTAGTCGCCTTTCATGCCCTTGGTGCGATGGGCTAGCGAAGTCACCAAAGACCACTGCGCCACGTCTCCTTTGCGCGCGATTTCCAACTGGCTCAGGGTCTTGTCGAGCAGGAAGTCGGGCGCGATGACGCCTTGCGAGCGAGCGGATCGCAATCGTTCCGTCTCGCCATCGAGCTGGCCCGCATAAGCCTCGAGTCGCGCCAGATACGCATCGGCATCTTCCGGCGTCTCCACCGTGTGCTGCGTATCGAGCATCGTCGGAATCTCGAGGAACGCGCCGGTGTTCTGCGCCACGACATAGGGCGCGTTGCGATACGACCAGCTCGTATTGAGCACCGCCGAATCGCCGTACGGGAACGCGAAGCCTTCGGCCGCATACTCGTGCGCCGTAATGGCCACATCGACATCGATTCTCGTGGCCTGTGAGAGCCCCGACATATCGATCGCTTTCAGCCGCTCGAGGCGGCGCGCCACACGCCGTGCGATCGCTTCTTGTCCTGCGGGGGAACGATCTGTCAGCTTCGATTTCAGGAACGCGCGCTTGCCGCTGTCGATGCCGAGACCCGTTGCCGTCTCCGGATAGTCGACGAGGAGCTCCTCCGTCACTTCGTCCAGGAGCTTGCGAGCGGCCGCATCCGGATCGTCGGCGGCGCGCACAGGCAAATGGGTCAGGGCGATCGCGGCGCCGGCGCCCATGAGAAATTCACGGCGGCTCGTGGTCATGAAAACGTCCTCTGCGAGAAGGGGTTGCGCGCATGATATCCGGCACGCGAACGCGGAGGGAACCGCCACGCCTCAAAGAGGTCCGACGAAGCAACCGTTGCAAGCGGATCGCGGGACGAGACGCCCGGACTCAGGGAATCCCTGCGAGCACAGATAGCCGACGATCGAGTGACGCTCAGCGAAGCGTGCTATGAGCGCTGCGCGGCCAGCCCGCGGGCCGCTCGAGTTCGGCCCGGTTCCATTCGCCGAGTCGTGCCGCAGCTTCGTACGTGCTCTCGAGGAACTCGAGCAGCGCCGCGTCGGGAACCGAGGCGGTGCGCACATCATCGTAAGGCAGCACGAATTCCCTGAGCGCCTCATCGTAATAGGCCGCGGCCGGCGCGGGCCGCGCGCGCGCATACTCAGCCGGCTCCGGATAAGCGTAAGAGTAGAACACGGCTCGCGGGTGTTGATCGGCGCCCGCCCAGAAGCCGGCGCTGCTGACCTCATGCGAATAGGCTTCCCGCGCGACCCAGTCAGGCAAATGCGGCACACCGCCCGGATGGGGCGGCGCGGGACGCCCGGAAAAGCGCGTGACCGCCAGGTCGGCACTGCCCCAGAAGAAATGAACGGGGCTGGATTTGCCCAGAAATCCGGCGCGGAACTGCTCGAACACGCGCGCCACCTGCACGAGCACTCGCCAATACCGGTTGGCGTACTCGGGATCGTACGAGCGATGCACTTCGTCCAGATCGAAGGGGATTGGATCTGGCAGCTCGCTCGGCATCGTGCGGATCGCGACCGGCATGCCAAGCTCCGCGAGAGCTCGCATCAGAGTCGCATGGAAGGCCGCCGTCGTCTGCGGCTCGAGCGCGAGCGCCTTCACGCGTCCGTCGGTGAGGCGGATCGAGAGTTGATGATCGATGAAGTCGAGCTCGATCTGAAACGCCCCGGAGCCGTACGGCGTGAGCGGCGTCGTCAACCCTCGTGCGCTTACTCGCATCGTCACGTGCCACGAATGATTGACCCAGGGAGCCAGCGCCAGGCGGATCTTGCCCACGATCTGCAGCCACAGGTGCAGAGTTGCCGCTGTCTGCCGCCATTCTTCGTACGGCAGGGCCGGCCAAGTTGCCTTCGTATCGCTGCGCACCATGCCGGCCTCCTCGCACTCGAGCAGGCGAGGATGCGCCCAGCCCGCACAAAACGCGAGTCGCGTTTGCACGACGTCGCGCCGTGTCCGACTCAGCCCGTGGCTGCGCCAAGCTCCCGGAGCACGGGCTCGTGCAACTTTCCATTCGTCGCCAGAACCGAGGTCGTGCCCAACGCGGGCGGCCGGCCCTCGAGATCCGTGAATCGTCCTCCCGCGGCCTCGACGATCACCGCCAGCGCGGCAATGTCGAGAATGTTCACGTCCGACTCGATCACCACGTCGATCTTCCCTGCCGCAAGCAAGTGATAGTGCAGAAAATCGCCGTAGCCGCGGATCCGGCTCGCACGCGCAATCAGCCGGCCATAGCTCGCCCACTGCGGCCCGCTCGCGAGCGTTTTCAGGTTGCCGGCGGAAATCGCCGAGGCCTCGATCGAATCGATCGCGCTCACGTGGATCGCTTTGTCGTTGAGCCAAGCGCCGCGCCCATGCTCGGCATAGGCAAGCTCACCGTAAATGGGCGCGGACGATACGCCGACGATCAGACGGCCGCGATGCATCAGCGCGATCTGTGTGGAAAAGAACGGATATTCGCGAACGAATGCCTTGGTACCGTCGATCGGATCGACGAGCCAGAGGTACTCTGCTTCGATCGCGCTCGCTCCGGTCTCCTCGCCATAGAACCCATGATCCGGAAACCTTTCCCGCAAGACGGCGCGGATCACCTGCTCGGTTTCGACGTCAGCCTGAGTGACCGGTGACTTGTCCGCTTTGACCGCAACCTCGAGATTGCGCTGGTAATAGCGCCGGATCACTTCGGCGCCGGCCCTGGCGGCATCCAGAGCGGCGGTGAGAAAGGGAGAATGCATGGAGAAGCGTCAGATTTCGAAGGAGTCGGGCCCGATGAGCGCGTCTGTGCAGGCACAGGATAACGAGGCGGGCGGACGATCGCTAACGCTTATAGGGCATATGTCACGCGTTTATGGCAGGCCGGCCCGTGCTCGCGCTCCTTGACACCCTCTCGTCCGTTCCCTACCTTGGCGCCACCGTCAGGTGATCGCGCCCCAGGGCGCGATAAACGGGAAGCCGGTACCCCGCCCCGCACTCCAGTGCGGTCAGCGACAAGCCGGCGCTGCCCCCGCAACGGTATTCGAGTCAACTCGGCATCGTGGAATTCTGATCTGCGCAAAGCGACAACGCTTCGCGCCTCGACGAATCCCGCGCCACTGCGAAGCACCCCGCTTCGCGGGAAGGTGATGCCGACGGAGCTCACGCGGCCCATTCGATTGCGAACGAAGCCGCGCCTTGCTCGCTCGAGAGCCCGGAGACCGGCCTGACGGACGGCCGCACGATCGTGATCGACGGCCGCATGCCAGCATCGCGGTGGGCGATGGATGGGCCGTCCGTCCAATCCCTCCCTCACCGCCTGCTGCTCGTCAACGTTTGCCATGCGGGCGTGCATGGGGAGTGGAAATCGATGAAACATCACTTGTGGCGCGGCGCGTTCGCTGCCGCGGCGGGTCTTTGCGTTTGTTCGACGGGCGCAGCGGCGGACGCCGATTCGTCCGAGCAGGTCATCGTCACGGCGGCCAGAATCGAGCAATCCGAAAGCCAGGTCATCGGCGCGGTTTCAGTCATCACGCGCCAGGACATCGAGCAACGCGGCGCCCAGTCGGTGCAGGAGCTGTTACGCGGCTCGACCGGCATCGACATCACCAACAACGGCGGCCTGGGGAAGCTCTCGAACGTCTTCATGCGCGGAGCCGATGCGGAGCAGGTGCTCGTCCTCGTCGATGGGGTTCGGCTCGGCTCGATCACGAGCGGCACGACGGCGTTCGAGCTGGTGCCGGTGGAGCAGATCGAGCGCATCGAGATCGTGCGTGGGCCGCGCTCGAGCCTGTATGGTTCGGATGCAATCGGAGGCGTCATTCAGATTTTCACCCGGCGCGCGCAAGGGCCGTCTTTCAGCGTCGGCGCGGGCTCGAACGAAACCTACGAGGGAAGCGCCAGCTTCGGGATGAGCTCCCCGGACGCCTGGCTCAGCGTCTCGGCGAGCTACCTCGAGACAGAAGGATTCAATTCGTGCTCCGGTGCGCCGTTTCCGCCGGGAGGCGGCTGCTTCACCATCGAGCCCGATCGCGACGCATTCGACAGCACTTCCGGCTCACTGCGTGCCGGCTATCGCCTGAGCGATCGTGCCGACTTCGAAGCGACTGCGCTGTACGCGAAGGGCACTACTGAGTTCGATGGCTTTACGAACGAGGCGGACTTCATTCAGCGCGTGCTGAGCCTGCGCACGCGCGTGCAACCCAGCGAGCAATGGCGCCTTACGCTGCTCGCCGGCCAGAGCCGCGACAAGCAGGACAACTTTTTCGATGACCCGTTTCTCGACGACGAGCGCGTGCGCACTGCGGTATTCGAAACCGAGAAGCGCACTCTCTCGCTTCAATCCGACTTCACGCTGAGCGACACGCAGGTGCTGACTCTGGGCGTGGACTATGTCGATGACCGCGTGGAGAGCACGACCGAGTACAACGCCACCGCGCGCGACAACGTCGGTGTCTTCGGGCAATACCAGCTCGCGCTCGGCGCCCATCAGTTCCAACTCTCGGCGCGGCACGATGACAACGAGCAGTTCGGCGGCTACGGTACGGGAAGCTTTGGCTGGAGGTGGGCGCTCAGTCCCAATCTGTCGCTCATGGCGGCTTGGGGGAGCGCGTTCGGCGCGCCGACGTTCAACGACCTCTACTTCCCGGGCTTCAGCAATCCCGACCTCGATCCGGAGAGCTCGAGGAGCTGCGAGCTCGGCCTCGAAGGGCGCCTCGGCTTCGTGCAATGGTCGGTGTCGGCGTTCGAGAACCGCGTCGACGACCTGATCGTCTTCGACGTCGCGACCTCGACCCCGAACAATCTCAATGAAGCGCGAATCCGCGGCATCGAAACGCAGGCATCGGCTTCGCTCGGCGAGTGGGGCTTGAGTCTCGGTTACACGGCGCTCGATCCCCGTAACCGCTCTCCGGGCCCGATGTTCGACAACATCCTGCCTCGGCGCGCGCGTCACTCCGGTCATTTCGAAGTGTCACGCGCTTTCGGCCCTGTCGATGCGAGAGCGCGCCTCAATGCGCAAAGCTCGCGCTACGACGACGTATCGAACAGCATTCGCGTGGGCGGATACGCAACCGTCGATCTGGTGCTCGAGTACGCGCTCACGCCGGAATGGTCGGTCCAGGGCAAGATCGCCAACGCGCTCGATCGGGACTACCGCACCGTCCGCTTCTTCAACCAGGACGATCGCGGCTATTTCCTCAACGTGCGGTATCGGCCTCAGTAGACGGGAGCGCCCTTGAGCTTTCCGTCACCGGATCCGCGGGCTCGAGCGCTGGCCGAAGCGCGTCAGGCGGCTCTCGTCAAGCCGCGTGGCGCGCTCGGGCAGCTCGAAACGGTGGCGTGCTGGCTGGCTGCACGCCAACAGCGCGCAATTCCGAAACGGGTTACGCCGGCGATCACTGTCTTTGCAGCGGATCACGGCGTGGCCCGAAGCGCAGTCTCCGCCTACCCGCAGAGCGTCACGGCACAAATGCTGGCGAGCCTGACGAGCGGCGGAGCAGCCATCAGCGTCCTGGCGCGCACCATCGATGCTCCGCTGACGATCGTTGACGTTGGCGTAGCAACGAACGCGCCACCTCCGCCGGGTGTTCGCAACGAACGAATCGCACCGGGAACTCGCGACATCACCTTGGAGCCAGCGATGACGCTCGAGCAAGCGCGCCAGGCCCTTGCGACAGGAGCGCGCTATGCAGCAAGCATGATCGAGCGTGGAGCGGATCTGCTGATCGCGGGAGAAATCGGCATCGGAAACACGACCAGCTCCGCTTGCATCGTGGCTGCCGCGCTCGGGACCGATCCGGAGAGGGTTGTCGGCCATGGCAGCGGCATATCAACTGAGCAGCGTGCACGAAAGGTCGAAGTCGTACGCCAGGCGCTCGCCCGTTGCCAGGATCGAAGCGACGGGGTGACGCTGCTAGCCGAGCTCGGCGGCTTCGAGATCGGCGCCATGGCGGGGCTGTACCTCGAAGCGGCGCGGGCAGGGATTCCTTGCGTACTGGATGGATTCATCTCGTCGGCAGCAGCGTTGATAGCGTGCCGGATCGACGAGCGGGTGCGCGAGTGGCTGCTCGCTTCGCATTTGTCCTGCGAGCAAGGTCATGCAGCAGTGCTCGAGGAGCTTCGGCTCGAGCCCTTGATCAAATGCGGGCTGCGCCTTGGCGAGGGCACTGGCGCGGCGCTGGCTGTGCCGATGATCCAGGCGGCGATCCGCCTGCATGCCGAGATGGCGACGTTTGCCGAGGCGGGCGTCAGCGACTCGGTCTAGTGTTTGCCGGCGCGATGCAATGACTCAGGGCCTGTTACTCGCGCTGCAGTTTCTGACGCGTCTGCCGGTGCGCGGGCCAGAAACGTTGAGCGACGACGCGCTCAGTCGCTCGAGCGGCTGGTTTCCGCTGGTCGGAGGCGTCATCGGCCTCGTCGTCGCAGCGATGTTCGCGCTCGGCGCCACTGTCGATCCTTGGCTCGGCGCACTTCTGGGCTGGATCGGCTGGATCTGGATCACCGGCGCGCTGCACCTCGACGGCCTGGCCGATCTCGCCGATGCGCTTGGTGCGGCCCATCGCGATCGGGCCCGCTTCCTCGAAGTGCTGCGCGATCCGCACGTCGGCACGTTCGGGGTCATCGTCCTCATCATCGCGACAGGCGCGAAGCTGGTCCTGCTCGGGGTCGCCGCGCGTAACGACGTCGCGCTCTGGTTCGCTGCTCCGCTGATCGCGGCATGGGCCCGACTCGGCGCCGTTGCCTGGTCGCTGTGGGTCCCGCCTCTTGCGCGCGGGATGGGCGAGCGATTCGCTTGGCGCGCATCGGTGCCCCTGGTTGCGGTGTGGACGATTGCCTTGTTGCTCGCGAGCGTCTTTCTCGCGCCCGCGCTGGTTCTCGCACCGCTCGCACTCCTGGCCTGGGCGCTCTACTTGAAGCGCAAGCTCGGCGGAATGACGGGCGATTGTCTGGGCGCCGGCATAGAGCTCTGCGAGATCGCTCTGCTTGCAGGGGCTGTGACGACAGCGACGCTCACGGCTTGAATTGCAGCGGCAAGCCAGCGGCGAGAAAGGTCACACGATCACATCGTGAGGCGAGCGCCTGATTGAGTCGGCCCTGCTCGTCTCTGAATCGGCGGCCTGCGGCGCTCTCAGGCACGATGCCGAGCCCGACCTCGTTGCTCACCAGCACGAGCTCGCCTCGATGATGATCCAGCGCCTCGAACAAGGACGAGCGCTCGCGCTCCCATGCCGGCTCATCGACGCGCGCCGAGCCATCTGGCGCTACGGGAAACAACACGTTCGCGATCCATACCGTGAGGCAATCGACCAGCACGAGTGTGTTCTCACCGCACTTCTGCAAAGCCTCGCCCAGATGCTCCGGCTCCTCGAGCACGCTCCAGTGCGCCGGCCGCTCCCGGCGATGCCGCTCGATGCGCTCGCGCATCTCCTCGTCTGTTACGCGGGCAGTGACGATGACAGCTACGTCGCGACCGCTTTCAAGCGCCAGCCGCGTCGCGAAGGAGCTCTTCCCGCTGCGCGCTCCTCCCAAAATGAGGTGCTTCATCAGCGGCGCTCACCGCTTGCCACAGGCTCGCTCGGAGCCGAAGATGTGCATCGTTCTCCCATCCGGATCTCCCATGGGCCATCGACTCAGCAAAATCTACACCCGCACGGGCGACCAGGGCACGACCGGTCTCGGCGACGGCACTCGTGTCGAGAAGACACACGCGCGGATCGAAGCGTACGGCACCGTTGATGAAGCGAACAGTGCGATCGGCGTGGTGCTGGCGGTCCCGGGGCTCCCCTCCGACGTGATCGAAGCGCTGACGAAAATTCAGCACGAGCTGTTCGATCTCGGCGGGGAGCTTGCCGTGCCCGGCTATCGCGCCATCACGACCGAGCACATCGAGCGCCTGGAAGAGACGCTCGACCGGTTCAACGAGCCGCTGCCGCCGCTCAAGGAGTTCATTCTTCCGGGAGGCGGCCCTGCTGCGGCGGCCTGTCATCTCGCTCGCGCAATCACGAGGCGTGCGGAACGATGCGCCTGGGCGCTCGCCAAGCAAGAGCCCGTCGCCCCCGAAGTCATGAAGTATCTGAACCGGCTTTCGGATCTGCTCTTCGTCGTGGCCCGCGTGCTCGCGCGCCACGAGAGCGGTCAGGAAGTCTTGTGGAAGCGCAGCCCGTAGGCAGCGCGCTTCAGTGACGCGTCGCCATCGCGAGCGGCGCCTCTTGCTGTCGCAGCTTGATGGTGATCTCGTGCTCGAGCTCGTGCGAGACGATGAGCGAAGCTTCGAGCCGGTTCACCGCCACCTGACGAACCGTCGAGCCGTGCAGCGAATGAGTGATCATGAAGCTGTGGTATTCGCCCGCATGCACGGCAGCGAACTGCACGAGGATGTTGAGCTCGTGCGGCTCGCTTTCGTCGTTGATGCGCTCATCGCAAATGACGGTGAACGCCTGCTCCTCCGGCACCGAGGCGAACGCGCCGGCGTTGCGCAGCTCCTGCAGAAAGCTCCGGATCTGCTCCACCACGCGCGCCCAAGTAGTCGGATCGCGCGGCGTCAGCGCGCTCCAGCGCGTGCCCCGCTCGATCGAATTGATGATGAACAAAGCGAGGCGCCGCTGCGAGAGATAGGACCAGTCCGAGGACGAGCTGGCGCCGCACGCGAGCGTACGCAACGCCGGGCGGTCACGATGCGGGCTTCGGGTCGATTGCAGGACGTTGATGCCATGCGCCGCGAGGAGCCAGCGGTCCTTGTCGCTCACTTGCAGCGGAAGGCGAGCGCCCGCCCTGAGGAGCGGCTCAGGATCGTACCCCGATAGCGCGGCGGACACGGCCTCACCGGAGCGCGAGAGAAGGCCGGCTACAGCGCCGCCGTTGCCGAAGATTTCCGGCCTCCCGCGCAGGCGATCGGTCGCGACCACGCGCGGGAAGAACATGACCGCATTGTCGCTGCGGAAATCGAGCTTCCTGATCCCTCGGATGGCGTCCGCTGACGAGTCCCAGTGCGCGGGAGGATCGACGATCAGAATGGCGCGACGACGCTGACAAAACCGGGCCGCGACCAGCAGCGCGCTCACGCCGATGTCAGTGGTCCTCGAAAGCGGCGGAATGTAGACGAACGCGAGATCGTCCACGTTCTCGAGCGCGAACAGGCCGGTACGGTGCGTGGCCGAGCCGATCACGTCGTAATCGGTGATGGGGCGCCCGTCATCGCCGTCCGGATTCGAGCTGACGTAGCCCACAGGAAGATTCGTGCCCGGCAGCAACGTCCGGTCGGGCCTCACCTGCGGCACCGGGCCGCGCACTCGCACGAGATTCGATTCGAGCAGCGCCTCCTCGATGTAGTGCGGCGAATCAGGATCGACGCTCAGCCCCCGGAAGGTCTCCTGAGCCTCTATGCGCTCCGATCCTGGCGAGCGCACGCGCTGGACCACGAGATTGAAACGCTGCTCGTCCTCGGGCGGAATGTGATCGTAATCGACGCAGGCGCGCAGGAACTCACGCGTGCCCGGCGCCTTGGCCTCGAGTTGCAGAGTCTCGCGCCCGCATCGAAGAGAAAGTGTCACCGGTGCGGCGTTGTTCGCGACGCGGACGATGACGGCCTGGCGCCCGCCCTGCTCGAAGAAGTGCTCGACCGCGTAAGAAAGCGGGCTCGGCTGCCACAGCCCGCCGAACTCCTGCTGAAAGTCGGCGAAGCTGCGCACGAGCACGGGGCGATCGAGCGGACCGCGCAGAGTGCGGCCAACGAACGCCGTCAAATGCGCGCTGGCGCGCGCGATCGGTTGTACTGCGTCGGTGGCCGACAGGCCCTCGATCCGGTCGTCGAGCGAATGCTCGAGCACTTCGCCTCCCCAGTGGTTGCGTCGTGTAAGTTAGCACAACGCAGCCGAAGCGCAGTCCCGAAGCTTCGAGGTGTAAAAGAATCCGGCAATGCTTCGACTGCGGCGCTCGAGTGAGCGGCCCACGCTGAGCCGCACACGACCGATCAGACGAGATCGAGTCAGCGGGAACCGACGGGTGCACCGGCGCTGACGGCCTGGCCAGCAGATTTCTTCGCCGATGCCGGCGCAGCGACCTTTTGCTTCTTCGCCGGCGCCTGCTCGGTTTCGTCGGCCTTGGCCGATTTGAGCGCGTTCTTGCGAAGCCGCGCTTCCCATTCCTCGGCCGTGTAAACCATCTCATCGCTTCCGTCCCAGGTCGCTCCGTCCGGAACGCGATTCTCCACCCGACGCGCAGCGGCAAGATACGAATCGAGCGTCAGCTGCGGTTTCGACACGGGCACGGCGATGCCGCGCGGCTCGGCGATCAACGCATCGACCAGCGCCAGGTCGATCGTCACGCCGTTCTCCCTGATTCTCTGCCACATCTCGTCCGAGATCGCGGCGTTGAGCAACGCTTCGGCCCCTTTGGGATGCTCGCGCTCGTCGTCCTCGAGAATGGGGAAGGCTTGCACGTACAACTGGCCGTCGCGCCAGCCGAACACGAACGGTTGATTGACCACCGTCACTTTCGTGCCGACCGGAACGCGCTCATACAGCCCGACGATGTCTTCCGGATAGAAGCGGATGCAACCGTGGCTCGAGCGCAGCCCCACGCCGTAAGGCTTGTTGGTTCCATGGATGAGATAGCTCGGCCAGCCGAGCGTCATCACGTGCGTGCCGAGCGGATTGTCCGGGCCCGGAGGCACTTTGGCCGGCAGCTTTTCGCCGTCTTCGAGATGCTCCTGGCGCACCGAGGCGGGCGGAAACCAGGTCGGGTTCTTGGCTTTGGCGCGCACTTTGGTCGTGCCTACAGGCGTCTCCCAGCCCACCTTGCCGATGCCGATCGGGTGCGTGATGACGGTTTGCGGCTCGCCCTTTTTCGCCTTGGGGAAATAGAACGCGCGCAGCTGCGCAAGATTGATGACGATGCCTTCACGCGGGGCATTCGGCAGCACGAACTGGGTAGGCACATAGATCTCGCGCCCCACTCCCGGAAGCCACGGATCAACGCCCGGATTCGCGCGAACGATCTCCTCGTAGCCGACATTGAAGCGACGGGCGATATCGAGGAGCGTGTCCTCGCCCTCGACCTTCGTCACCTGCAGCATGCCGACCACATCGGTGTGCTCATCGATCTGAAACTCGTGCGTTGCGACCGGCTCGTGGATGACCGGAGGCGGCGGAGGCGGCTCGGGCTCAGGCGCGCGCTCGGGAATGAGCTGGCAGCCGGCGGCTGCGAGCGACAGGATCAAAGCAGGGAGTCGGATCAAATGCGCGTTCATCGACCCGATCTTACAGAAGCCTTCCGCGGGGAAACATAGGGAAACGCGGATCAACCCGGTGCTTCCGGGCCGGCTCGAGGAGATCCCGTGCGATCCTGCTCTCCTGCGCTCCGCACTGACGCAAAGTGACGACACTCCGGCCCGTATCAGCTCGTGAGATTCACAGGATCGCCGGACGGTTCGACAACTCATCAGCATCCGCGCGCGGATAGTGCCTGGCGATCAGCTCGCCGCAGGCTCGGATCCCTTCCAGCACCGCCTCGCGATACTGCTTCTGGCCGAGCAACCGCTCCATCCGATGGCAGATTGCGGCCCAATCCTCGGCGGTGAGCCGGCCGTTGAACCCCCTGTCCGCGACGATCTCGACGTCGTGATCGGCCCAGAGGACGTAGATCAGCACTCCATTGTTGGCTTCGGTATCCCAGACGCGCAGCTCGGAAAAAACCTGTAGAGCGCGCTCGCGGGGCGTGATGCCGCGCATCAATTCCCATGCGCTCAGCCCCGCCTCGACGGCGAACCTGATCTCGCCCCCGTGCGTGCGCTCGGATTGCTCGATCGCCTGCACGATGGCGTCGAGCGTCGGCTTGTCGAACACGCGACGCAACGCCCAGCTCGTGGCGCTCAGATTCCGAACGAGTCGCGCGATGCTCACCATCTGCCCGAAGCTCCGCCGCCGCCGAAGCCTCCTCCTCCCCCGCTCCAGCCGCCCCCTCCGCTCCAGCCTCCGCCGCCCCAACCGCCTCCCCAGCCGCCTCGCCGGGGGCTGGCCCAGCCGCGACCGGCGCCGCCGCCGAGGAGAGTAAAGAAGAACGCGAGGAGCGCTGCTCCAATCGCGATCGCGAGCGCGCTCGTCACCAGCCAGACGATCACACCCGCGGCTCCCGCGGTGAGCGCCGCTCCACCGAGTGATCCGAACAGGGCTCGCAAGATGCCGCCGACCACGATCACCAGCATGATCAGGATCGGCCAGGCGATCCCGAATCCGTCCTCGGACGGCTGAGTGCGACGGCTCGGCTCGGGCAGCGGCTCACCTTCGATGACCGCGATCACGCGCGTGACGCCTTCTTGCAGCCCGCCGAAAAAATCCCCCTCACGAAAGCGCGGCACCATCACCTGGTCGGTAATGCGGTTCGCGATCACGTCGGGCAAGGCTCCCTCGAGCCCGTAGCCGACTTCGATGCGCACCGCCCGGTCGTCCTTCGCCACGAGGATCAGCACGCCATCGTCGACTCCACGCCGGCCGAGCTGCCAACTCTCGGCGACACGGATCGAATACTGCTCGATGGTTTCCGGCTGCGTCGTGGGGACGAGCAGAATCGCAATCTGGCTGCCCTTCTTCGCTTCGAACGCGCGCAGCTGCTGATCGAGCGTGGCGATCTGTTCGGCGCTGAGCGTGCCGGTGAGATCGGTGACCGGTGAGCGAAGCGGAGGTACGGCGACCTGCGCGAAAGCAGTGTATGCGAGTAGCAGCAAGCATCCCACGATCAGGGACGCACGTCGGACGGGAGCGGCGATCATGCGTGCGAGACGAGCAACTGCAGCAGCGCCGAGCCCGGCCATCCCCGGATCGTCAGCCTCGCGGCTCGACCGGCTCGGACTGCGAGACGCCGAAATCCACCTCGGGCGGTCGCGCGATGGCCGCCGGATCCTCGACGGTGAAGTTGGGCTTGGTCTCGTGCCCGAACACTTTCGCGGTCAGGTTGGTCGGAAACGAGCGCACAGTCACGTTGTACTCCTGCACGGCGTCGATGTAGCGCTTGCGCGCGACCGCGATGCGGTTCTCCGTTCCTTCGAGTTGCGCCAGCAGATCGTTGAAGCCCGAGATCGACTTGAGATCCGGATAGCGCTCGACCACGACGAGCAGGCGCGAGAGCGCCTGGCTCAGCTCGCCCTGGGCGGCCTGCCACTGCTGGAAAGCCTGCGGGTCGTTCAAAAGCTCGGGCGTCGCCTGGATGGAAGTGGCCTTGGCGCGCGCCTCGATCACGCTGTCCAGAATGTCCTTCTCGGAGGCGACCGCGCCCTTGACCGTGTTGACCAGGTTGGGCACGAGGTCGGCCCGCCTCTGGTACTGGTTCAGGACGTCTGACCACGCGGCGGCGACCTGTTCGTCCTGGCGTTGCAGCGTGTTGTAACCGCAGCCTGTCAGCAACGAGCCCACGAGAACGATGGCGGCGACGCGCAAAGCATGCATGGTGGTGCCCTTCTTCCTGCAAAAAATGACAGTCGCTCGACCGCGTATGGGCGCGGCGTTCCGCAGAAAGCCCCGAAGCACTGTCGGAGTTCCGCTGACTGTCGCTGTTTGGGGTCGAACGCGCGGGGAACAAGTCCCCGCGCGCCTGTCCGCATCACCAGATGCGCACGCGCTCCTCGGGCGGCCGGTACATCTTGTCGCCCGGCTTGACGTCGAACGCCTCGTGAAACTCCTGCAAGTTCGAGACGATGACGTTGGTGCGGTACTCGCTCGGCGCATGCGGGTCGGTGAGCAGGCGCTTGCGGAGCTCATCCTCCCGGTACTTGCGCGCCCAGCCCTGCGCCCAGCCGATGAAGAAGCGCTGGTCCCCGGTGTAGCCGTCGATCACGGGCGCCGGCCGCCCTTTGAGCGAGAGCTTGTAGGCCCGGTACGCCATGGCGACCCCGGCGAGGTCGGCGATGTTCTCACCCATCGTGAGATCGCCGTTGACCTTCGTGCCCGGCAAGGGGCTCAACGCGTCGTACTGAGCGCCGAGTCGCTTCGCGCGCCGCATGAACTCTTCGTTGTCCTCACTCGCCCACCAGTCATTGAGATTCCCCGCGCCATCGTAGCGGCGCCCCTGATCGTCGAAGCCGTGACTGATCTCGTGGCCGATGACCGCGCCTATGGCGCCGTAGTTGATCGCGTCATCCGCGGCGACGTTGAAGAAGGGCGGCTGCAGGATCGCCGCCGGGAACACGATCTCGTTCGCCGGCGGATAGTAATAAGCGTTGACCGTCTGCGGCGTCATCAGCCACTCGGTCTTGTCGATCGGACCGCCGAGCTTGCCGATGTCGCGATCGAAGGCCACCTCGGCCGCACGCATCTCGTTGCCAATCAGATCGTCGCGCTTGACGACCAGCGCCGACCAGTCTTTCCACTTGTCGGGATAGCCGATCTTGGTGGTGAAGCGCGCGAGCTTCGTGTGCGCCTTCTGCTTGGTGGCCGGCGTCATCCACTCGAGCGCATCGATCCCTTCGGCGAAGGCGGTCTTGAGATTTTCGACCAGCTCCTCGACGCGCCGCTTCGCCTCGGGCTTGAAATGGCGCTCGACGTAGAGCTTGCCCGCGAGCTCGCCGACTGCCGCGTCGATCGTATCGACCGCGCGCTTCCAGCGTGGCTTGAGCTCCTGGATGCCGGAGACGGTGCGCTGATTGAAGTCGAAGTGCAGTTGCACGAACTTCGTCGGCAGGTCCGGCGCGTAAGCATTCAGAAGCTTGTAGCGGAAATACACGCGCCAGTCCTCGATTGGCACTTCCGCGATCGCGCGGTCGAGCGCCTCGAAGAAGCTCGGCTGCGTGACGATCACGGCTTTGACCTTGCTCTCAGGCACTTGCGCGCCGGCCAGAAACGCCCGCCAGTCGAAAGACGGCATCAGTTTCGCCAGGCCGGCGAGGTCGTATCGGTTGTAGGTCTTCTCGGCGTCGCGGTTCTGCACTCGGGTCCAGTGGGCTTGCGCGAAGCGCTCCTCGAGCGCGTAGATTTTCTGCGCGGCAGCCTCGGCATTCTGGGTGCCCGCGGCCGCGAGGACGTCCTTCACGTAGAGGCGGTACTTCTCCCGCACGCCCTTCAACTTCGCATCGTCGGACAAGTAATAGTCGCGATCGGGCATGCCGAGCCCGGTCTGGTGGACGACGCTGACGTACTCGGTCGAGTTCTTCTCGTCGATGCCGACGTAATAGAAGAAGGGCTGCGCGACGGCGATGCGCTGGTTGTGCCCGATGTACCCGGCAAGGTCGCGCTTGGTGGCGAGCGCGTCGATGCGCTCGAGCTCGGCTGCGAGCGGTTGCAGCCCACGCGCCTCGATCGTGGCTTCGTCGAGAAAGCTCGCGTAGAAGTCGCCGACCTTCTGCTCATCCGTGCCCGGCGCTGCTCCCGACGCCGCTGCCTCCTCCAGGATCGCCTTCAAATCCCGCTCCGCCTCTTCCTGCAGCAAGCTGAGGGCGCCGTAATTCGAGCGGTCCGGCGGAATCTGCGTGGCCTCGAGCCAGCGGCCGTTGACGTAAAGATAGAAATCATCCTCCGGCCGCACGCTCGCATCGATGTTCTGCTGGTAAACGCCCGATTGCAGAATGCCGGCCGGAGCGAGCGGAGCGGCGGGCGGATCGACGCTGCAAGCGGTCAACGTAAAGGTAGCGGCCAGTGAGCACGCAAGAACTTTCGTTTTCATCTCGTGGTGGATTCCCTGGTGAATGCAGCGGAGATCGGGCTGCGCGCACGGCTCGAAGACGAGCCGCCTCTTCTCGTTTAGACGGACCCAAGTCGCCAGCTGGCAAGAGCGGGAAGTCTAACAGCCCACCGGCCGCGCGCCATTTCAGGAAAGCGCCGGCAGGCACACGAAATGGCCGGCGTCGGGCTCGCCGGCTGAGCTCCTCAGCGTCGCCCGACCCGCAGATGCAGCGGCCAGGTCACTGGCCGGGGCGTTGCGGGCGAGTCCCAAACTTTCGCGATTTGTGCCTTCAGCGCGGGCAGCGGGTCCTTGCCGGTCGCCTCGAGATATCGGCGCACCGCCGACCACGTGCCGACGTATCCGACAAACGCGTCGAGGTCCCATTCGCGCACGAGCGTGAACGCCGGCGCCGCGATTTCCTGCCAGGGAAACGGCAGATCGCGATAGCCGCTCTCGACGTAGCGCCGCTCGGGCGGCCAGTAGGGGCCGATCGCTTCTTCGTAGAAACGCTTTACGACGGCATCGATCGGCAGGCTCACGTGCGCGAGGCCATACGTCCACACTGCGAGCGCGCCATCCGCACGCAGCACGCGCCGGACTTGCTCATGAAAGCGCTCGTGATCGAACCAATGCGCCGCCTGGGCTGCGACGACCAAATCGACGCTGCCGTCCTTGAGCGCGGGTTGCTCGGCGAGATTCGCGACATAAGCAACCCGAGGATGAGCTTGTGCATTGCGTAGCTGTGCGATGCTGCCATCGCTCGCGACGACGAGATCGAAGTGCCGGGCGAGCCCGATCGCCGCCTGCCCGCTGCCGGTCGCGCAGTCGAGCGCAACCACGCGTCGCGCAGTGAGCGTGGCAAGATAATCGAACAACTCGGCAGGATAGTCGGGCCGGTAGCGCGCGTACGCGCGCGCATGACCGGAGAAGTGGTCCTTGAACGAAGCGGGAGGATCCGGACGGGTCATGCGGGTCGCTGCTCGGTGCGGGCGGGCCGGAGCGAACCTTAACCGAAACCGGAAAAAAAGAACCCCGGGTCGGGCCCGGGGCAGAGAAGCGGACTTTCTGAAGGGAAGTAAAGCCCGCTAGGGGATTCGAAGGAACCTGCGCCGATCAGTGCAGGCGCGACCACTGCAGGACCTTGATGTCCCGCGACTCGCACTCGAAATTCTTCGCCAGGATCGAGGCGGCTTCCTTGAGATCGCCGCGAGTCAGCGCCCGGCTCACCTCGACCACGCCGCGGAACTCGCTGAGCCCCTTGGGGGCTCGCTCCTGCAGAAGGAAGTGGGTGTAGTACTTGACGCTCATGGGACGGCAGACTAGAGACGAGAGGCTCCACATACCGTGAAAGGCTCCACATTTTTCCCGCCGTTCGACCGGATCAGGCCGCGCCTGAAGCGCCTTTGACCCGATTGGCTCATATGTCGAGATACCGTCCGCCCGCCCCCAGGGCTTCGAAGTTCATTACCCCGCAAGGCGCCCGCCGCATGCGCGAGGAGCTGGACCATTTGTGGCGCGTGGTGCGCCCCCAGGTCACGCAGGCCGTGCAGGAAGCGGCCGCCCAGGGGGACCGCTCGGAGAACGCCGAGTACACCTACGGCAAGCGCCAGTTGCGCGAGATCGATCGGCGTGTGCGCTTCTTGCGACAACGGCTCGACGGGATGGTGATCGTGGACAAGCCGCCCTCCGACCGCTCGCGCGTGTTCTTCGGCGCGTGGGTCAAGCTCGAGGACGAGTCGGGCCAGGAGGTGGAGTATCGGATCGTCGGGCCGGACGAGTTCGATGCGGCGCCGGGCTACATCAGCATGGATTCCCCGCTCGGCCGGGCCCTGCTGCGCAAGGCGCTCGATGACGAGGTTCGCGTGGAAGTGCCGGGCGGCGTGAAGATGTATGTGATCGTGGGCGTGCGATACGAGGAAGCAGAAGAGACGTAGCCGTCCCGCACACTGCGGTCTCCTCCCCCGTTCTTTGTTTTCGTCCCCTCCCCGGAATTTTTGTCCCTCCCCGCTCTTTAGTTTTTCGTCCCCTCCCCCGTAAACGGGGGAGGGGAGCGCAGAGGCCGCGTGAACGGGGAAGGGAAGAAAGTGGGAGAGTCAGGAACGGGCTTCTACAGCCCGAACAAAGAAAGCACTTTCCGAAGCGAGCTCCCGGCCGCCTCGAGATCGCGCCGACGCCGCTCATGCATGCGCTTCTGCAAGCGCTCGCGTCGCTCCCGCAACCACTCGCCTCGATGCTCCGGCCCGCCGCGGCTCCTTCCCTGCCTGGATTGGCGGAAGCGCTTGAAGGCCTGATAGGCCTCGAGATCGTGCTTCAGATCGCGGCTCACCAGCTCGATCATGATCGCCTGATCGAGAAGCTCCGGGCCGCTCGCCACCGGCGGGGGCGTGGTCGAGCACGCGAGCGCGTTGAGAACGCGCTGGCGATCCTCGGGCGCAAGCGCCCAGTCCTCATCGGCCAGCATCTCGAGCAGGGTCTCGAGCCGCGAATACCGCTCCTTCATGAAACCGGGGAGCCCGGCACTCGCGGCTTTCTCGAGCATCCGGCGCGCCGCTTCCACGACCGCCTCCGGCGATTGCGAGCGGGCGTGCGCCGAAGTCTGCTGCGCCACCTCGGCGAAGTGGCGCAGAGCTTCTTCATCCAGATTGAAGCTGACCCTGAGCACGATGCCCGAAGACCTCCGCTTCGTCCTTTGCGAGACGAGGCCCGAAGATCCGGGGACCCTCCGGCCCCCGGCTCATCGATGTGCCGGCGCGCGGCTCTTACACGAGGACGTTCCTGAACTGCCAGGGATCGCTCGTGTCGAGCTCCTCATCGAACAGGGCCGCGCGCTGATAGAGCGGCGTCCAATCCGTGTACTCGCCGACCACCGGCCCGAGATACGGCATGCAGATCTCGAGATTGCGGCGGAAATCCATCTCTTCGGGCTCGACGAGGCCGGCCTTCGGATTCTCGATCGCCCAGACCATGCCGGAGAGCACCGCCACGCAAACCTGCAAGCTCGTGGCAGTGTTGTGCGGCACCAGGCGCCTCGCTTCCTGGATCGAGAGCTGCGAGCCGTACCAGTACGCGTTCTTCTTGTGCCCGGCGAGCAGCACGCCGAGCTCGTCGATGCCGTCGATGATCTCGTGGCAGAGGATGCGCTTGTGGGCCTGCAAGAACCAGTTGCGCCCGGCGAACTCGTGCAGCGAGAGCACTGCGTCGTCGCATGGGTGATACGCGTAATGCACGGTGGGCCGATAAACCGGGTTGTCGCCCTCTCCCACGGTCAGATAATCGGAGATCGAGATCGACTCGCCATGCGTGATGAGAAAGCCATGGAAGTGGCCCGCTTTGGGCGTCCACGTGCGCACGCGGGTTCCGGCTCCGGGCTGCAGCAGATAGATGGCGGACCGGCGGCCCGACTCATGGCGACGCCCCTGCGGCGGCATCCATTTCTCGTGCGTGCCCCAGCCGAGCTCGGAGGGCTGGCTGCCCTCGCTCACGAAGCCGTCGACCGACCAGGTGTTGACGAACTCGTTGAGCTTCTTGGGCTCATGAGCGACCTGTGTGTCACGCTCGGCGATGTGAATCGTCTTGACTCCGAGCCGCTGCGAAAGGCGGGCCCAGTCTTCCCGCGTCCGCGGGTTGCCCGCATCGACGCCCGTATCCTCGGCGATATTGAGCAGCGCCTGCTTGACGAAGTGCGAGACGAGCCCGGGATTGGCGCCGTGGGTGATGACCGCCGTCGGCCCATTCTTGAGCGACTTGCGCAGCGCCAGCGCCTCCTCGCGCAGCGCATAGTTCGTGCGCAGCGCCGGCGCGATGCTCTTGCTCGTGTAGCCGCCCGGCCAGGGCTCGATGCAAGTGTCGAGATAGAGCGCGCCCTTCTCGTACGCGAGCTTGATGAGCGCGATGCTCGAGACGTCCACCGACAGGTTGAGGAGGAAATCCCCGGGGCCGACGAGCGGATCGAGCAGCTGCGCGAAATTCTCCCGCGTGAGGGTGTGCTTGAGGAATTTCACGCCGTATTCGGCGGCCTCTTCTCGGTGGCTGTCGTCTGCGGCAATGATCGTGATGCGCTCGGGGTGGATGTCGATGTGACGCAGGATGAGCGGCAGGACACCCTGTCCGATGCTGCCGAAACCGATCATCACCAGACGACCCGGGAGATGGACGTGGACGGGAAGGTCAGGCATGGCGTGCTCTCTCACGAAGTCGAAGGCGCGCGCAGTTTACTGACTTTTATCGCGGGGTCGAATCTTCCTTCCAGTGCGGCGGATAGGTGCGCTCGTAGCCGGGCAGCACCTTGACGCGCTCGATCCAGGCCGCAATCGCCGGAAAATTCTTTTCGACCGGCAGGAAGCGCGCACGAAGCTCTTGCGCCTCGCGCCGCTCGAGCGCGCGCAGCAGCATCTGAATGCCCGGAAAAACCACGATATCGGCTGCGGAGAAGGCCTCGCCCACGAGCCACTCGGAAGTCGCGAGGCGCTTTTCGATGGTGCGCGCCTCGGCGAGCACGTAGCTCATCGCCCGCTCTACTTCCTCCATGCGCGCCTCGACGCCCTGGAAGAGAATCACGTAGATGACCTTCTGGATGTGCTCCTCGGCGTAGGACTGGTACTCGCCGATCACGCGCATGATGGTGCCGCCCTCCTCGGGCGTGCGGCCGAAGAGCGGCGGCTCGGGATACTTGCGGTCGAGGTAGTGCAGGATCGCGAGCGACTCGTAGCAGACGTACTCTCCATCCTTCAGCACCGGCACGCGCCCGCGCGGATTCATCGCCAGGAGCTCGGGCGACTTGTGCTCCTGCTTGGCGAACTGGATCAGGTGTGAGACGTACGGGAGCTGCTTGTATTCGAGCGCGAGCAGCGCCCGCCACGAATAAGGACTGCCGCTGCCCCACCAGAGCTCGAGTGACATGATCTGACCTCCTCCGTAAGACGCGCGGGATTGTAACGGCCGCGGCACGGGCACAGACTATCGCCATGGACAAGCCCGCCTACCAGACGCTCGTGAGCGCCCGCGAGCTCGCTCAGCACCTCTCGCGCCCCGATTGGCTCGTGGTCGATTGCCGCTTCGATCTGGCGAGGCCCGAGGCGGGAGAGGCCGCGTACCGCGCCGGACACATTCCGGGCGCGATTTACGCGCATCTCGACCGGGACCTCGCGGGCCCGATCACGCCGACGAGCGGCCGGCATCCGCTGCCGGACCCGGCGCAGCTTGCGGCTACGCTCGGGCGCTGGGGCATGCAGCCTGACACGCAAGTGGTGGCCTACGACGCCGACAGCGGCGCTTTCGCCGCCAGGCTCTGGTGGCTGTTGCGCTGGGTCGGACATCGCGCGGTCGCAGTGCTCGACGGAGGCTTGCGCGCATGGACGGAAGAGGGATTGCCGACGTCGACGGAAATCCCCGTACGCACCGAGACGCGCTTCGAGGTCCATCCCGATCGCAATGCATGGCTCGACGCGAACGAAGTCGCCGAGCGCGTGGGCAGGCCCGACTGGCGATTGCTCGATGCGCGCGCGCCTGAGCGCTTCGCCGGCGAGGTCGAGCCGATCGATACTGCGGCCGGCCACGTGCCGGGCGCCCGTAACCACCCGTTCGCCAGCAACCTCGACGAGCGCGCGCGCTTTCGCTCGCCGGAAGAATTGCGTGCGAGATTCGAGAGCTCACAGGCGGGCGTAGCGAACGATCGGACGATCGTCATGTGCGGCTCCGGCGTGACCGCCTGTCATCTGCTGCTGGCGATGGAAGTGGCCGGCAAGCCCGGTGCCCGCCTCTACGCGGGCTCCTGGAGCGAGTGGATCAGAGACCCTGAGCGGCCGATCGCGAAGGGCCGGGAGAGTTGAGGTGTCCCGCGCAGGCGCCAATCCGTTTTACGCGGGTGCGTCTGCGGTCTTATGGGGTGACAACGTTTTTGCTATCTTTCGCGCCGCCCACCACCCCACTCCCACCTGCGAGGCTCTCGCGCCTTGGACAACACCGCCCGCAAGCTGAAGCCGAACTCCAACTGGAGTACGGAGGATTCGCTCGATCTGTACCAACTGCCCGCCTGGGGTAAGCCGTATTTCAGCATCAACGCGGCGGGCCACGTGGTGGTGCGTCCCGACGGGACGCCCGAGCGGGAGATCGATCTGCTCGAGGTGGTCGAGGGCCTGCGCGCACGCGACCTGACGACGCCGGTCGTGGTGCGCTTCTCCGACATCCTGCGCCACCGCCTCTTGCGACTGCACAAAGCGTTCGAGCAGGCGATACAAGAAAACGACTACAAAGGCCGCTACTGCGCGGTGTTCCCGATCAAGGTGAACCAGCAGCGCGTGGTGGTCGAGGAGGTCTACCGCTACGGCAAGGAGTTCGGCTTCGGCCTCGAGGCCGGCTCGAAGCCCGAGCTCCTCGCGGTCATGGCGCTCACCGAGGATGCGCCCGAGCGCATGATCGTCTGCAACGGCTTCAAGGACGACAGCTACATCGAGGCGGTCATTCTCGCGACCAAGCTCGGCCGCACGATCATCCCGGTCATCGAGAATTTCGAGGAGCTCGCGCGCGTGCTCAAGCACGCCGAGCGCTACCAGGTGCGCCCGCGCATCGGTGTGCGGGTCAAGCTCGCGAGTGAAGGCGCCGGAAGGTGGCGGGATTCGGCCGGCGAGAAATCGAAGTTCGGCCTGTTCGTGAGCGAGATCCTCGAGCTCGTGACGGAGCTGCGCAAGCACCAGATGCTCGATTGTCTCGAGCTGGTGCATTGCCATCCGGGCAGCCAGCTCCAGGACATCCGCCGGGTGAAAGACGCGATCAACGAGCTTGCGCACGTGTACGCCGAGCTCAAGCTGATGGGCGCGGGCCTGAAGTACATCGATGTCGGCGGCGGACTGGGCGTCGATTACGACGGCAGCGGCACGAACTTCGAGTCATCGATGAACTACACGATGAACGAGTACGCGAGCGACGTCGTGTACCGCATCGCCAGCGTCTGTAACGCCCGCGGCATCGATCATCCGACCATCATCAGCGAATCCGGCCGCGCCACCGCCGCGCACCACAGCGTGCTCATCTTCAATGCGCTCGGCTCCTCCGCGCTCGATCAGTTCCGCGTCGCGGGCCGCATAGAAGAGGATTACAAGGGCAAGGACGAGCTGCCCCAGCCGGTGCTCGATCTCTTCGAGGCCTACAGCGCCATCTCCGAGCGGCGCCTGGTCGAGTGCTATCACGACGCCCTGCAGGCCCGCGAGCAGGCGCTGCAGATGTTCAATCTCGGGCTCATGAGCCTCGAGTTCCGCGGCCTCGCCGAGCGGCTCTACTGGGCGACGTGTGCGAAAGTGCGCGACTATTGCCGCAAGCTCACGCGCGTGCCCGAGGAGCTCGAAGAGCTGGAGCTCATCCTTTCGGATACGTATTTCTGCAACTTCTCGGTGTTCCAATCGCTCCCGGACAGCTGGGCGATCGGGCAGCTCTTCCCGATCATGCCGATCCACCGGCTGAACGAGCGCCCGACGCGCAACGCCGTGCTCGCCGACATCACCTGCGATTCGGACGGCAAGATCGACCGCTTCGTCAGCCAGCGAGACGTCAAGCGCACGCTCGAGCTGCATGAGCTCAAGCCCGGCGAAGAGTATTACCTCGCTGCGTTCCTCGTCGGCGCGTACCAGGAAACCCTGGGCGATCTGCACAACCTGTTCGGCGACACGCACGTCGTGCACATCCGCCTGCACGATCAGGGCGGCTGGTGGATCGAGGAGATCGTCAAAGGCGACACCGCGAGCAAGGTGCTGTCCTACATGCAATACGATGTCGATCGCCTCTTTCCGCAGTTCTCGCGCGATTGCGAGCGCGCCGCCCGCGAGGGACGCATGACCGTGGCTGAAAGCCAGGCGCTCAGGCGGTTCTACGAGTCGGAATTGAACGGATACACTTACCTCGAGCCCTGAAGGGCCGGCGTGCCGCAGCGCCGCTTGCCGCGCGCCGACTGCTCCCGAGGTTCCACCAAGCAGACGATTTCTCAGCGCCCGTTCGTCCCAGCCATGATGACCCTGAAGACCCTGCTCCCCGTTTTCGCCACCATCTTCCTCGCCGAGCTCGGCGACAAGACCCAGCTCGCCACGGTGCTGTTCGCGGCCGAAGCGAAGCACAACAGCTGGCTTCTGTTCCTGGCCGCCTCGGCCGCCCTGGTGTGCTCGGCCGCCATCGCCGTGCTCGCCGGAGGGCTCGTTTCCAGGCACATCGACGGGCGCATGCTGTCCATCGCCGCCGGCATCGGCTTCATCGCCATCGGGGCCTGGACGCTCCTCGGGGCCCTGCGCGCCGGTTGAGGGAGCATCGGCGGAGGCTTTGTTGCGTTTGCAAAACGGCCGGGGCGACGGGCGCGGACCGCGCCTCCTGACGATTGCAACGCCCAAAACCCTGACGTAGTATCGGTCGCGGTCGGCTACTAAAGCAGTCAACTCAAGCGAGCGACCGTTTCGCCTTTCTCTTTTCGCCCGTCTTTCCGGACACCTCCTCTCGCGCACCGGATCAGTTGATTGCAAGCGACCAAGCCCGCAGTCCGTCACCTCTGCAAGCCGGGGTTCTCGAGACCACCGGTGCAAGCGGCGTGCTGCAACTCCTGTCTGGCCTCAAGAGTGATCCATCGATGACGACGATCTATGTTGGGAATCTGCCCTTCAGCGCCACTGAAGCAGATGTCAGGGGACTGTTCG
>DASVCI010000004.1:0-17594 GCA_036381695.1 Steroidobacteraceae bacterium
ATCATGTGAGAAGGAGCAGGCGGGGCTTATCTTCCCCACAGGATCAACGCCCTTGGACAGGAAC
This sequence comes from Steroidobacteraceae bacterium, assembly GCA_036381695.1. Taxonomy (GTDB): domain Bacteria; phylum Pseudomonadota; class Gammaproteobacteria; order Steroidobacterales; family Steroidobacteraceae; genus Steroidobacter. Next base: position 65 of record DASVCI010000004.1, read on the forward strand.
AGTCTCCCGCCTTCCCCGGTTGCCCCGCTCGCGTCAGGGGCATATACAACATACAAGGACAGGATGGGGGCAATGAAGGACGCCCCCGCTTTGTCCCTCCCCCATTTACGGAGGAGGGCAAGCAATTTCTTTCCTCTCCCCTGTTTACGGAGGAGGGCAGGGTGGGGGCGAAGTCGCTTCAGTTCGACTCGCTGAGTCTCCGCGCTACACCTTCGCGTCTGGGGTCGGCGCCGCCGACCAAGAGACCTGCAGAGTTGCGCATCACTCCATGCAACCCTGATTCCTCGCCGCGGCCTGGTGTCACTGTGATGCCGCGAGCGGCGAGCCCTTCGAGCACATTGGGCGGGAATTTCGAAGCTTCGCCTCCGAAGTTGTCCCCGCGCGCGAGCAGGTTGGGCAGCTCGATCGCCTGTTGCAGCTCGAGCCCCCAACCGAGCGTGCCGAGCAGCGTCTTTCCGTTGTAGGCGAGGATGGCGTTGCCGCCCGGCGAGCCGAGCGCGCCGAAGAATGCGCGGTCGGTATCGAGAATGATCACGGGCGCCATGGAGGAGCGCGGGCGCTTGCCACCGGCAACTGCGTTGGCCGCGAGCCGGCCGTCCTCGCGTGGATTGAGGGAGAAATCGGTGAGCTGGTTGTTGAGCACGAAGCCGCCGACGACTCGTCCCGTGCCGAACAGAGTCTCCACAGTGGTCGTCATCGAGACCACGTTCCCGCGCTCGTCGACGATGACGAAGTGGCTCGTGCCGGCGGCCTCACGCGTGGCATCCGCGCCCGGCATGTCCACCGACAAGACTCCGGCTTGTGGCGCCGGCCCCGCTCGCTCGCCGATGAGCTTCGTGCGTCGGGCGACGTACTCGGGATCGAGCAGTTGCTCGACAGGGACCGGGACGAAGCGCGGATCGGCTACGTAACGATCCCGATCGGCGTACATGATGCGGCTCGCCTGGGCGAAGGCGAACCAAGCCTCGGGAGCTTGCGGCCCGCCCTCTGCAGCGTCGGTATGCTCGAGCAGCGCGAGAAGTTGCAGCAGTCCCACTCCACTCGAAGGGGGCGGCGGCACACAAACGAGACGCACGCGATAGGTTCGACAGAGCGGCTCGCTCTGCTCCGGCCGATACTGCGCCAGATCCTGCAAAGTCATCGACCCGCCGAGAGGCTCCGCGCGCGAGCGCGCTACGATGGCTTCGGCGAGCGGCCCTTCATACATCACGCTCGCTCCGCTGCTGGCGAGCTGACGCAGGGTTTCCGCATAAGCCGGATTTCTGAAGTGATCTCCCGCCTGGAGCGGCGAGCCGTCCGCTCGGGAGAAGAGCTTGCGGATGTCCGGCGCGTTCGCCTGCGGGAAGCCGCTGTTCAGGAACCGCGCCAGGCGCTTCGGGACTTCGAATCCATCCTGCGCGAGGCGGATCGCGGGCTCGAACGCTTCGGACCAGGGAAGAGCGCCAAACTGCTTGTGCGCGAGCTCGAGCATGCGCATCACACCCGGCACGCCGACGGCACGACCGGACATCGTGGCCACACTTCGGGGCAGCGGCTCGCCGTTCGAATCGAGGAACATGTCCGCTCGCGCCCCGGCCGGCGCCGTCTCGCGTCCGTTGAAAGCCATGATGCGGCGGGTGGAGGCGTCGTAATACAACATGAATGCGCCGCCGCCGATGCCGGAGCTTTGCGGTTCGACCAGCCCGAGCACGGTCTGCACGGCGATGGCCGCATCGACGGCGCCCCCTCCTTTGGCGAGCACTTCGAGCCCCGCCTCGACAGCGTAGGGATTCGCGGCCGCGACCCAGGCTTGGGAGGTGCTTGCCGCGCTCGCCGGGGCTGACGTAGCGGGCGTCGGGCGCGACGGAGTGCAAGCCGTCAGCGCGCCGACGAGCAGCAGAGCAAGCGTTCGATATGCGATGTGAGCCGGCCAGGCGAGGGGAAGGGGTCGAGTAAAGCGCAAGGTCGTATCGTCCGTTCTCGAGGCGTGAGCCCGAAGCATACCGTAGCTGACCTCGATCGCAGACCCCGTGCGCTCGAGCCGGACTCAAGACCATTCTGACAGAGCCAGGATGAGCAGAAACCCTGCGGTGATGGAGAGGGCGGCGGACTGCTGATAGTGGCGCTCCTCGGCTTGCGGGACGAGCTTGGCGACGGTCAGGTAGAACATCCCGCCCGCGCCGCTCGCCATGAGGAAAGCCAGCGCCGCCAGCGGAATCGAGCGCAAAAAGAGCCAGCCGACGAGGGCCGAGCCCAGCACCGCGGCCGCGATTGCGCCCGTCCAGCCAAGTACCCGGCGGCGCTCAGTGCCACCCGAGGTGGCTGCTTCGGCGAGCACCAGCTCGCCTATGCTCATGCCCTCGCTCAGGTTGTCGATCGCAATCGCGAGCGCGATCAAGAGCCCCGCGGTCGGCTCGATCGAAGCGCCGACCCCGATGCTGAGCCCCTCGATCAGCTCCTCGACGCTGGTTCCGGCGGCGAGCACCGTCACTTCGGTCCCGCGTGGGCGTCGACGATGATAGAAGCGCTCCACGCTTCGTCGCTGCTGCGACTGAGGTCCGGCGAGCTTGCCTCGATGGACGAACAGATCGAGCAGATATACGAGCGCGCACCCCGTGAGAAAGCCGGCGATCGCGAGCCACAGCGAGCCCTTGTCGATCGCGAGCGGCAGCATCTCGAAGCTGATGGTCGCGAACAGCACGCCGCTTGCGAAGCCCAGCACCGAGGACATGAACAGCGTGGTCGGCGTGCGCCAGAGCGCAATCCAGCCGCCTGCCACCGAAGCTATGGCGGCGGCGCTCGCGATGGAGATGACCAGTAAGGCGTTCATGTATCCCGGCGCGCCCGCGCCGGATGCAGCTCAGCCCGTTGCGGCGCTCCGCTCCAAATGCGACGGAGCGAGGCCGGTTCCTTCCGATCCTCTCGTGCAAAGAGCGCTGAAGGCGCGAAAGCGCGGCGCAGCGTCGAACTTCGATGACGCTGGCGAGGGAGAAACGTACGGCGTTGGTGCGGCGCGCGTCCGTGCCCGCCGCCGGCGTTCAGGGCACGAACTCGCGTGTTTCGTCGCGCCGGCACGAATCGACAGGCTGGGGATCAGCGGCGACGCTCAGGATTTGCCAGCAATCCTCGAACACCGAGCAGTAGCAAAACTCGACGTCCCAGCTTTCGCGCGTGGCGCTCAAGAGGTCCCAATAGTGCGCATTCTCGTCCGTGCGCACCATGCTGAAGACTTGCTGCTGCCCGCCGCCCGGAATGAACCTCTTGGGCACTTGATTCTTGATCGGATTGAGGGCCGATTCCACTTCGGCAGCCTGCTCAGCTCCGAGGGAGGCGGCGATCAGCTCTCTTACGGACCTCACGTAGCGATCGCCCACCTTCACGCGCAAGCTCTGCTCGTGCGCTGGCCCGACGCCGCGATTGAGCAGATCGAGCGAAAGGACCCGCTCGCCCTGCGGGGTCGCGTTGCTGAAGCCGCCCTGCATGTAGGGGATGGAGTTGGCCTGTACCAGCTTTTCCATGATGTGGCCGTGATGGACGGCGATGGCGATGGAGCTGATCGAAGTGATCAGCGCGGTGACCGCGATCGTCAGCTCGAGCCAACGTGGGAGTCTCCCGTGCGGGGCGTGCGGCGTGTGAACTTCAGGATTTTCCACTGAGTCCTCCGGTTGGGGCGCATCTGTCGACGTCTTGTTGTCCTCGGAATCTTGGTCAGTCACGAACGCGCGATGCGCAGTGCACGAGGGCGTTCACCGCGCGGCATGGTGACGATCGACATATTCCATCGCTCGAGGAGACGATTCAAATGCGTTGCATGCGAATGTTTCGCCACGTCGGCACGTCGCCGCGGAAATCGACGGCCTCGCCGTCCGATGTGAAGAAAAGGCCCGGCTCGTGCTCCGCCACCAGGCGGGTCTCGTTGAGATACAGATAGCCGTTCTTGCGCTGAACGCGCATTTCTTCGGCCGGCTGTCCCCAGCGCTCGATACGATACGTGCCCACATATCGATCCCACGCCTGCTCATCGGGCCCCGGGGCATCTAGTGGGCCGTCGTTGTAATCGAGGCTGCTCTCGCCGACCCAGCATTCCAGGTGGGCAGGTGCGAGCGCGGTGGCAGGGCTATGGCGATAAAGGATCGCTTCGCCTCGCGCGCCGGGCACGAAGAGCTCATCCGGCGACAGAAATCGGATCGGAGTGGCTGTCTCGCCGTTGCGCAGCGCAAGCGCTCCTTTTCTCATCTCGAGCTCGACCATGGCGTTGCGGCCGATATACCGGCCTGCATGGTGCTCGAGCGATGAGCCCGGCAGCTCGATGGTCGGGAGATCATCGACTGCGAGCCGTGCAGTGGCCGGCCCATAGCTCGCGGTGAATGCGTCCTCCAACAGTTGCCCACCGAATCGGTAGGCGGCTGCGACTGGCCGATTGAAGAGCGCAGCCCAGGCGAGCCCGGCATCCGGGCAGTACTGGAACACTGCGCCGAAGCCGAAGCCGCCGCCGGCGTGGCTGAGCAGGCGAACGTCAGTGTCCCCGTAGCGCAGCTCCTGACGAATGACGCCGAGAGAGTAGTCGCCGCCGTAGGAGAACGCGTGCATCTCGTTCCACAGCTCTTCCTCGAGCAGCACAGTGTCGTTCGCACGTCCACGATTCAAATGGAACGAGCAGTACGCTGCCATGTCCCGTATGCTCGTCCACACACCGCCTGAAGGAATGAGCGGAGTCTCGAGCGGCACGGCGTCATACCCTTTCTGGTGACCCACCGCGCGATTGTCCCGGCTCGCATAGACTTCTCTCGCGACCGTCGTGTCCTTCATTCCAAGCGGCTCGAAGATCAGCTCCCGAAGGCACTCCGCGAACGGCTTTTCCATGCGCTCTTGCAGGATGTAGCCCGCCAGATCGAAGCCGAGGTTGGAATAGCGGTAACGCTCGCCAACAGGAAAGCGCAGCCAGGTTTCGGAAATGCTCTGGACGTGCGCCTCGAAGCTCGGGAAGTCGGGATCGAAGTTGTTCCCGATAGGCGCTTCGTGCGTGAAGCCGGCGCGATTGCTCAGCAGCAGGCGCAAGGTCATCTTCTCCTGTGGCCGCGGCTCGAAGCGGCTGTGCACAGTGAACTTCGGCAGATAGGTGGGGATCGGCTCATCGAGATCGAGGAGGCCGCGCTGCACGGCGAGCATGATCGCCACGGCCGTGAAGTTCTTCGAGGTCGACTGGATGCTGAAGATCGTGTCGGGCTCGATGCGTCGCTTCGAGTGTCGGTCGGATACGCCGAACCCTTCCGTCCACGCCAGATCCCAGTCGTGGATCAGGCACACCGCCGCACCGGGAATGTCCTCTTGCTCCATTGCCTCCTGGATGCGCCGGCGCTCGGCCTGAATGAGAGATTTGAGATCGACCCGCACGCGACGGGCGCGCCCTTGACTGGCTTGCGCTGGAGCGCACAGTGCGGCGGCCGCAAGCCCCGCTCCAATCATGAATGATCGTCGATCCCAATCCCCCACGCTCGCACTCCAGTCGACACGCGTTTCGATTGCCTCGCTCTCGAGGCGACAGTGGATTATAGGCGCAGGCGCATCGTCGTTTCCGCACCGTGCGCCCGATTCCCTGACAGGGCCTGTCCAGGATCGCTCCTAGAGTAGGCGCGAGAGGAGCGAGGGCGCTCGTCGCCCTGCTTGCCAGGTTCCAACCTGGCTGAAGTAAACGCATTGGAGATGCCCATGCCTGCTGCCGTTGTGAACATTGCTGAGGCCACGTTCATGGATCTTGCCGATCTGTCGCGCCAGTACGAATCCGTGCTGCCGGAAGAGCGGTATGGAGGGCGGCTCGCACCGCTCTCGCATCAGCTCGGAGCGCGGAAGCTCGGCTATAACGTCACCGTGATTGCTCCGGGCAAGCGCGCCTTTCCTTTCCACAATCACCGGGCCAACGAAGAAGTCTTCCTGATCCTGGAAGGGACGGGCGAGCTGCGCTTCGGCGAGGAGCGCCGCGCGATCCGGGCCGGCGATGTCATCGCTTGTCCCTCCGGAGGGCCGGAGACGGCGCATCAAATCATCAACACGGGCGAGCAGGAGCTGAAGTTCTTCGCGGTGAGCACGCACATCGCTCCGGAAGTGTGCCAGTATCCGGACTCGCGCAAGTTTGCGGTCCTCGACGGCTACGGCCGGTCCGGGTTTCAACACGTCGGGCGCGCCGAGCAGTGCCTGGACTACTGGGACGGCGAATGAGGCGGGCCGCAGCCTGGCGGATCCTCAGCGAGCGGCGCTGACCCGCCAGATGCAATTGCCGACGTCGTCCGCCACGAGCAGTGCGCCTTCGTGATCGACAGCGACGCCGACGGGTCTTCCGCGAGCCTTGCCTTCTTCATCGCGAAAGCCGGTGAGGATGTTCTCGGGCGGGCCGGCCGGCTGGCCGTTTCGAAACGGGATGAAAATTACTTTGTAGCCGCTCGGCGGATCGCGGTTCCACGAGCCGTGAAGCCCGACGAATGCGCCGCCGCGATAGCGCTCTGGAAAATCCTGTCCTTCGTAGAACGCAAGGCCCAGGGCCGCTGTGTGCGCGCCTAGTGCGTAGTCGGGCTTGATGGCGCGCGCGACCAGGTCGGGGCGAGGCGGCTCGACGCGATCGTCGACGTGCTGGCCGAAGTAACTGTAAGGCCAGCCGTAGAATCCTCCTTCGCGAACCGCAGTGATGTAATCAGGGACGAGATTCGGGCCGAGCTCGTCTCGCTCGTTGACTGCGGTCCAGAGGAGCTGGGTGTCGGGATGCCACGCCAATCCATTCGGATTTCGCAGGCCCGAGGCGAACACGCGCGAAGCTCCGGTGGCCGGGTCGATTTCCAGGATCGCGGCGCGTCGCTCCTCGTTTTCCATGCCATTTTCGGCGACGTTGCTGTTCGAGCCGACCGTCACATAGAGCTTCGAGCCGTCCGGGCTCGCGATGACATTCTTCGTCCAGTGATGATTGATCGGTCCGGCCGGCAGCGCCGCGACAATCTCCGCAGGTGTCGTAATCCTTATCGCGCCTGTCTCGTAACGAAAGCGCACGAGTGCATCGGTGTTCGCGACATAGAGCCATTCGCCCACGAGCGCCATCCCGAAAGGTGAATGAAGATTCTCGAGAAGAACTGAGCGCCCCTCCGGCGTTCCATCGCCATTGGCATCGCGCAGCAACGTGATGCGATCGGCGCTCGGCACGGCGGCGCCGGCGCGCTTCATCATTTTCCCCATGATCCAGCCGCGCAGCCCGCGCCGGTTGTCCCGGTGCTCGGGAGCGTTCGTTTCCGCAACGAGCACGTCTCCATTCGGCAGGACGTAAAGCCAGCGCGGGTGCTCGAGATCGGTGGCAAATGCTCTGACCTCGAGGCCGCTCGCGGCTTCGGGCGCTTCTCCCGGGGCCCAGCCCGTGGCGGGCGCGATTTTGACGGTAGGGAGGACGGCCTGTTCCGGCTCGGGCAGCTTCGGCTCGGGGCCGACACCGGCTTCGACCGGATCCACGTCACGCCCGGCGCAACTTGCATTGGCCGCGGCCAACACCAGCCAGACTGTCCACGAGCTCGGATGCATTGTGTCACCTCGACTCTTTCGCAATGCCCGGCGGCGGTTCGGGTTCCACGTGGGTCCCTTGACGTTGGGACGATGTCAAGGGTCATGATGGCGGCGCACCAGGGTGGATCGCCTCCTCCCGTGGAATCGATCATCCGGAGACCCCATGGAACACAGGCATTCGCACCACGCGCATTCGCATATGGAACATGCGGAAGGCTCGAAGCACGCAGCGCACTGTTGTTCACACGCTCACGCCGCCGGGCGTGCTGCCGTACCAGAAGCTCCTCCAGGCACGATCTATACGTGCCCGATGCACCCCGAGGTCCGCCAGGTCGGTGCCGGCACGTGTCCCATCTGCGGCATGGCCCTGGAGCCGGAGATGCCGACCGCGCACGAGGAGGATTCGGAGCTGCGTCTGGTGCGTCGCAAATTCTGGATCGCGCTGGTTCTCGTTCTGCCCGTGGTCGTGCTCGCCATGGTTCCGCACGTGCTCGATCTCCATTTGTCGTACGCGACGAGTCGTACGATGCGTTGGGCCGAGCTGCTCCTTTCGCTGCCGGTGGTGCTCTGGGCGGCGGCTGATTACTACCGACGCGGCTGGATGGGCGTCGTGAATCGTTCGCCCAACATGTACACGCTGATCGGCCTCGGCGTGATCGTTGCTTTCGTGTACAGCCTGCTCGCGACGCTGGCGCCCCAACTCTTCCCGGACGAGATGCGCGACACACATGGCATGGTCGGCGTGTACTTCGAAGTGGCCAGCGCAATCGTGGCGCTGGTGCTGCTCGGGGAATGGCTGGAGCTGCGCGCACGCGGCCGCACGAGCGCCGCGATCCGGCAGCTCCTCGATCTGGCGCCCAAGACCGCCCGGCGCCTGAGTCCGGATGGCACCGAAAAAGATGTAGCGCTCGAGCACGTGCATGCGGGGGATCGCTTGCGCGTGCGGCCTGGAGAGAAGATTCCGGTGGACGGGGTCGTGATCGAAGGCAAGTCGAGCGTCGACGAATCGATGCTGACCGGCGAGCCGATACCCGTGGACAAGGCCGAAGGCGACCGGGTCGTCGGGGGGACGATCAACCAGACAGGGAGCCTCGTCATTCGGGCCGAGCGCGTCGGCGCCGAGAGCCTGCTTTCCCAGATCGTCGCGTTGGTCGCGCAGGCGCAGCGCTCGCGTGCACCGCTTCAACGGTTGGCAGACCAGGTTTCCAGATGGTTCGTCCCTTCGGTGATCGTGATCGCGATCCTTACGTTCATCGTGTGGTGGTGGATCGGTCCGCAGCCGCGACTCGCGTATGCAACGGTGAACGCCGTCGCAGTTCTCATCATCGCGTGTCCTTGTGCTTTGGGGCTTGCGACGCCCATTTCCATCATGGTGGCAAGCGGCCGCGGTGCGCAGCTTGGCGTGCTGTTCAGAGATGCGCAGGCGATCGAGAACCTGCGCAAGGTCGACACGCTGGTGCTCGACAAGACCGGCACGATCACGGTGGGCAAGCCGGCCTTCGATCGTGTCGTCGCCGCCAACGGGTTCAGCGAGGAACAAGTGATGAGCTGGGCCTCGGGTCTCGATCTCCACAGCGAGCATCCGCTCGCGCGCGCGGTCGTAGCCGGTGCGAAACAACTGGGTGTGAAGCCAGCCGAGGTCGTGAACTTTGCATCCATCACCGGGCGAGGGGTGCGCGGCGAGTCCAAGGGGCGTGCGCTTGCCCTGGGGAACGCTGCATTGATGGAGTCGACCGGCGTGAGCATCCGCGGCGATGTGTCGCAGCAGGCCGAAGCGCTGCGCGCACGAGGCCGAACGGTGATCTTTTTGTCAGTGGACGGTCAGCTCGCCGGAGCGATCGCAGTCGGCGATCCGATCAAGGACAGCACGCCCGCGGCGCTCGAAGCCCTGAAGTCGGACGGCCTTCGCCTCATCATGCTGACGGGAGATAGTGAAACGACTGCGCGAGCCGTCGCGGCCAGCCTGGCTCTCGATGAAGTGATCGCCGGGGTGAAGCCGCAGGACAAGGCGGACGTGATCGCGCGGTTGCAGTCACAGGGCCGGCGCGTCGCGATGGCGGGCGACGGTATCAATGATGCTCCGGCGCTGGCGCGGGCCGATGTCGGGATCGCGATGGGCACGGGGGCGGACATCGCCATGGAAAGTGCCCAGGTCACGCTGGTGAAGGGCGATCTTCGTGCCCTGGTTCGCGCGCGCCAGCTCAGTCGCGCGACGGTGCGCAACATCCGGGAGAATCTGCTGTTCGCGTTCGGATACAACGCGCTCGGCATTCCGATTGCGGCTGGCGTGCTCTATCCGCTGCTCGGGGTGCTCCTGAGCCCGCTGATCGCTGCTCTGGCGATGAGTCTCTCTTCGGTCTCGGTCATCGGCAACGCGCTTCGGCTTCATCGCGCGGTGTGAAGGGGAATTGCTACGCATAAACGGAGGTTTGTAGGAATTCGTACCGCCTGTGCATGCGCGGGTTCTCGACACGGCATTGTCTGCTCAACGGAGTGACAACGGCGGCGGAACCGCAACGCTCCATGGCCAATTGTTAGCTGCGGGCGCAGCACCCTGTCGAACGCCGCTGCTGCAAGGAGGGCCTCATGTCTGTTCGCGCGGTTTCGCTGTTCGCAGTCTTGATTCTCTGTGCGTCCGGTGTGCGCGCGCAGCAGGGAGAGGGACGCGACAATTCGATCGGGGAGGTCGCTCTCAGCAACGATACCTTGCAGCTTAGGTATTCGACGGGCGGCCGGCTCGTCGGCGTGGAGGAGAGTCGATTCAACGCCGCATTCTTCCTGAGCGAAGAGCGCGACATCGTGCTGAGCGCGGCGCTCATGTTCCCGACGAACCTGGATCTCGGATTCGTTCGCGACCGGCTCTCGCTGCACATCGGCCCGCAGGTCTACGCGGCGCTCCTCGATGAGGAGAACAATGACATTCTGGCCGCCAGCATCGGTGCGGAAGTGCGTTTCCTGCTGATTCGGGACATGGGCCTTGCGCTCGCGGGGCATGCCTATTACGCGCCGGACATACTCACCTTCGGCTCGGCCGACAATCTCACGGATCTCATGGCCCGGATCGAGATCGGGGTGGGGTCGCAAGTGATCGCATTCGGCGGCATGCGCTGGTTCGAGTTCGACCTCACCGAAGGGCTCGGCGAGCAGACGCTTCAGGAGGAAGTGTTCGTCGGATTCGGCTATCGGTTCTGAGCGCAACTGCGTGATCAGTGCCAAGCGACCCGGGCGGGGTGGGCCGTGCGGGCAAGCTGACGCTGCGTTGCATTGACCACCGCCGCCCGATGAATTGGCGCTCGGTGCAAGCTCTCCCTAGAATGTCCGCAACTGAAGCGTTTCACGGGAGCCGGCCATGCTGGGGGAGCCTGGAATTCGAGGGTTCTTCGATGAGCCCACCAATACGGTGACCTATCTCGTGTTCGATGGCGCGGCGCGCAAGGCGGTCGTCATCGATCCGGTGCTCGACTACGATCATCGCTCCGGAAAGGCGAGCGTCAAATCTGCCGACGCGGTGTTGGCCGCGGCGGCCGAGCTGGGGCTCGAGATCGAGTGGATCCTGGAGACGCATGCGCATGCGGATCACCTGAGCGCCGCGCCCTACTTGCATCAGCGCACCGGCGCGAAAGTGGGGATAGGCGAGCACATTCGTGAAGTCCAAACCGTCTTCCGGCCCGTGTTCAATTTGCAGGACGTCTCAGGTGACGGCAGCGAGTTCGATCACTTGTTCAAGGATGGCGAGAAGTTCCGGATCGGCGGGCTCGAGGTCGAGGTCATGCACACCCCGGGGCACACGCCGGCCTGCATCACCTACCGGATCGGCGCTCACGTCTTCGTCGGCGATACATTGTTCATGCCGGATTACGGCACGGCCCGAACGGATTTCCCGGGCGGCAGCGCCGAGATGCTGTATCGCTCGATCCGCCGCATCCTGAGCCTTCCCGAGGACACACACTTATATATGTGCCACGACTACAAGGCGCCGGGCCGGGATTACTATGCCTGGGAGACGACCGTCCGCGAGCAGAACGAAAGAAACGTGCACATTCATCGCGGCGTGACGGAAGAGGAATTCGTCGAGCTGCGCCGCAAGCGTGATGCGACGCTCGCGCCGCCACACCTCTTGTTGCCCTCGATTCAAGTGAACATCAGAGCAGGGAAGCTCCCGCGAGCCGACAGCAACGGCGTGCGATATCTCAAGGTCCCGTTGACCTTGGACTTTCCGCTGCAGGAAGTCGCGTAGTCTCGCGTACGGGAGGGGCCCTTGCGCGCCGGGCATGCGCATGAAGCCCATGATCGAAGAACAAAAATCGTTCTGGTTTCCGGCCAGGCGTCGCACGTGGGGCTGCGGCCCCCCGGGGCGGTCGTCGGACTGGCGCCAGGGCTCTCGTCGATTGGCTCGAGCAGGCGCCCGACAGGAATCCCGCCACCGGCACTCTGGAATTCGTTCTGCGGGATCCGGATGGGTACTGCGTCATGAGCTGCTCACTAACCTGAGCGCAGCGCACGCTGTCATATGACAAATCGTGACCGGAGTCGCAGGGGGTGCGGCACCGGTGGTGCAGACTTCCAGACGCCGACCTCGCAACTCTCGGAGACGAGCCGGCAGATTGAAAGGCGAACTGCATCACACCGAACGACTCGAAGTTCGCCTGATCCGACCAGCGGCGGGTAGTTCCACATGGCTTCGATTCCGCTTTCGAGCGGGGCTGTCAACCGGCGAGTGCTGCTAGCGTGCAGCGACCAGCGCGTACGCGAGCGCACGCTGACCGCGCTACGGTCGGTTCAGGTCGATGTGGCCGAAGCGCAGGACCACCAGACCGCGCTGGCGCTCTTCGCCCGGGAATCCTTCCCGGTCGTGATCCTCGATCACACACTCGGCGCCACCGAAAGCCTCCCGCTCGTGCCCGAGATGCGTGCGATCGCCGTCCAGTCGGTGTACGTCATCATGATGACGAGCGAGACGGCGAGCGCGAGCCTCGAGCGCGGGTATTGCGCCGGAGTCGATCAGCACATGGCGCGCGATGCCGGCGAAGGCGCCATCAAGGAACGTGTGGAGACGGCGTTCCGGGCCATGGCCTTGCGAAGGCAGAGCGGCCAGCTCGCATTCAAGCACGATGTCGTCACGGTCGATCTCGCATCCGGCGCGCACACGGCCCGGCATCTTGTAGGCCGACTGAGTGCGGAGATCAAACTGGCGCAGCATTCCAGGCGACCGCTCGATATAGCGATCGTTTGCGTCCAGTGCGGAGCGTCGGACGCCGCGGAGGATCAGCTCGAGGCGGTACTCGACGCGGTGCGTGATTCGGTCAGACCCAAGTCCGATTGGATCGCGCGCTTGCACTCGGTCCACCGCAGTCACCGGCTGGCCATCGTCATGCCGGACAGCCCGCCCGGGAGGGCGGCTACGCTCGAGCAGAACGTGCGCAATGCTTTCGTCATGAGTCAGCCGGGCCATGGCGCGCCTGAGATCAGTGTCGGTCACATCACCTTCCGACCGACTGCGGATGAGGCGTTGCCGGCAGCGCTCGACTTGCTTGCGCAAGCCGAGGCGAATCGCGCAGCCGCCGAGCCCGCGGACAAAAAGCGCCTGCCCGAAGCTCCTTCCGCCGTTCGCCTCAGCGCCTGACGCATTCGTGCGCGGGCTTTCTCGTGCCGAGCGCCTCGGTCGTCGTACCATGTGCGAGTGCCGACGAAGACCGGGAAAAGTTTCTCCGCACGGCGAGCGCTCGTTCCGCTGCTCGCGGCTTATTGTGCAACGCTCGTCGCGTGGGCCGCCGTCACCTGGTTCGAAGGCCCTATGCGGATCCGGCAGGGCTTTCTTGCCGCGTCCGTCTTGCTGGCCGCGCTGGCGGGGATCTACGCAGGCCGCATAGTCGCCAATGCGCGAGCGCGCGTTCCGGTACGCGAGCGGTCTTCATTCACTGGCCGGGATGCGGGCGTGCTCACGTTCGTGGCTCTTGCCTTGCTCGTGTTCGCCGGCACCAAGACGATTTTTCCACGCTCCTGGCCGCTGAGCGTCGAGAAGGCGCTCGTGATGCTCGACGCAGAGGTCGACGAGCCGACCGGAAGGAGCATCGCTTACCTGGGCTACGACGATCTCGGGGACCTGCAGGATGGGCTTGGGGCGAGGATCCGCGAGCGCTTCGGCATGCTGGAAGGCAATTACAGGCTGATGCGCGATTGCGATCGGGAGTACGTCCAGCCGGATGTGTGCTCGAGCATCATCCTCTCGCGGTTCTGGAAAAAGCTGCGCGCGAGGCTCCCGCCCGCAGAGCGCGTGCCGCTCGAGGCGCTCGAGAAGAGCATGGTGCGGGTGAGGTTGAAACGTCACTCCTTCAGAAGCCGGCCCCTCGAGGAGGTGGTCGGGTATTTCAACGAGGCGATCCGGGAGCAGCTCGCCGAACCCTCGCGTTTCACGATTTACTACGACGAGGCGGACGCGCAAGAGCCGGTTTCTGTGTCCTGGCACCACCTCGAGTCCATCTCGCTCGCCGAGGCGCTCCGGCTGCTCGCCGGGAAGGCCGACCTCAAAGTGATCAAAACTCCTCCGGATCTGTACCTCGAGTCACGGGACGCAAGCAAAGCGAGCGCAAGCTCGAATCGCGAAGAGGGTGCGCCATGAAGCGCGGGGAGTGCTCACCAGTCCCTTACGAGCTTGTCGCATCACGACGCCACGGTGTTCCGCCCGGTGCTTTTCGCCTGCTCGAGCTTGTGCTCGACCGCCATACAAAGCTCATCCAGCTGGACGGGTTCGCTCGCACATGTGAGTCCGATGGAGACCGTCACGCGCACTTGACGGCGTCCGGCGGCGAACGGGGTGTTCTCCACGAGGGTGCGCAAGGCTTGTGAGATTCGACTAGCGCCCTCGAGCGGAGTCTGCGGCATCATGACGGCGAATTGCTCCGGGCCATAACGCGCCAGGACATCGAGGGCGCGCAGCCGTCTGCGCAGAAGCCCGGCCAGGCTTCGCAGAAGCGTGTCGCTGGTGACCTGTCCATATTTCTCCGTGATCGCAACTAGATCATCCACCTCGATCAGGGCGAGCGAGAGAGGCTGCCCGTGGCGCTGCAAGCGAAGGATTTCGGCGCTGAGGAGCTTCAGAAGCTCCCGACGATCACTCGCGCCGGTGAGCGCGTCGACATGGCGCAGGTTTGCCATGAGATCCTGGTACTGCGTCTCGATGTCGGGCCCGCAGAGGTATTTCAAAATGCGATCGCCGATCCGGATCTCGTCGCCGGCGCTCAGCGCCCGCTCCTGGATCGGGTCGAGCGAGTCGTTCACGAAGGTGCCGTTCGTCGAGCCTTCATCGACGAGGTAATACGAGTCGCCTCTGTACTCGATGTGCGCGTGCCGGCGTGAAACACTCTGGCCATGCAGCACGATGTCGCTGTCTGCGCTGCGACCGATCGTGACTGTCTCCTGGTCGAGCGCGTGGAGGCGGCCGACTTCGGCCTGCTGGCGTGCGTGGATGACGACGAGGCAATCGCTGCGGGCGAGGAGCGGTTGAGTCCTGCCAGCTCGTGACGTCGAGCTTGCGCGTGCCGGAGCGACTTGGCCAATAAACCGATAGCCCCGGCGCGGCAGCGTCTCGATGTAGTGCGGCGAGTCCGCATCGTCGTGCAGCGCGACACGCAATCTTCGAATCACCGCGTTCAGGCCGCCCTCGAAATCTACTACGCGCTCCGGCCAGAGCCGGTCCACCAGTTCCTCCCGGGTCACGACCTGACCGGGGTGCGACAGCAACGTGAGCAGCACCTGCAGAGGTTGCTCCTGCAACACGACGCGCTCGTTGCGCCGCATCAGCTCGCCGGAACGTGGATCCAGCGACCACTCCTCGAAGCGAATCACGCCGGAGGGTCGGGTGCTCATGAGTCTTGGTCCGCGCCTGGAAGAAGAAACGGACGAGGGCGATGTCAGGAACAAGTCACGATCATCTCATACCTGGCACATGGTATCGCGTCCCCGAAAACGTAGTCTGTCCTCGCGGTGAAGAGCCCGTCGTCAGGCGAGATGCAGACGGTGGTGCGAGGCCTGAAACTATGCGAGGAGACGAAGATGAAAGCGCTCAAGTCGAAAATGGTTTCCGTGATGGGGGCGGCGCTGATCATGATCCCGGCGCTGCAGGGCGTCGCAGGCGAAAGCGGCGCGCCGGTCAAGAAGCAAATCGTGCGATACGCCGATCTCGACCTGTCGGCTCCGGCGGGCGTGCAGATGCTGTACGGACGGCTCAAGGGCGCAGCCCGAAGCGTTTGCTCTCAGCTTGACGGATTCTCACTGATGGAGCATGCGCGATATCGCGCATGCGTGGCGGAAGCTGTGGAGGACGCAGTGCTCGCGGTCGATTCGCCGGCGCTGACGGAGGCGTATCTGGCCGACACCGGTCGCAAGCCTGTGTCGCGAATTGCGCGACGGCAGTAGCGAGCGAGTCGAGCCCCGAGGTCGGGGAGGGCGGCAGGCCGCCGGGAGGCTTTCCGGCGGCCTGCTTCGTTTGAGGGTCCAGGCAACTGTCACTTGAACGGAGGTACACTTGCGTCGTGAACGCTCGAGCTCGGACAGCGCTACAGGGGAACGGGCTTCATGCCTACACGAACGGCCTCGTGCTCGTGCGGACAGTTGCAGTTGGAAGTCGAAGGCGAGCCACTGGGTGTTGGGATTTGTCACTGCCTCGCGTGCCAACGGCGCACAGGGAGCGTTTTCGCGGCGTTGGCCAGCTTTGCCGCGCCGTTCAAAGTGACCGGCACCGCGAGCGAGTACGTTCGCGTCGGCGATCAGGGCGCGAGGTTCAAATTCCACTTCTGCCCGGTCTGCGGGAGCACGGTGTTTCATACTGAAGAAGGGGACGAGCGCTCGGTCAGCGTCGCTGTCGGCGCGTTCGCCGATCCGGGTTTTCCGCCGCCCGAGGTGTCCGTTTACGATTGTCGCAGGCACGCGTGGGTGAATCTGCCGCTTGGCGTGGTCGCGTTCGAGAAAGATCCGGAATAATTCTCCGTTTGTCCGAGACGATGAAGCGGGTCGTTATCCTGAGTGCTTGCTCCAAGCGCTGAGAGTGGCGCTCCCGAGGAGCGCCGCGCCTGATCACTCCTCAGGGAGCTGCGTCTCGACCTTCGTCTTTACCGAGTTCGCGAGGAAGCAGGCTTCGTGCGCCTGGTGGTGCAGCTCTTCTTCGACGGAGCGCTCCGGCCGCGTGCCCTGGTAAGTGATCCGCGGCCTGAGCTTGACGCTCGTCATCGCCAGCCGGCCTTCCTCGTTGCGCTCCATCACCCCTTGCGCCTCATCGACGTAGCTGTCGACGACGTAGCCCTTCCTCGCCGCAAACGACAGGAAGAACAGCATGTGGCAGCTCGACAGGGCGGCGATGAAGGCCTCTTCCGGATCCACGTTCTCCGCCACCGAATGCGGCAGCGGCACGATGTGAGGTGAAGCGGACGCGGCGACTCGTGCGCCACCGTCGAATCGCCACAAGTGCGCGCGGCTGTATTTCTGATCTACGAAACGCTCGTTCTCGCCACGCTTCCATTCGACGATCGCAGTATGACGGCTCATGAAGAAGCCCTTGTGCCGGCCGAATGAGGGGACGTCATTCTTTTACCGCCTCGTGGCGCAGTCAAGGAACGCGACGAGCTGCGCCGAAACAATGGGCGAAGCGCGCCCGCGTCTTCAGCCGCCGCTCAAGGCACAGATCAAGTGAACCACGTCGCGCTCTGAAACAGGCTCGGACAGATCGCTGACTGCGTTCGTATTCACGAAGATGCGGATGTGCTGACGAATGCGGTCTTGCTCGTCGATCATGCGAAAGCGCATGCCGGGAAAGCGACGCTCGAGGTCGGCGAGGATCTCCTCGACAGTGCCGCCTTGTGCCGAAATGCTGGAGGCGCCGTGCGTATAGGAGCGCAACGGACTTGCGACATTGACCTGGGGCATGGGCGGGCTCGCTCGGGCTCGTTCGGCCCTAGAGGCCGGGGCTTGCGGCCGTCACCGAATAGATTTCCGGCAGGTGACGCGCGATGCAGCGCCAGGA
>DASVCI010000005.1:0-8537 GCA_036381695.1 Steroidobacteraceae bacterium
GCGCTGTTGGCGATGTTGTTGGCGGTGACCGTCAGGTCGGCTTGCGCCGCGTTCAGACCGCTCAGGGCGAGACGAAATGGCATGGAAGTCTCCTGTTACATCACGCGGCGCACGTCGCTCAGTCGCTGTGCGCCCAGGTCATGGGTGTTGAGGGTGAGGCCGCGCGCCGGATCGATGATCACGCTGGAGACGCGGCTCGAAAGCAGCGTTTCGAGGGAGCTCGAGGCCCCGGCGACAGTGCCGACCGCTTCGAACGTGTACTCGCCGGCCGCGGCCCGAGTACCCTCGTCAGTCAGCCCGTCCCAAGTGAAATCCTTCAGGCCCGCGCTGCCGTCCGGCAAAGCGATGCGACGCACGATCTGACCGGCGGCATCGCGGACAGTGATTTGCACGTTCGTCGCCCCTTCCGGAACGTCGACAGCGCCCGCCACCGAGCCTTCCTCCGCGAGCGCGATCTCATCAGCCGCAACGAGCACGCTCCGTCCCACCATGGTCGCGCCCTCGAGCACCTGCGCCGAGCGCATGGATTCCGAGAGCGAGGAGATTGCGCCCTGCACTTCCTGGATGCCGGAGACAGTGCCGAACTGGGCGAGCTGACCGAGAAACTGTGAAGGGTCCATCGCCTTGAACGGATCCTGGTTCTTGAGCTGAGCGATCATCAGCTCCAGGAACTCGGCCTGGCCGAGCTGGTCCTTCGGCCGGCTGTCCTCGGCGCGGGCTGCACTGCCCGCGGCGGAGGTCCCATTGATTATGTCGGCGACTGACATGCGAGGCCTCCTTTACTGGCCGAGGCGCAAGGTGGCCAGCATCATTTCCTTGGCCGTGTTCATCACTTCCACGTTGTTCTGGTACGAGCGCGAGGCCGAGATCATGTCCACCATCTCCTCGACGATGTTCACGTTCGGCGCGTAGACATATCCGTTCGCATCCGCGAGCGGATTGCCCGGCTCGTAGCGCGCTGTGGGCGGAGCCTGGCTCTCGACGATGCCGCGCACCGTCACGCCAGTGCTCGCGGCGTTCGTGCCGAGCCCGGCACGAATGGCCTCGAAGAGCGGGTGCTTGGCTTTGTAGACCTTGTTCGGATCGCCGCTCACGCTGTCCGCGTTGGCGAGGTTGCTGGCGGTCGTGTTGAGGCGCACCGATTGTGCGCTCATGCCGCTGCCCGCGATGTCGAAGATCTTGAAGGAGGACATGGTTACTGCCCGGTGATGGCGGTCATGAGACCGCGGAATTTCGAGCTCAGGAACGTCAGCGTCGCCTGATAGCGCACCGTGTTCTCGGCGAAAGCCGCTTGCTCGAGCTGCACATCGACAGTGTTGCCGTCGAGGGAGGGAGCGAGCGGAATGCGGTACTTCAGTTCGGAGGCGGGGATGCCGTTAACGGTGGCAGTGCAGATGTGGCCGGCCTGCGTCGTCGCGAGGCTCACGCCCGAGCCGCGACCGGTTGCCGCAGCGAGCGCCTCGCGGAAATCGATGTCCCGCGCCCGATAGCCCGGCGTGTCCGCATTGGCGAGATTCGCCGCGAGCACTTCTGTGCGTTGAGAGCGCAACTTGAGTGCCGCGGCGTGCACGCCGAGATAGGCATCGATGTTGAGCGGCATCGGGCGCCTCCGTCAGAAAACTGTCTGCGGAGGGAGTTAGCAAGGTGCGTGCCAGCACCTCGAAACCGTGCATCAGCTCACGTTTGTTCGCGCATTCCGGAGGCTGCGCTTCTGCGTCTCGAGAGGGGCATCACGCGAGGCGGCAAATGTTTGCCGCCCGGCAAGAGCGCACGCCGGCAACGGCGCTCCGGGAAACCCTTGAACGGCGCATCGAAGCGAGCGGATCGCGTTCAAGCTGCGGCGCGGGTGGGTTGTGCGACAGATGTCGGCCGCCCGCACCCCATTGTTGAGGCCCGAGCTTGAGAGCTGCATCACGGTTCAGCGCGCAATTAAAGACGCACGACCGGCTGACTCTTCCTGGTGGCATCCCGCTTGCTCATTCTTCAGCTGTGTCAACTTGATGACGGGGAGCCCAAGCTTTCCGTGAAGACGATCCGTTCCCTGATTCTCTTGCTCGTGGCAACCCTGCCCTGTTTCGCGCAGGCTTCGGTGCATCCGCTCGAGGACCTGCAGAAGGCGGCCGAGGCGTTCGTGCGAGACCAGTTGCCGAAGGGCCCTGGGAAGCACTTCGTGACTGCGATGCATCTGGACTCGAGGCTGCGCCTCGAGGCCTGCCAGTCGCCGCTCGAAACGTTCGCGAACAACGCCGCTGCGATCGGCTCGCGCGTGACGGTCGGCGTGCGGTGCACGAGCGGAAATCAGTGGACAGTCTATGTGCCGGTCAAGGTGGAAACCGAGCTGCCGGTGCTCGTGCTGCGTCGCGCCCTGCCCCGAGGCGCGCGCATCGCGCTTGGCGATGTGGAACGTCAGACCAGACGACTGCCCGGCTCGGCCAGCCAGTTCATCGGCGACATTGCCAAACTCGAAGGGTACACGCTGAAGCGTTCAGCGGCCGTCGGTACGGCCCTCACTGTCAACATGCTGGCCCCGGATCTGCTCGTGCGACGCGGTCAGCGAGTAACGCTGCTGGCGAAAACTGGCGCAATAGAAATTCGCGCGCAGGGTGAGGCGCTCAGTGATGGCGCAGTCTCCGAGCGCGTGCGGGTTCAGAACCTCAGCTCTCGCAAGATCGTCGAAGGTGTGGTCGTGAGCGAGAGTCTCGTCAGGGTGGGGCTCTGATGAAGCAGTCACCGCCCGTCCATGGCCGGCGCGCACCCGGCAACCCTGAACGGCGAGGCCCGCCCGCCCTGCGCGCCTGCTACATATATAAGGCATGGGTCAGCTCCCTTCCGGGTGACGTCGATCAGTTAACTTATTGTCCGGCCAGCGGGCGTCGCCTGCGGGTTTGCCCTAAGCGGGCCTTCAGGCTGCAACCGACCAATGCGCTAAAGTTCTCAGAATCGCGGCCGTTACAGCTCTCGACGCAACCCCCGGGCGCAGGCTTCGGGGCGCCGCGAGCGAAGCCCATCGGGCGGCGCCGCGAGAGCTTGCAGGAGTGCCGGACGTGACCAACAAGATCAGTGGCTACCAGAATCGCCCCGTGCAGGTAGGCACCGAGAAATCGGTGTCGCGCCCGCGCGGCCCCGCGCCCGGTGCAACCGAAACGAGCGCTTCCTCTTCAGGCGCAAGCCCCGTGCAGATCACGGATCGCGCCCGTCAACTCGCGGCTCTCGAGCGGGCGGTGGCGGCGCAGCCGATCGTGAACGAAGCTCGTGTGGCCGAGATCCGCCTCGCCATCGAGGAAGGCGGATACGAAGTCGCGCCGGAGCGCATCGCCGACAAGCTCATCCAGATGGAGCGAGAGCTCAAGAGCGCGGAGAAATAACTCGTGGATGCAGGCATCTGCCGCGAGCACTTGCAGAAGCTCATCAGTGAAGAATCCGCTCAGCTGCGCCGCCTCGAAGAGCTCCTCGAGCGCGAGCACGAGCTGCTGCTCGCCAACGATGTCGAGGAGCTCGATCGCGCGAGCGTAGCTCGCCAGGAATGCTTCGGCGCTTTGATGCGCATCGAAGACGAGCGCCGTCAGCTTTGCCGGATGATGAACGTGCCCGAGGGGCCCGAAGGCCTCGAGCGCCTGCTCGGCTGGTGCGATCCTTCGCGGGGGCTCCAGCGTCGTTGGGCCGATTGTGCCGAGCTCGCCGGACGCTGCCGCGCCCTCAACGATCGTAACGGCGCCCTCGTCGCGGCGCGCCTCAAGAAAGTGGAAGGGATGCTCGAAGTGCTGACCGGCCGCGCTGCGCAAAGCGGCGTCTACGGCCGCCGCGGCGACTATCAGATTCCGGGGCGCAGCGAGCGAGTCCTCGCCACGGTCTGACGCTTTCGAAGAAAAGAGCGTCGCTCGCGCGCTCGCCCTTCCCTCTTTTTCACTTCGTCAGGATCAGCTTGTTGCTGTGGGTGAGGCGCAGGCGATAGAAACTGCCTGCGTGCTCGATGAGGACCTCCCGCGTTTTGTCGAACAGCTCTTGCGAGCGCAGCAAGGGCAATGAAGGGCCCGGACGCTCGACGGGCGTGGACGGCTGAGCCGCAGAACGGGCGTTGGGACTCGGGAGGCTCATGGTTGCTGGATGATAATGATTCTCAACTACAATGCCAAGCTCCGGGAGGGGGAAAGCCCTCACTCCACGCCCATCTCACGCAGCGCGGCCTCTATGACCTCCCCGTTGCGGGCGCTGGCCGCGCCCTCTGACCCCTGCTCTTCCAGAACCTCTGCGTGCGCAAACAACGGCTCGAACAGGCCGAGCTTGTCGACCGGGCCGCGCAGAGTCAGCGTGCCGCGTGAGGCGAAGAGCTCGCTCCAACGATCGCGCACTTGATTCCAGAATGCCCTGGTGCGCTCGTAGTAGCGATCGGCTGCGGCGAAATCCGCATCTTTGATGCGCTCATACCGGGCCACTCCATACTCGCGCGCGAGGTACGGACGCTCGGGATCGAGCTCACGCGCGTCAGTCAGCACGGTCTTGAGATTGTTCTCTTCCTGGATCCAGCCGTCCGGAAGAATCGTGTGCCGGTTCGTTCCGACCAGCACGTCGTAGTCGTCCCGCACGCTCCACTCGCGCCTGGGTAACGGTCGCCAAGTCTCGCCGCTCAGCCAGGTCGAGAAGCTCGGCGAGTGTTCCCACCTTCCGATGCTCGCGTAACGGGGTGACTCATCCACCTGGTAGACGGATTGCAGCCAAGCGCCCCGTGACTGCGAAGGTGAAACGGCGCTGCGCTCCCATCGATCCTTGCCGCGATACTGCACGATGCGCGAGGGCTCGTATTGCCAATCCTGCCGCCAGTGCTTCGTCACGATGGGCTCGCTCGTCGAGCCGTCCTCCTGCACCACATGCATTTCCAGAATATGGACGAGGCTGATGAAGCGGCCATCGTCCCGATCGACGTAGATCTTCTCCGTGCCCCATGACTGGTACGGGCGCCCGGGCTCGTCCTCAGGACCGAACGGAGCCACCTCGAGAAAATCAAACGTCACACGATAGGTGCCCGCCATGGCGAGAATGGCGCGCCTGTCTCGCTCGAAAGCGCTGAGGTTCTTCTCCCGCAACGCGCGCCAAGCGGACGATGGGCGATGATCCAGCGTAACCGGCGCGCCCTTCGTCGTACCGCCGCGAGGCTTCAGAGCCTCGTTATCCAGCGGCCACGAGAACGTGTAACGGGACGCGGTCGTCGAGCCCGTTTTGGAATATTCATCCGCACCAAAGCTCGCGCCGCACGAGAGCGATGCAAGAAGAACGAGAAGACCGCGCGCGCTCATGTCAGCTCCGGATCAAAACCGCACGGTCGCGCTCGCGCTCGCATTGAGGCCCGGCCGCGTGTACCGATCGATGGCCGCATCGCTCGCGCTGCGCCCGCGCACATCCGACCATTCCCAGTATTTCTCGTCGGTCAGGTTAAAGATCCCGACGTTGACGCGCAAACGCTCGCCGAATTGCGCGTGGGCAAGCAAATCCAGCGTCACGTAGCCCGCCGGAACGAAGAGCTCGCCGTCCCCGTGATCCACGTGTGACGGACGGTCGACCGCCGTAGCAATGAGCTCGATGCCCCAGTTGCCCGAGGGGGAGTAGGACACTCCGAGCACGCCTTTCAACGGCTCGACGGAATTGAGCGGCCGATCCGTCACGCTGTCCTCGCCACGCGCCCAGGCGACACTCGACTTGAGCATCCACCCCTCGAGGCGTGGAGAAAACGCGGACAAAGCGAGCCCGCCACGAAGCTCCGCGCCGTAGATCCGGGCTTCATCGACATTGCGCGACTGGAAGACGACCAGCCCGTTCTGAATACCCACCATCGCGAGTGACTCGATGAAGTCGTCGTAGTCGTTGTAGAACGCGCTCGCGCTCAAGAAGCTGCTCCCGAAGTTGCCCCTGAGCCCCAGCTCGTAACCGTTGCTTGTCTCGGGCTTCAGATCGGGATTGGCGATCGCGGTGTAGCCGAACGCAAGGTTGGTGAAGCCGATGTTCACGTCGTTGTACGGAGGAGCGCGAAAGCCACGCGCGTACTGCGCGAAAACGGAATAGTGCTCGCCGAAGGAGCGCACCAGGCCGAGCTTGGGGCTCACGCTCGTCTCCTCGATGCTGCTCGTCGCCACGCCCGGGTTGTCCTCCTCGAAGATCCAGTCGCGCTTCGGATCGAGCTCGTAACGATCGACGCGCACGCCCGGTACGATCAGCCAGTCGGCGCCCACGCCGATCTCATCCTGGACATAGAACGCGTATTCACGCGTTCGCGTGCGGGGAAAGTCGCGCACGGGGAACTCGTCGGGAGGGATGTTGGACGTGCGCGCGCCGCTCGCAAGGTGGGTCTGAACGCCGTCACGCAGTTGCTCGGTCTCGGTGTCGATGAAATCGAGGCCGTAAGTGAGCCGGTGGGCGGTGGCGCCGAGCTCGAGCTCCTTGCGAAAGACCACTTCGGCGCCGAAAACGGACTGGTCGAAATTGAACACCCGCTCGCGCAGCACGGTGGACGGCGGGCCGGACAAGGTCGAGAACCGGCGCTCGTACGTGCGCTGCTCCACTTCGGAGTCCTGCGCGTACAGAAGCCACTTGAGCGAGTCGAACGCGGGCGTCTCGAGAAACCACTCGTGATCGAGACTCAGCCGCGAGCGCGTCTGCTCGTCATCGCCCCGCAAACTCTCGATGTAGTTCGTCCCGGACAGGCCCACGCTCGACAGCACGTTCGTGTCGACGTTGTTTCGTTCGCCTTCGAACGTGAGGCGCACGAGATGATCGTCGTGCGGCGACCAACTGAGCTTGGCCAGCACGCTGTCGGAGTCATATCGCTGTGGGTTCGGTTTCGTGCGCGTACGGTCAAGGCTGGCGAGTGTGCCGCGATTGTCGCCTTCGTGGTTTTCCCGGTGAGCATAGTGCAGAAGACCCGAAAGGCTCTCCCTGCCCAGCGCGAGCCGCCCGCCTGCGAACCAGCCTTCGTCCTCGCTCTGATAGCCGGAGCGGACTGCGGCATCGAACGAGCGGCCCTCGACCAGATAATCCTCCGGCTCCTTGAGCAGGAAGCTTACGACCCCGCCGATGGCATCCGAACCGTAGAGCGCGGAAGCGGCGCCACGAATGATCTCCACTGATTTCACCATCTCGAGATCGATGAGATTGCGCCGTGCATCGGAGAAGCTGCCGATCGAAAACGCTTCGGCCATCGGCACTCCGTCGAGTCTCACCAGCACGCGATTGCCTTCGATTCCGCGGATGTTGAAGCCCGAGAGCCCGAACCTCGTTGCGGCGTTCGAGACCGAGATCCCCGGCTCGTAGCGGATCAGGTCCTTGATGTCGCTGGCGAGCTCGGACTCGATGCGAGCCGCATCGATCACGGTGACCGTGCCGGCGATGCTGTCGATCTCGCGCTCACCGCGCGTGGCGGTGACCGAGATCTTCTTCAGCTCCTGCACCGGTATCGGCTTCGCGGTTGGCGGGTCAACGCTCGCATCCGCCGGCTCAGTGCGGGCTTCGAGCGGCGACAGGGCGGCCAGAACGAGAGGCAGGGCAAGCAAAGGCGATCGCACGGACACACTCCTTGAATGGGACTCGAGGCGTGGCTGGCGACCGCCCGCCGGACTTTGGAGGTCGGGCGGAGGGAGGGCTGGCTCTTGGGCCGAAGGCGATCCTGATTGGGACTCGACTCGTTCTGATCGCTGCGGCGTGGTGCTAGATGATAATGGTTCTCATTTAAGATGCAAGGGCGGCGTGAGCGGGCCCGCCTACGGGCCTGGTCGGGTCAGCATTCGGGCACGTTGACGGCCAGGCCGCCGAGCGAGGTTTCCTTGTAGGAATCGCGCATGTCGGCGCCAGTGCGCCGCATCGTCTCGATCACTTTGTCGAGCGTCACGTGATGACGCCCGTCGCCCATGAGCGCAAGCCGGGCGGCGTCGACCGCCTTCACCGCCCCGGTCGCGTTGCGCTCGATGCAGGGAATTTGCACGAGCCCGCGAATGGGATCGCACGTGAGCCCCAGGTTGTGCTCCATGCCGATCTCGGCCGCGTTCTCGATCTGCTCGTTCGTGCCTCCCTGCGCGGCGGCCAGGCCCGCGGCCGCCATCGAACAAGCCACGCCGATCTCGCCCTGGCACCCCACTTCCGCCGCCGAGATGCTCGCATTTCGCTTGTACAACGAGCCGACCGCCGCCGCGGTGAGGAGGAAAATGTGTCGGCCTTCGCGTGTGCCATTGCAGAACCGATCGTAGTAGCGCAGAACGGCAGGCACTACACCCGCCGCCCCGTTGGTCGGCGCAGTGACGACCTTGCCTCCGGCCGCATTTTCCTCGTTCACCGCGAGCGCCCAAGCGTTGATCCAGTCCATGGCGATGAGCGGATCGGCGGTATTGTTCTGCTCCCGCTGCGCGAGCGTCGCGCGCAGCTTGGCCGCGCGGCGTCGTACGTTCAGTCCTCCAGGCAGCACGCCTTCCTGTGTGAGGCCGCGATCGATGCAGTCGCTCATCGCCTGCCAGATGCGATCGAGACCGGCGCGCACTTCCTCTTCGCTCCGGAACGCG
>DASVCI010000006.1:0-2987 GCA_036381695.1 Steroidobacteraceae bacterium
GAGAAATCGACGTGCCCCGGAGTGTCGATGAAGTTGAGCTGATAAGTCTCACCGTCGCGGGCCTGGTAGCGAAGGGAGACGCTCTGCGCCTTGATGGTGATGCCGCGCTCGCGCTCGAGCGCCATCGAGTCGAGCACCTGCGCCTCCATCTCGCGCTCTTCGAGCCCGCCACAGAGCTGGATGAAGCGGTCTGCGAGCGTGGACTTACCGTGGTCGACGTGCGCGATGATGGAGAAGTTGCGGATCAGCTTCATCAGCAGGTGGCTCGCAAGCGGCGGCGGATTATAGCGGACCGGTGTCCGCTGCGCCGCGAACGCTGCGCTCAGGACAGGTGCGCCCGCACTCGCTGCTCGTCCAGGCGCCAGGCGCAGACGAACTCCCCGTCGGCCATCAGCACCGGCACTTTCGAGCCGTACCTGCGGGCAAGCTCCGGGTCGCTGTCCACGTCGATCACCTGGACGTGACGCGCGGCATCAGGGCCGATGAGCCGAGCCAACTCCTCGAGCATCCGCTCGCAGAGCGTGCATTCGGCCCGGCTGTAGACGGTCCACCTCGGCATCGGGCGGCCGGTGGCAGGCGAAGACATCTCGGGGGCGGCTCAGCGGCGCTGCGGCTGCCCGGGATCCCGCGCGGGATCGCGGGCGACCGGACGAGCCGGCTCGATGGGCTTGGTGCCCGCCTTCGTCACGGCGGTGGCGATCGCCTCGACGGTCGCCGCCGGAACTTCCCCTACGGCGATCACCTGATGCCCGTCGAGATTGCGGGAGTAGGCAAAGGCGGTCCCGACCTTGGCGAGGCCCCGCATGGGCTCGCTTCGTGGGTTACGGGGCTCGATGAAAACGGACACAGAGGCGAGCCCGTCGGAGAAGACCAGATGCCTCACCGGCTGGCTCGAGCCGGCGATCACTTGCAATCGCCAGGCGGTCAGCCGGAATCCGGCCGGCGGCTGAACGACATTCCAGCCGACTGCCGCATCGGCCACCTGCGGCTCACGCACGTCCTGCCTGATCCAGGTGAACCCTTCAGCGGACACCGACGGCTTGAGCTCATCGGCACGGATACGGTCGCGGAAGTTCAGCTCGGCAAACACGATCTGCTCGATCACGTTGCCGTCGCGATCGCAAAGCTGCGACTTGAGCGGCATGGCCGTCTCGCTGTCGAGCCAGAGCTTGTAGCCGTAGCGGTACTGGTCGCGCGGCTGCACCAGAATGACCTGCGTGCGCCGGCCGAGCGCTTTGGTGAACGGGCCGCGCCTGATGTGGTAGTGCTCCTCGAGCTGCTCGTTGTAGCTCGGGACGGCGGCGATCAGCGTGTTCTGCCCCGGGCGGCGTTCCACCAGCACCGTGCGCCTGTCGGGGAGGTAGCAGATGACTTCGGTCTGGTTGCGGATCAGCTCGCGGCCGCTCCCGTCGAGCGAAACCAGCCGCTCGGTCACCTTGCCCCGCTCGACGCGGTGAATGATCCGCATCGCTTCGGTCTGCGAGTCGCGGATGTGGAAGAAGCGACCGTCGTAGTTGAGCGTGGAGAGCGCCTCGGACATCCGCTCGAGCCATTCCCTCGCCTCGCGATCAGCCGCGTGGGCCGATATCGAGGCCAGCAAGGCGGCAAGAATCGCGGCCTTACGCACCGTCACGGCCATCAACGGACCTGTACCGGAGATTCGGAGGACGGCTCTTCGTCCTCCGGCGCGAACGCGTCGCGATCCTCGTCCGAGGTGAGCACGCTCGTCAGGACCGAGCGGCGACCGAGCGGCGAGGAGTATTCGCTGTGAGCGACGACGTAGTTGGTGAGTCGCGCGGCGGGAACGAAAACCGGCTGCGACGTCGTCGTCGGGACGACGTAGCTCGGAGACTCATCCTGGATCGTCACAGTCGGGGGAGGTGCAGGCTCATTCACCGCTACCGTCGGGCCGCCAGGAAGCAGGCCGGATCGCTGCACCGAGAAGACGGCCAGCGCGGCGACGCTTGCGGCGACGGCCAAACCGGCCACGGGACGGAGACGGTGCACCGCAGCGGGCGAGATGCGCCTGATCAGCGGCACCTTGACCGGAGTCTCGGCGGCAACGGCCTTCGCGACCTTGTCGGCGAACGAGGGTGAGGCCACCGACGGGGCGGCCTGCCGAAGCGCCTCGCGCATCAGCGCGTAACGGCCCATCACTGCACGCAGCTCGGCATCGTGCTCGAGCCGCTTGAGCAACAGGTCGAGTTCTGCTCGCGGCAACTCGCCGTCGAGGCACGCTGAGAGCTGTTCCTTCACGGCATCCGTCATGAGTTCATCACCGCCATCCGCAACATTGCCAGCATCCACTATCGCCTTTCAATGAGCCCTGACCCCGCGGTCCTCACCCCGCCTCGGGGGCAAGACCGCGTGCCGATTGCATACAACGCGATCATTCAAGAAGCGGCTTGAGCTTCTTGTCTATCGCTTCGCGCGCGCGAAAGATCCGCGAGCGCACAGTTCCGACCGGGCAATCCATCGCCTCGGCGATCTCCTCGTAGGAGAGGCCTTCCAACTCCCTCAGCACGATCGCAGTTCGCAGGTCTTCGGGAAGCTGCTCCATCGCCTTCTCGACGACGCTGCGGATCTCGTCCGTCAGCAGCACGCCCTCCGGCGTCTCGGCATCCTTGAGCCGTGCATGCCGGTCGTACTGCTCCGGATCCTGCAAGTCCAGGTCGAAATCCACCGGGCGGCGCCGGTTCGAGACCAGGGCGTTCTTGGCCGTGTTGATCGCAATGCGATACAGCCAGGTGTAGAACGCGCTGTCGCCGCGAAACGAGCCCAGTGCGCGATAGGCCTTCAGGAAAGCCTCCTGCGCCACGTCCTCGGCCTCGGCAGCGTCGTTGATGAAGCGGCTCACGAGCTTCAGCACTCGATGCTGGTACTTCAGCACCAGCAGGTTGAAGGCGGAACGGTCGCCGGCCTGGACGCGCTCGACGAGCTGCTGATCGGTCTCGTCGGCCGTCATCTCGCCACGCTCCCGGGCCGGC
>DASVCI010000007.1:0-9959 GCA_036381695.1 Steroidobacteraceae bacterium
CCCACGCCGGACTCACGAGCCGCAACTTCGTCCTGTATCCTCTGCGGGACATCGCGCCGTTCCTCACCGTGCCGGGTCACGGCAAAGTGAGCGACCTGGCCGCGCGCGCCGGATCGGACGGTCTGGCGCTTATCGCTTCCACTCGAAGAGACACATGACAGAGAAAGCTGTCCTCACGTCGCCGCACCGCTTCATTGTCGTCGAGGGACCGATCGGTGTAGGCAAGACCAGCCTTGCGCGCAGGCTCGCGCGCAGCTTCGGGAGCGATCTGATCCTCGAGCAGGCCGAGGAGAATCCGTTCCTCGAGCGCTTCTACAAGAACCCGCGCTCGGCGGCGCTGCAGACCCAGCTCTTCTTTCTCTTTCAGCGCACCCGCCAGCTCGAGGACATCCGCCAGCACGATCTTTTCGACACGGTGCGGGTCGCCGACTACCTGCTCGAGAAAGACAGGCTGTTCGCGCGGTTGACGCTCGATGAGGCGGAGCTGGCTTTATACGACCAGGTGTATTCGCGCCTCGCGGTCGATGTGCCGGTGCCCGACCTCGTGATCTATCTGCAAGCGCCCGTCGATGTGCTGCTCGAAAGAATCCAGCGCCGCGGCATCCGGTACGAGCAGCAGATCGAGCGCTCGTATCTCGAGAAGCTTCAGGAGGCTTACGCCCGCTTCTTTCACGATTACGGCGCATCGCCCCTTCTCATCGTGAATGCCGCGCAGGCCGACTTCGTCTCGAACGACGAGGATTACGGGCAACTGCTCGAGCAGGTGCGCCGCATCCGTCGCGGCCGTCACTACTACAACCCGCTCAAGAGCACCGTCTAGCGCCGCTCGGGCCGCTCGCCCGGGGCGTCCCGGGGGGGTGCCCGAAGTTGATGTTTGCGCCACCCTAAGTCATTCTTCCCGCTCCTTAAGCCGGGGCGCCGAGCCCATGTACAAGCATTTGCAAGAGCGCTACGCGCCGAGACCGCCCGTCAACATCTCGACGCTGGCGAAGATGAAGGCGGACGGCGAGAAGATCGCCGCGATCACCGCTTACGACGCGAGCTTCGCCACCCTGGTGGACGATGCGGGCGTAGACGTGGTGCTGGTGGGCGATTCGCTCGGCATGGTCATCCAGGGGCACGACACGACGGTCCCCGTCACCCTGGAAGATGTCATCTATCACTGCCGCGCGGTGTCGAAGGGGCTCTACCGCCCGTTCCTGATGGCGGACATGCCGTTCATGACCTACGCGACGCGCGAGCAGGCGCTCTCGAACGCCGTGCGCCTCATGCAGGAGGCGGGCGCGAAAATGGTCAAGCTCGAAGGCGGCGCCGGCCAGGTCGAGATCGTCGAGTTCCTCGCGAGCCATGACATCGCCGTCTGCGCGCATCTCGGGCTCAAGCCCCAGTCCGTGCACAAAGCGGGCGGGTTCCGGGTGCAAGGTCGCGAAGAGGCGGCGGCCGAGCAGATGATGAAAGATGCTCTGGCGCTCGAGCAGGCGGGGGCGGATCTGGTGCTGCTCGAATGCATTCCGGCGAAGCTGGGTGCCGAGATCACGCGGGCCTTGCACGTGCCGGTCATTGGCATCGGCGCGGGTCCGGAGACGGACGGACAGATTCTCGTCCTCTACGACGTGCTCGACATTACCTCCGGGCGCAAGCCCAGGTTCTCGAAGAACTTCATGGCCGGTCACGACAGCGTGCTCGAAGCGGTGAAGGCTTACGTTGAGGCCGTGAAGTCACGCGAGTATCCGGCGCCCGAGCACTGCTTCTAAGCGCGCACTCAATTACTCCTTTTCATTTCTCATCCACCCATTCCAATGGAAGTGCTCGCTCGCCCGAAAGATGTGCAAGATCGCGTCTCGAGCTGGCGTCGGCGCGGCGAGCGGATCGCATTCGTCCCCACGATGGGGAACCTTCACGCCGGCCACGGCAGCCTGATCGGCAAAGCGGCGGAGCTCGCCGATCGCGTCATCGTCAGCATCTTCGTCAATCCGTTGCAGTTCGGCCCGAACGAGGATTTCGCCGCTTATCCCCGTACGCCGGACGAAGACAGGCGCCTGCTCGAATCGATGCAGGTCGACTTGCTGTTCATGCCCGAGGTCGCGGACATTTATCCGCGGGGTCAGGAGTCGACCGCTCGCGTTCATGTGCCCGGTCTCGAGGACATCCTCTGTGGCGCATTCCGCCCGGGCCATTTCATGGGCGTGGCTACGGTCGTGACGAAGCTGCTCAACCTGGTGCAGCCGGATGTAGCGGTTTTCGGCGAGAAGGATTACCAGCAGCTCATGATCATCCGCCGTGCGGTGATCGATCTGTGTATGCCCGTTGAAATCATCGGTGTGCCGACGACGCGAGAGCCGGACGGGCTCGCCATGAGCTCGCGAAATCGATACCTCACTCCCGAGGAGCGACGGATCGCACCGAAAATTTTCCAGGAGCTCGACCGGGCGCGGGCCGCCATCGAGTCCGGGCGAACGGATTACGAGGCTCTCGAGCAGGCCGGCTATCAGGCCCTGCAGCAAGCGGGCTTTCGGCCCGACTATTTCTCGATTCGAGACGCCGCTACGCTCGAGCCGCCGAGCGTGCAATCGCGCGAGCTCGTCGTTTTGACCGCGGCCCGCATCGGCCGCGCGCGGCTGATCGACAACGTTCGCGCCCGACTTCCTTCGACTTCCGGCTAGCGTTCCTCGCAGGCGGGCGTTCGCTCGCGATGCTGCTCGAGCGCCCAGACAACGTGCTCGCGCACGAGCTCGGAAGGGTGATCCTTGCGTGCGTTTAACGCCTGGATGACGGCCGGCGTCGTCGGCGCATTTCCGAGCGCGACCGCGATGTTGCGCAGCCAACGTTCATAGCCGATCCGGCGAATGGCGCTGCCTTCGGTGCGCGCCAGGAACTCGGATTCGGACCACGCGAACAGCTCGACCAGGCTGGCCTGATCGAGGCCGTGGCGCGGCGCGAAATCAGGCTCTGCCGACAGGCGAGCAAACTTGTTCCACGGGCACACCAACTGGCAATCGTCGCAACCGTAGATCCGATTGCCGATCGCCTTGCGGAAGGCTTCCGGAATGGACCCGTGCAGCTCGATTGTGAGATACGAAATGCACCGTCTCGCATCGAGCTGAAAGGGCGCGACGATGGCCCCTGTCGGACACACGTCGATGCACTTTCGGCAGGTGCCGCAATGCTCGGTTGCCGGCTCATCGATCGGCAGGGGCAGGTCGGTCAGGATCTCGCCGAGGAAGAACCAGGAGCCCGCCCGGCGATGAATCAAGTTCGTGTGCTTGCCGATCCAGCCGAGCCCCGCGTTGCGCGCAAAGACTTTTTCCAGGATCGGTCCGCTGTCGACGAACACGCGATACGAGGTGGCTGCAATGTGCGCCTGGATGCGCTCGGCGAGGGTCGCGAGCCTGCGGCGCATCACCTTGTGGTAGTCGCGGCCCAGCGCGTAGCGCGAGATATAGCCGGCTTGCGGGTCAGCGAGCACTTCCTCAGCGTTGCGGGCGCCGCCCGGCAGGTAATCCATCCTTGCCGAGATCACGCGCAACGTGCCTGGAACGATCTCGTTCGGGCGGGCACGGCGTGCGCCGTACCGCTGCATGTAGTCCATCTCGCCATGGCAGCCCTGCTCGAGCCAGCGCATGAAACGCTCTTCGTCGGGTCCGGGCTCGACGCCGGCGATGCCGATTTGCTGGAACCCGAGCTCGAGCCCCCACTGCCGGATCCTTCCGGCGAGCTCACCGAGTTTTTCGTCGGTGTGCGGAATCTCTGAGAGCGTGGCGGTCATGCGCCGGTCAGTATACGGGCCGCAGGCATCGAGTCTGTCATCCTTCGCGCACGCGTTTTGATAGGCTTGCCGCATGGATTCTCTACCGGTGGCCGTGCATACCGCGGGGCAGGTGCGGGCGCTCGACCGGCATGCCATCGAGGACCTCGGCATCCCCTCGTACACGCTGATGACCCGGGCCGGCGAGGCCGGGCTGAGGTCGTTGCGCACGTGCTGGCCGTCGGCCGAGCGCGTGCTCGTCGTCTGCGGGCCCGGGAACAACGGGGGCGATGGCTACGTGCTCGCCCGAGCTGCCCGGGAGCAACGCCTGGACGTGGTGGTCGCGACGCTCGCCGACGTCTCTCAGCTGAGCGGCGATGCGAAACGGGCCCATGACGACTACGTCGCCGCGGGCGGGAAGGTCGAACCCTGGAACGAGACGTTGCTGCGTGATGTCGACGTAGTAGTCGATGCGATCTTCGGAGTCGGCCTCTCACGCCCCGTGACCGGGCTCGCGGCGGAAGCGATTAAGGTCATCAATGAATGCGGCGCGCGCGTGCTCGCTCTGGACATCCCAAGCGGTCTGCACGCCGATACCGGAGAAGTGCTCGGAACGGCTGTGGCGGCCGAGCGCACTCTGACGTTCATCGGCCTCAAGCTCGGCTTCTATCTCGGGGAGGGTCCGAACCACACCGGCATCGTGATGTTCGACAGCCTCGAGCTGCCGCGCGACGCTTTGGAGCACGTCGAGTACGCAGCCCGGCGAATCGATGAAAGTGTGCTTTTGCGCCTGCTGCCGCCGAGACGCCGGACAACGCACAAAGGTCAGCAGGGCAGCGTGCTAGTGATCGGCGGCGGCGTCGGCATGGCTGGCGCTGCGCGCATGGCTGGAGAAGCAGCGCTGCGCTCGGGCGCAGGGCTCGTGACCGTGGCGGCCCATCCCGAGAATCTCGCCGCTATCGTCGCCGGGCGTCCCGAGCTGATGTGTCGCGGCACGCGAAACGGCAACGAAGTTCGCGCGCTGATCGAGCGAGCCGACGTACTGGCCGTCGGGCCGGGTCTTGGCCAGGACAATTGGGCGCGCGAGATGTTCGCCGCCGCGCTTGAAAGCGACCGGCCAATGGTGATCGATGCCGACGCGCTCAACCTTCTGTCTCAGGCTCCGCGTTCCGGGCCTCGGTGGGTGCTCACGCCGCACCCGGGTGAGGCCGGCCGGTTGCTTGGCCGGTCCACGGCGGAAGTTCAGAAAGACCGTCTGGGGTCGGCGCGCGAAATCGCAGCACGCTACGGAGGCACGGTGGTCCTGAAAGGCGCGGGCACACTGGTCGTGACTGACAACGAGCTGCCATGGCTGTGCGACCGGGGCAATCCCGGCATGGCCTCGCCGGGCATGGGAGACGTGCTGACGGGCGTCATCGCTGGCATCCTCGCCCAGACAGCCGATCCACCCGCGGCCGCCCGAGCGGGAGTGCTCGTGCATGCGATGGCCGGCGATATGGCCGCGCGGCTCGGTGAGCGCGGGTTGCTTGCAACAGATCTGTTTACGTATCTGCCAACGTGCGTCAATCCAGCTCAGCGCTTCTGAACATCGCCACGCCCGACGAGATGCGCGCACTGGGCGCGACTCTGGGGCAGGGGCTGCGCACGGCTGCGGAGGGAGCGCTCGTCGTGGCGCTCGAAGGAGAGCTGGGCGCGGGCAAGACGACATTGGTTGGCGGCCTTCTGCATGCGCTCGGAGTGGCCGGCCCGATTCGCAGCCCCAGCTACACGCTCGTCGAGCCTTACGAGGTGCCCGGGCTCAAGCTTTATCACGTCGACCTGTATCGGTTGGCCGATCCGGACGAGGTGGACGCGTTGGCTTTGCGTGAGCTTCTGACTCCGGGCAGCGTGCTCCTGATCGAGTGGTCCTCCCGCGCCGCGGATCGGCTCCCGGCTGCGGATCTGACCCTGGAGATCGAGTACTCCAAGGCATCGGACGCAGTCGGCACGCCTCCGCCGGGTTCCGGACACTCCGTGAGACTGGTGACGCTCAGGTCCGGATCTTCGGTCGGGGACAAGCTGGTGGAGCAAATCGTTGCAGCGGCGTCACAATAACTCGTCGTATCCCCATCATTTGATTGAAAACTTGCCCGGCGCCGGAGTAGATTACCGGCATGCAGAGCGGTGTTCGCCTCGGGCCACGGTCGGGTGGCGTCAGAACGGGCTCGGCCGGCCTGGCCGTGTTCCTGCTCGCCTGCGTGGCTCACGCGCGCTCAGTGACCGTCGAGGATGTGCGCGTCTGGGCGGGGCCGGAGGCGACCCGGCTCGTTTTTGATCTGTCCGGGCCCGCGAGCCACGAGGTCCTGATCCTCGAGAACCCCGGCCGAGTCGTCATCGACATCCCCTCGGCTCAGCTCGCCAAGAGTGAGAGCTCGCTCCCCTCGGACGAGGGGTTTCTCAAACAACTGCGCGTCGGCCAGCAGGCCGATGGCGATTTGCGCTTCGTGATCGATCTCGCGGCGCCCGCCCAACCGAACGCGTTCACGGTGGGGCCGAGCGGTCCCCACGGGCATCGGCTCGTCGTGGATCTCGCTCCCCCGCGGCCGTCGGGGCCGCCGCAGGTGGTCAAGTCCGCGCAGGACGCACACAGCCGCGACATCATCGTAGCGATTGATGCAGGCCACGGTGGCGTGGATCCGGGCTCGATTGGTAAGCGAGGGACACGCGAAAAGAACGTAACGCTCGAGATCGCCAAGCGCCTCAAGCAGCGCATAGACAGAGAGCCGGGCATGCGTGCCGTGCTTACGCGGGACGGCGACTATTTCGTGGAGCTGCGGGAGCGGGTGAGGCGCGCACGCAAGCAGCAGGCGGACATGTTCGTGTCCATTCACGCCGATTCATTCCATGACCGCTCCGTCGTGGGCTCGTCCGTGTACGTGCTCTCGGCGCGAGGGGCGAGCGACGAAGCGTCTCGCTGGCTGGCCGACAGGGAGAACGCGGCGGACCTCGTCGGGGGCGTGTCGCTGGATGACAAAGACAATGTGCTCGCCTCCGTGCTGCTCGATCTTTCCCAGGGCGCGAGCATGAGCGCGAGCATCGATGCCGCGGCCAAGGTCATGGATGCGCTCTACCGGATCGGCAACGTGACGCGCCGAGGCGTCAAGCAGGCCGGATTCATCGTGCTCAAATCGCCGGACATCCCGTCGATCCTGGTGGAAACCGCCTTCATCTCGAATCCCACCGAGGAGCAGCGGCTGCGGGATCCGCGGCATCAGCAGCGGCTCGCTGACGCGATCTTCAAGGGGGTCAAGGCTTACTTTTATTCCAAGCCGCCGCCGGGCACCCTCATCGCACAGTTGCGCTCGAAGCAGAGCGATTCCGCGGTTCTGGCGACGGCTGACGCGCACGCGGGCGAATCCACGGCGGGCACGTCGCAGTAGCGAGTCGCCCGTCCCTCGCTCTGTTATCCTTCGCGCGGCCCATCCGCCGCGCCTATGCCGATCCGCGTCCTCCCCGAGCAGCTCATCCATCAGATCGCCGCCGGCGAGGTGATCGAGCGTCCGGCTTCCGTGCTCAAAGAGCTGGTCGAGAACAGCCTGGACGCCGGCGCGCGCCGGGTCGATGTCGAAATCCAAGATGGTGGCGTGCGCCTCTGTCGTGTGCGTGACGACGGAAGCGGCATCGCGCGGGATGAGCTCGCGCTCGCGTTGTCGCGACACGCTACGAGCAAGATCACCACGATCGACGACCTGGAGCGCGTGGGCACGCTGGGCTTCCGCGGCGAGGCGTTGCCCAGCATCGCGTCGGTCTCTCGCATGCGTCTGACATCAAGGACGCCCGACGCCGACACTGCTTACTCGATCAGCGCGGATAACGGAGTGCTGAGCGCGCTCACGCCAGCCGCACACCCGGTCGGCACGACCGTGGAGGTGCGCGACTTGTTCTTCAATGTGCCCGCGCGCCGCAAATTCCTGCGCGCCGAGCGCACGGAGACGCAGCACATCGCACGCATGCTCGAGCGGCTTGCGTTGTCGCGCTTCGAAACGGCGTTCTCGCTCTCCTCGGGGAGCCGCTCGCTGATGCAGCTTCCCGCTGCGCTCACGCAAGTGGATCGGGAGCGTCGCGTCGCACAGATCGTGGGGGAGGAGTTCATTGCGAACGCGCTCTACGTCGAGCACGAATCGGCGGGCTGCAAGCTGAGGGGCTGGCTGTGTCAGCCGACCTACGCCCGAGCGCAGCCGGATCTGCAGCACTTCTACCTTAACGGACGCATGCTGCGAGACAGGCTCGTCGCGAGCGCGATCCGCCTCGGTTATCGCGACGTGACATTTCACGGACGACATCCGGCTTTCGTGCTGTTCATGGACATGGATCCCTCGCAGGTCGACGTGAACGCGCATCCGGCCAAGCTCGAGGTGCGTTTCCGCGATGGGCGCCACGTGCACGATTTCCTCTTTCGCACCGTCGAGCGCGCCTTGCAGGACACACATGCCGGCGCTTCGACGAAAGCGGCCCCGCCGGCGAGCACCGCGGGGCTCATACCGGCGACGTCTCCGATGATGTGGCCCGCGCGCGGACCCGATCATGGCGAGCACCGTCGCCCGACAGCCTCGTGGTCGCACCAGTCCTCGCTCGGCTTGCGAGTACGCGAAAGTGAGCCCACGGATCCGAATGCGGTGGCCGCACCGCCAACGCGTCAGGAACTGGAACCCACCGACACGCCGCCCCTCGGGTTCGCGATCGCCCAGCTACATGGCGTCTACATCCTGTCGCAGGCGCCGGACGGGCTCATCCTCGTAGACATGCATGCCGCCCACGAGCGCACCACGTACGAACGGATGAAGGCCGCGCTCGCGCAGGGAACGATCGCGAGCCAGCCGTTGCTCGTGCCCGTGTCCGTTCAGGTTGCTCCAGGCGAAGCAGACGTGATCGAGGAGCATGCGACCGCGCTTGCTCGTTTGGGTCTGGATCTCGTGCGATCCGGGCCGGCCAGCGTGCAGGTTCGTGCGCTCCCGGCGTTCCTCGGAACGGCGGACTTGGACGAGCTCGTGCGACGGGTCGCCGCTGACCTCATCGCGGACGGAGCGACGAGAGGAGTGGAAGAGGCACTGAACGAGGTTCTCGGTACGATGGCGTGTCACGGCGCAGTGCGCGCGAACCGTAACCTCACTATTCCGGAAATGAATGCGCTGCTGCGTGAAATGGAACGGACCGTGCGGAGCGATCAATGCAACCACGGTCGGCCGACGTGGACTTACGTCAGCATGGGGGAGCTGGACCGCTTGTTCCTGCGAGGACGATGAGCGCTCCACGCGACGTGTCATCGGCGCCGATCCCTCTGATCATGGGCCCGACCGGCGCGGGGAAAACCGACTTGGCGCTCGAGCTCGCTGCGCGCCATCCGATCGAGATCGTGAGTGTCGACTCCGCGATGGTGTATCGCGGCATGGACATTGGAACCGGTAAACCGCCGCCTGAGGTCTTGCGGCAAGTCCCGCACCATTTGGTCGACATCCTCGATCCTTCGGAGCGCTATTCAGCCGGGCAATTCGTGCGCGACGCGCGCCGAGCAATTGATGACATTCGGGCGCGTGGGAAGCTGCCGCTGCTCGTGGGTGGAACGATGCTCTACTTCCGGGCGCTGCGGCGGGGAATCGCAGACATGCCCTCTGCCGATGCGCGCATCCGGCGCGAGATCGATCGAGAGGCGGCGGAGCGGGGCTGGCCTGCCTTGCACGCGGAGCTGGCGGCTGCAGATCCGGTGTCCGCGAGCCGCATCCGACCGAACGATGCCCAGCGCATTCAGCGCGCGCTGGAGGTCTATCGCCTCACGGGCAAGACGTTGACGGAGCTGCACGCTGCGCAGCCTCGCGACCCGGGCTTGCGATTCGCAGCGTTTGCCTGGGTGCCGGGCGATCGCGAGCGACTGTACGCGGCGATCGAACGGCGCTTCGAAAACATGATGCGGCAGGGTTTTCTCGAGGAAGTGCGCCGGCTGTACGAGCGGGGCGATCTCGACCCGGACCTGCCCGCGCTGCGATCGGTCGGTTACCGACAGCTCTGGGAACATTTGAGTGGCAAAGACGCTTTGGAGTCAGCGATGCGGCGTGCTGTCATCGCGACGCGACATCTGGCGCGCCGTCAGCTCATATGGTTGCGTTCGGAGCCCGATTTGACCTGGATCGATGCACTTGAATCCTCGGCCGCCGCCCAAATGGACCGAAGCCTCAGCCGC
>DASVCI010000008.1:0-7390 GCA_036381695.1 Steroidobacteraceae bacterium
CGCCGCCTGCTGCACATCGCATTTGGAATCTTGAAGTACCGCGTTCCGTACAACCCCTCGTTGGTCGCCTCTGGAGGTTGACGGGAAAGACGGTATCTTCCCCCGTTTTCACGGGGGAAGGGACGCAACAATCACGCGCAACTCTCTTCATACCCTCCCCCGCGCGCGGGGGAGGGACAGGGTGGGGGCCCGGAACAGGTGGGGCAATAAACGGCGAAAGCGAGAAGCTACCAGAACTTCCACCAGGCCTTGGCCTGGCGCTTTTCCTCCGCCACTTGATCGACGGCCGTGTAGTTCTCCTTCAACACGCGCTCGGTATCCGCTGCCAGCTCCTCCATTCCGAGCTTGCGGTACGACTCGGCCATGATCTCGAGCGCCTGCTTGATCTGCGGCGCGCCGTCGTAGTTCTGGATCGCGTACTTCGCCCGATTGATCGCGCCGATATAAGCGCCGCGACGCAGATAGTAGTCGGCAACGTAAACCTCATAGGCGGCGAGCCGGTTGCGCAGAAAGATCATGCGCTGTCGTGCATCCGCGGCGTACTCGCTGTTCGGGAACCGCTGCACGATCGTCTGGAACGACTGGAAGGAGCTGCGGGCGTCGATGGGCGGGCGGCGCGAGAGGTCGGCGTTGAACCAGCGCTCGAGGAAGTTCGGGGTGCGCTCGAATTGCACGAGCCCCTTGATGTAGTACGCGTAGTCGACCCGTGGATGGGTCGGGTTCTCGCGAATGAACTGGTCGCACTGGTCGATCGCAGCCTCGGGCTCGCGGTTCTTGTAGTACGCGTACATGAGATCGAGCTGCCCCTGGCGCGCCGGATTGCTGAACGGAAAGCGCGCTTCGAGCTGCTCGTAATAGGCGATGGCGTCGCGATAGTTGCCGTTGTCGGAGGCGCGCTTCGCCATCTCGTAGAGTTTCTCGGCGCTGCCGAGGGTCTCCTGGGGGCGGTTGCCGCAGGCATTCAGCGTCAGGGCCAGGGCGGCCGCCGTGGTCAAAAGGAGGATGCGTATGCGAAAATTCTTGGCCATTTGCCAGCCTTGCTGTCTCCCGGCGCGAGGCGCCGTGCCGCTGAAGGCGGGCGAGTATAGCCCATGAGCCCGAGTCCGCCGGCGGCGCCCCGGGCGCGGCCGGTCCAAAATCCCCCGCCTCGAGAGTCCCCAGCGGCGGCGGGGAAATGTCGAGTCGGGTTCTCGTTTGTCGGCTCGCCGCCCCGTTAGTTCCAACGATGCCCGAAACCGTTCGTCAACGCCTCACGATTCCCGCCGAGCAGGCCGGCCAGCGGCTCGACCAGGCCCTGGCGCAGCTCTTGAGCGAGTATTCGCGCAGCCGGATCAAGGAGTGGATCGACGCCGGGCAGATCCTGGTGGACGGCTCCAGGGCGAGACCGAAGGACCGGGTGCTCGGAGGCGAGAGCGTCGAGGTCGAGGCCGAGCTGCCCGATCTTGCGCAGGTCGAGCCCGAGCAGATCGCGCTCGAGCTCGCCCATGAGGATGAGCACGTGCTGGTTCTCAACAAGCCGGCGGGGCTGGTCGTGCATCCGGGCGCGGGCAATCCCGCGGGGACGCTCCAGAACGCCTTGCTGCATTTCGATCCGAAGCTGGCGCAAGTGCCGCGCGCCGGCATCGTCCATCGCCTGGACAAGGACACGAGCGGATTGATGGTCGTAGCCCGCACGATCGAGGCGCACACGGCGCTGGTCCGGGCCATCGAGGCGCGCGAAGTGGAGCGCGAATACGAAGCCATTTGCACCGGGGTGATGACGGGCGGTGGGACCGTGGATGCGCCCATCGGGCGACATCCGATCGACAGAACCCGGATGGCGGTTCGCGAGGATGGGCGCGAGGCGGTCACTCATTACCGCGTGATCCAGAGGTATCGAGCGCACACACATGTCCGGCTGAAGCTCGAGTCCGGTCGCACGCATCAGATACGCGTGCACATGGCCCACATTCACTATCCGCTGGTGGGCGATCGGGTCTACGGGGGCAGGCTCCTCTTGCCGAAGGGAGCGTCCCAGGGCTTGATCGAGCGCCTGCGCGAGTTCAAGCGGCAGGCGCTGCACGCGGCGCGGCTCGCGTTCGAGCATCCAGTGACCGGGGAGCCGATCGAATGCAGCGCGCCCCTCCCGGAAGACATGCAAGCTCTGCTCGTCGCGCTCGCGGAGGATCTCAAGTCGGCCAAGGAGCGCAAGTGAGCGACATCGAGTGGATCGAGCCGGCCTGGCCTGCACCGCCGAACGTGCGAGCGGCGACGACTTTGCGCGCAGGAGGCGTAAGCACCGGCCCTTTCTCCACTCTCAACCTGGGCGCGCACGTCGGCGACGATCCTGCCGCCGTCGTCGAAAACCGCCGACGCGTGCGGGAGCTGCTTCGCCTTCCCTCCGAGCCGCTGTGGCTCAATCAAGTCCACGGCACGACCGTGATCGAAGCGGGTGACTACTCCGCTCCGCCTACCGCCGATGCTGCATTCTCCCGTGTGGCGAATCGGGTTTGTGCGGTTCTCACGGCGGATTGTCTGCCTGTTCTGCTTTGCGATGAGGCCGGCACACGCGTGGCTGCCGCACACGCGGGTTGGCGGGGGCTCGTCGGCGGCGTTTTGGCTCAGACAGTAGCTGCGCTCGAAGTCGACCCGAGCCGTCTGCTCGCGTGGCTTGGGCCTGCGATCGAGCAAGAGGCCTTCGAGGTTGGCTTTGAAGTTCGCGAGCAGTTCCTGGCCCGTGACAGCGCACATGAGGAGGCGTTCGTCCGCAATGCTCGCGGCCGGTGGCAAGCGGATTTATACGCGCTCGCTCGAGGTGAGCTGCGCCGCCTCGGCGTGGAAGCCGTGTATGGAGGAGGATTCCGCGTCCACGCCGAGGCCGAGCGCTTCTTTTCATATCGCCGGGACGGGCGCACGGGTCGGATGGCGACGCTCATCTGGATGGAATGAGGTGGGCTCCGGCGCCGACTCCGTTTTCTCGCCGGCCCGGCCGGGCTTGACGCCCGTGGTAACGTGGAAGGCCCAAGCTCCATAACAACCTTGGCCCCCGGCGCGAGATCGCCCTCGCGCAGACCGCTTCAACCCTATGCCGCTGCTCGCCTGGATCGTCCTCTTCACCGCTCTGGGCGGCGCTTTGAGCGCCGTCGCGGCTTCCGCCTTTTTGCTCGCGCCGGGCGTCGTGAGGCAGCGGGCCGTGCCGCACTTGGTCAGTTTTGCCACGGGGGCGCTGCTTGGCGCGGCCTTGCTGGGGCTGTTGCCGCACGCAGTTCAGGCCGTCGGCGCCGAGGCTATCCATGCGATCGCACTGACGATGCTCGTCGGGCTGCTGGTCTTCTTCGTGCTCGAGAAACTCGTGCTCTGGCGGCATTGCCATCACGAGACCTGCGACGGTCACGTGCATGAGGCTCATGCGAGCGCGAACGGGCGGGATGCTGCTTCCGCCTGGCTCATCCTCATCGGCGATGGCTTTCACAACGTGATCGATGGAGTGCTCATTGCCGCGGCGTTCATGACGGACGTGCACCTGGGAGTCGTTACGGCGATCGCCGTGTTCGCGCACGAGATCCCCCAGGAAGTCGGCGATCTTGCGATTCTGCTCCATGGCGGCATGTCGCGCGCCAAGGCGTTGACGCTCAACTTGCTGACCAGCCTGAGCTCGGTCGCGGGGGGCATTGCTGCGTACTTTGCGTTGGCTCCGCTCGAGGAGCTGCTCCCCTACGCGGTTGCACTAGCCGCATCCAGCTTCCTTTACATAGCAGTCGCAGACCTGATCCCCGGCCTGCACCGGCGGATCGATCCCGCTTCGGCGCTCAAGCAATTGATCTTCATCGTCGCGGGCGTGGCGGTGATCTACGCGAGCCACCCGCTGGCCCACTGAGCTCCCGGGGCCCCCGCAACTGCCCGGACAGACGTGCTTTTCCTGGTGAAGCTTGCGGGCACAGGCGGAGGTCGGACGGACGGGCGCTCAGGTTCCGTTGAATTCTTAAGCAATTTCCCCACATCCCCTCTCGAGTTCCTGAGGCCCCCGAGGCGCGTGGCGCGTTGCTGACCCGCCCCGCTGTTCCACGTGCTCGTGGCGATTCGCTTGCAGGCTCTTGCGGGGTCCGCACGAACCGCGGCACTGCCCTGATACTTTCAAACGGCACCTGAACCGATATTTTGGGGTCGCCCTTTATGCGCTTGGACAAACTGACCAGCCGGTTCCAGCTCGCCCTCGCCGATGCGCAGTCGCTCGCGGTCGGTCGGGACCACCAGTACATCGAGCCGCTGCACGTCATGGTGGCCTTGCTCGATCAGCAGGGCGGATCGGTGCGTCACCTGCTCGACCGCGCCGGCACCAACGTGAACCTGCTGCGCTCGCAGCTCGGAGAGGCTCTGGACAGGCTACCGGTGGTCCAGGGCACGGGCGGCGAGGTGCACATCTCGAGCGAGCTCAACCGCCTCTTGAATCTCACCGACAAGCTCGCGCAGCAACGCGGCGATCAGTACATCTCGAGCGAGCTGTTCGTGCTCGCAGCGCTCGAGGACAAGGGTCGCCTGGGCACGATCCTGCGCAACGCGGGCGCCGTGAAGGGAGCCATCGAGAAGGCCATCGAGGAAGTCCGTGGCGGCGAGAAGGTGACCGATCCGAATGCGGAGGAGAGCCGCCAGGCGCTCGAGAAATACACCATCGATCTGACGGAGCGGGCCGAGCAGGGCAAGCTCGATCCGGTGATCGGGCGGGACGACGAGATTCGTCGCACGGTCCAGGTGCTGCAGAGGCGGACCAAGAACAACCCGGTGCTGATCGGTGAGCCGGGCGTCGGCAAAACCGCCATCGTCGAAGGGCTCGCCCAGCGCATCGTCAACGGCGAGGTGCCTGAGGGGCTGCGCAACAAGCGGATCCTGGCGCTCGACATGGGCGCGCTGATCGCTGGCGCGAAGTATCGCGGTGAGTTCGAGGAGCGCCTGAAGGCGGTGCTCAACGACCTCGCCAAGCAGGAAGGGCAGGTCATCCTCTTCATCGACGAGTTGCACACCGTAGTCGGCGCGGGCAAGGCCGAGGGCGCGATGGACGCGGGCAACATGCTCAAGCCCGCGCTCGCGCGCGGCGAGCTGCATTGCGTTGGCGCCACCACGCTCGATGAGTACCGCAAGTACATCGAGAAGGATGCGGCACTCGAGCGGCGCTTCCAGAAGGTCTTTGTCGGCGAGCCGTCGGTGGAGGACACGATCGCCATTCTGCGCGGGTTGAAGGAGCGCTACGAAGTTCACCACGGCGTGAGCATCACCGATCCGGCGATCGTTGCCGCGGCAACGCTTTCGCACCGATACATCACCGACCGCCAGCTTCCCGACAAGGCCATCGATCTGATCGACGAAGCCGCGGCGCGTATCCGGATGGAGATCGACTCCAAGCCCGAGGAGATGGACCGCCTCGAGCGGCGCCTCATCCAGCTCAAGATCGAGCGCGAGGCGCTCAAGAAGGAAACGGATGATGCCTCCCGCAAGCGCCTTGCGGCGCTGGACGATCAGATCCGCACGCTCGAGAAGGAGTTCGCGGATCTCGAGGAAGTGTGGAAGGCGGAGAAGGCCTCGCTCCAGAGCGCGGCGCACATCAAGGAGGAGCTCGAGCGGGCGCGCCTCGAGCTCGAGACGGCCCGCAGGGCGCAGGATCTCACGCGCATGTCCGAGCTGGCGTATGGGCGCATTCCCGAGCTCGAGCGCCGGCTCGCCGCGGCTAGTGCGGCCG
Source organism: Steroidobacteraceae bacterium (assembly GCA_036381695.1). Taxonomy (GTDB): domain Bacteria; phylum Pseudomonadota; class Gammaproteobacteria; order Steroidobacterales; family Steroidobacteraceae; genus Steroidobacter. Next base: position 5,711 of record DASVCI010000008.1, read on the forward strand.
AGCAGCAGGAAACCAAGCTCCTGCGCAACAAGGTGACGGACGAGGAGGTGGCCGAGGTCGTCTCGAAGTGGACCGGCATTCCGGTCTCGAAGATGCTCGAGGGCGAGCGCGAGAAGCTCCTGCGCATGGAGGAGGCGTTGTCGCGTCGCGTGGTCGGTCAGCGCGAGGCCGTGAATGCGGTCTCCGATGCGATCCGTCGCGCGCGCGCGGGTTTGGCCGATCCCAACCGGCCGAACGGCTCGTTCCTGTTCCTCGGCCCGACCGGCGTCGGCAAGACCGAGCTCAGCAAGGCGCTCGCCGAGTTCCTGTTCGACACCGAAGAGGCGATGGTGCGCATCGACATGTCCGAGTTCATGGAGAAGCACTCGGTTGCCCGCCTCATCGGCGCGCCTCCGGGCTACGTCGGTTACGAGGAAGGCGGTTACCTCACCGAGGCAGTGCGGCGCCGCCCGTATTCCGTGCTGCTCCTCGATGAGGTCGAGAAGGCACACCCCGAGGTGTTCAACGTGCTCCTGCAAGTGCTCGACGATGGACGCCTTACGGACGGGCAGGGCCGAACGGTCGACTTCCGCAACACGGTGATCATCATGACCTCCAACCTCGGCTCGCACGTCATCCAGGAGCTGGCGGGCGAGGCGAACTACCCGAAGATGAAGCAGGCCGTGCTCGAGATCGTGCAGCAGCACTTCCGCCCGGAGTTCATCAACCGGATCGACGACATCGTCGTGTTCCATCCGCTCGGGCGCGAGCACCTGCGCGCGATCGTCGACATCCAGCTCGGCTACCTGCGCAAGCGCCTGGCCGAGCGCGACATGGAGCTGGTGCTCGACGATGCGGCCCGAGACCTGCTCGGCGAGGCGGGCTTCGACCCGGTGTACGGCGCCAGGCCGCTCAAGCGCGCGATCCAGACGCAGGTCGAGAACCCGCTCGCGCAACGGATTCTCCGGGGCGAGTTCGGCCCGGGAAGCAGGATCCAGGTGTCGGCCCGCGACGGCGAGCTCGTTTTCGAGGGGCAGGCCCGGACGTAAGCCGGGCCGCTCCTTGAAGATTGCCGGGCCGGCCCTATGATGCCGCTGGCCTGGCCTTCGAGACGTTCCGATGCCGTTCTACGAATACGAATGCGATTCCTGCAAGCACTACGTCGAAGCGTTACAGAAGATCTCTGAGCCGCCGCTGCGCAAATGCCCCAGCTGCAACAAGCAGACGCTCCGGCGCCTGATGTCGGCTCCGGTGTTCCGCCTGAAGGGCAGCGGCTGGTACGAGACCGACTTCAAGTCCGACAAGGAGGAGAAGCGCAATCTCGCGACCAGCGACGAGGCGGCCGAGAGCAAGGCGGACGGCAAGGGCGATGGGCAGTCCAAGCCCGCAGCCAAGTCCGAGTCGAAGCCCGCCGAGGTGAGAAGCGAGCGTTCCGGAAAGAAGACCCTCGTCTCGAAATCGTCGGCGAAGGCGCCCGCCCGGCCGGCCAAAGCGGCCAAGCCCAAGGCGCGCGCGAAGGCCGCTCCGAAGAAGAAAAAGGCTGCCCGGCGCTAGCTCGCCGGCCGGCCGGAGGCCCATCCGGGCCGCCCGGCCGCTCTTGCGACCTGACGGCCGCCCCGCCGGGGCGGCCTGCCGGACCCAAGGTTCTGGTCACCGATCCCTTCCTCTCGTAACATCGCGCGCTCGCGGAAGCGGGTTGTA
>DASVCI010000009.1:0-19763 GCA_036381695.1 Steroidobacteraceae bacterium
GTTCAGCACGATGTCGTTGATCGTCACGTACATCGCGTGATCGGAGACCGGGGTCTTGATCTTGTAGGTCGAGCCGACGAGGACTTCCGGACGCTCGAGCTTCTCGTTCATCCAGATGACGTTGCCTTCCTTGCGCGGCTCGGCCGGCGCAGGAGCCTGCTTCGCGGCTTCCGCGGCCTTCTCCTCGGGCTTCTCGACCCGGTACTTGACGATGCGCTTGTCGATTTTGGTGGCGCTCATGGTGATATCTCGCGATGGCGTGGCTCGTGACGGCGGCCGGTGGGTTTGAATCCGGCCGCGGTCCCCGCTGCTCTTACCGCCTTCAAAATTTGCCGTAGTAGCCCTCTTTCAAGGCGTCGAAGAGATTGGCGGCGGTGTGCGTCTCGCCGTCGTACTCGATCTCCTCATCGCCGCGCACCTTGATCTCCGTGCCGTCCTCGAGCGTGAACACGTAAGTCGTGTTCTTCAGGTCCTCCTCCTTGACCAGCACGCCCTGGAACGCCTCGGGGTTGAAGCGGAAGGTCGTGCAGCCCTTCAGCCCCTGCTCGTACGCGTACAGATAAATGTCCTTGAAATCCTCGTAGTTGTAATCCGTCGGCACGTTCGCCGTCTTCGAGATCGATGAGTCGATCCACATCTGCGCCGCCGCCTGGATGTCCACGTGCTCCCTCGGCGTGATGTCATCGGCTGTCGTGAAGTAATCAGGTAGCTTCTCGGCCGGATTGTTCGAGTTCGGCATCGCGCGTGGATTGACGAGATGACGATACGCGAGCAGCTCGAACGAGAAGACGTCTACCTTCTCCTTCGACTTCTTGCCCTCGCGAATCACGTTGCGGAAGTAGTGATGTGCGAACGAAGGCTCGATGCCGTTCGAAGCATTGTTCGCGAGCGAGAGCGAGATCGTGCCCGTGGGTGCGATCGAGCTGTGATGAGTGAAGCGCGCTCCTACCTCCGCCAGCTCATCTACGAGCTCCGGCGCGGCTTCGGCGACGCGCTGCATGTAACGGCTGTACTTCGCGTGCAGAATGCGGCCCGGAACTTTCTGACCGACGCGCCAGCCATCGCGCGCCATCTCGGGGCGCTTGCGCAGCATCTCGCGCGTGACTTCGAACTCTTCCAGCATGATCGGCGCCGGCCCCTTCTCGCGCGCAAGCTCGAGCGCCGCTTCCCAACCGGCGAGCGCCATCTCTCTCGCAACGTTCTGCGTGAAGGCGATCGACTTGCGCGAGCCGTACTTCATGCACTGCATGGTGATGGCCGAGCCGAGGCCGAGGAACCCCATGCCATGACGGCGCTTGCGCAGGATCTCGTCGCGCTGCTGGCCGAGCGGCAGGCCGTTGATCTCCACCACGTTGTCCAGCATGCGGGTGAAGACTTTCACGACCTTCCGGAACTCCTCCCAATCGAAGCGCGCGTTCTCGGTGAACGGATCAACCACGAAGCGAGTGAGGTTGATCGAGCCGAGCAGGCAGGAGCCATACGGCGGCAGTGGTTGCTCGCCGCAGTTGTGGGCATGCAGACCGTTGGCGTCGAAGGTGTTGATGCCCGGCACCTGCACGTCGTAGACGTCCTCGACGCCGTCGGGAATGACTGATTCAACCGTGGCCGTAAAGCGCTCGCGGTTGAAGGCGCGGCGGAAGCCCGACAGCAGGGCCTTGAGTCGGGCCGCCTTGTCGCCGTCGGCGAAACCGATTTGCTGCGCGAATTCGGCGACGTTGTCGCCGCTGATCACCAGTTCGTGCTGGGCGAGCGTCGGGTAGGCGCGCACGCCACCCTGCCCGTCGGGCAGCACACTCGAACCGGCCACGCGACGGTTGCGGTACAGCGTCGAGGCGATGCCCAGGCGCAGCAGCATGCGCTGCGCAGCCTCGAGCAACTTCACGTCGGCCTGCGCCAAGCGGACGCTGATGCCCTTCTCTTGGCTGCCCTGCACCGAGCCATCGGCGTCGAAAAGCCCGCGCAGGAAACCCCGGTAACCGTCGCTCGAGGCCCGCTCCAAAGCCGGGGTGATCGTCTTCGCCCCAGGCGCCATGCCAAAGCGCAAAGCCAAGTCGCGCAGGGCAGCGGACGACATCCGGTACTCGCCGCGCCCGGCGATCTCGTGCCAGCCGGCGAAGTCTGCACGATGCGGAAGGCTCTGCAGGCAGCGGTGAGCCTCTTTCATCAATGCCCATACGCCATCGGAGCCACCGTCGTGAACGGCACCCGCACGCGGCCAAGCGGAGAGAATCGCGGCCTCCCGCTTGAGCGTGCCATCGCCCACGAGCAGGCCGAGCAGATAGCCCTCGCTCTCGCTGAGCTCTCCCTGCCAGCAGGCATTGCTGCGATGATTGTTGAGCAGCACCTCGTCGCCCGACCGGAGCTCACCCGCAGGACACCATTCGGTGTCCAGGGACCAGCGGGTCTTGCGAACCACACGACGCACGCGGTGATCGGCTGTCAGCCGCAACGCATGACCCTCGCGTGTCTGCAGGCGGACGACCTCGCGCGTGGCCGTACGGAAGAATCCCTGCGGCCCGGTGAGATGGTCCTTGCCGTCCACGCGCGCGGCGAACGGCACCCCGATGAGCTCGGCGACCTGGCGCGGGCCATCGGCCGTCAGCACCCAGGTGTCGGCAGTGACGCACGGGTTGGTAGCGCGAATGTTCTCGCACCACCAGTTGTTGTTCATCTCGTTGACGCGATCGATGAGCACGAAGCCGGGCTCGGCGAAGTCGTAAGTCGAGGACATGATCACGTCCCACATACGGCGCGCCGGCAGCGTCTTGTACACCTTGCAGCAGACGAGGCCTTCTTCGTTCACAACGTAGCCGTGCGTCGTCGGCCACTCGCGCCAGATGAACTTCGAGGAGTCGGTCAGATCCTGGCCTTCGGCTTCCTTCTTCGTCACGGGGAAGGCGAGCTTCCACTCCGCGTTCGCCTTCACCGCCTGGATGAACTCGTCGGTGATCAGCAACGACAAGTTGAACTGCCTGAGCCGCCCCGCCTCGCGCTTGGCGCGGATGAAATCCATCACGTCCGGATGGCCGACGTCGAACGTGCCCATCTGCGCACCCCGCCGCCCGCCAGCGGAAGAGACGGTGAAGCACATCTTGTCGTAGATATCCATGAACGAGAGCGGGCCGGAGGTATAAGCGCCCGCACCCGAGACATACGCGCCGCGTGGACGGAGCGTCGAGAACTCGTAACCAATCCCGCAGCCCGCCTTGAGCGTCAGCCCGGCCTCGTGAACCTTCGCCAGGATGTCGTCCATCGAGTCGAGGATCGTTCCGGAGACCGTGCAGTTGATGGTGGAGGTCGCCGGCTTGTGCTCCTGCGCCCCCGCATTCGATGTGACACGCCCGGCCGGAATCGCGCCCTTGCGCAGCGCCCAGAGAAACTGCTCGTACCAGTGCTCCCGCACCTCCTCGCTCTCGACCTCGGCCAGCGCGCGCGCGACCCGCTTATATGTGTCGTCCATGGTCCGATCGATCGGCGTGCCGTCCTTGGCGCACAGACGGTATTTCTTCTCCCAGATGTCGAGGGAGGCTTCCTGGAACGGAATGCTGTTCACATCCATCGGTTCAAGCTTGATAGCGGTCTTCATGCCGACAGGTCTCTTCCGGATTTGCGGGCGGGGGATCCCCATATCACCTGCCAGAGCGCTGCGATCCGACGCGTGGGCCAGCCCCGCCTCACTCCCCGGTCGCCCGTTGTTCTTGGCAGTCCACCTGACTCGATGCGTGCCTGCGACTTCGCCCGAGGGGCCTTTGGCCCCACCCGGAGCCCGTTCCGGGGCGCGCGGGCGTCTCCCATCGCAAAACACAACATATTGTGTCAGGGGCTCAAGCCTATGCCCCGTTCCCGCGGGCGTCAAGAAATCCTTGGCCTTTCCGGGTCGCCTGATTTCTTTAATTCGTACAAATACTTACGCGATAACATCCGTGATTTTTCAAACGCCCTCCGGGCCCGGAGGCTCACTGGCCCGCCGGATCGAGGATCACAATATCTTGTGTCCCCCGCTCGCGCACATCGTATCCACACCCTCCTCCACCGGCTATCCACAACTTATTCCCTGGAACGCGCGACCCGGGCATTTGTCCCCCGCGAAACGCGCGGGATGACCGCTCTCCAAGGCTTCAGCTTTGCGCGCCAGAAGAGGCTTTCGGCCGGCCTTGCAGGCGACGGCGAGCCGAGCGTTGCGGCTAGAATCCGACCAGACGACGACGCTGCGAGGCGCCCGATTCTTCGATCACAGAACTTTAACCCTCGTGGCCGAGTCCATTTTCCGAACCCTCAACCCAGCCAGAACACCCGAAAAGCAAGGCTCATCGGCGCCGATGAGCCGGGCGTTGGGAGTTGATCAGAGGCCCTTAGATGACATTGAACGCTCGAGCGCACTCCTCTTCGACTGATTCATCCCCCTCTTCTTCCTCGATCCCCAGACCGCGACGCATAGCCGCTCCCTCGTGGATAGCGGCGATCGGAGTCGCTTTCTGCGCCGTCACGTTCAGTGCGGCGGCCCAGCTCCCGGCGAAAGTCGGCGATACGCCGGTGCCGAGTCTCGCGCCCATCGTGAAGAAGGCCGCACCAGCCGTCGTTAACATCGCAACGAGAGGAACCGTGCGGCAGCGCCCGCGCAATCCGCTTCTCGAAGATCCCTTCTTCAGACGCTTCTTCGACTTGCCGGACAACCTGGCGCCCCGTGAGCTTCCCTTCCAAAGCGCAGGCTCGGGCGTCATCGTCGATGCGAAGAACGGCTACATCATCACCAACGCGCACGTCATCGAGAATGCTGACGAGATCACCGTGACGCTGCTCGACGATCGCCAGTTCAAGGCGAAGGTCGTCGGCCGGGACAAGCCCTCGGACGTCGCGGTGCTGCAGATCGAAGCCAAGAACCTGACGGAGATGCCGCTCGCCGACTCGAGCCGCGCGGAGGTCGGGGATTTCGTGCTCGCGATCGGCAATCCCTTCGCGCTGAGCCACACGGTCACTTCGGGCATCATCAGCGCGCTCGGCCGCTCCGACAACAATCCGGAATCCTTTCAGGACTTCATCCAGACCGACGCGCCGATCAATCCGGGCAACTCGGGTGGCGCGCTCGTGAACCTCAACGGCGAGCTCGTGGGCATCAACACTGCGATCTTCTCGGGCACCGGCGGCAACATCGGCATCGGCTTCGCCATTCCCTCCAACATGGCCAAGGCGGTGATGAGCCAGCTCATCGAATATGGCGAAGTGAAGCGAGGCGTGCTCGGTGTGCAGCTCGCCACGCAGTTCACTCCCGAAATCGCCGAAAGCCTTGGACTCGACAGCGCCAAGGGCGCGCTCGTTTCTCAAGTACTCGAAGGCACGGCCGCCGAGCGCGCCGGCATCAAGGCAGGAGACGTCATCACCGCGATCAATGGCAAGCCGATCGCGAACGCGACAGACCTGCGCAACAGCATCGGCATGCTGCGAGTGGGCGAGAAGGTCGATATCGAGCTCATGCGTGACGGCAAGCCCCATCGCGTCCACGCGACCATCAGCGAGCGGGGCGCAGCCGATGCGGAGTCCGCCGCCGATATTCACGCAGGGTTCGCGGGCGCGACTTTGGCCGACGCGCCCGACGAAGGCGGCGTCCTGATACAGAACGTGGCGCCAGGTAGCCCCGCCGCGCGAAATGGATTCCGCGCGAACGATGTGATCGTCGCCATCGGGCGAGTGCGCATCAAAAATCTCGAGCAGCTACGTGCGACGCTCAAGGATGTAAGGGCGTTCGCCATCACGATTCGGCGCGGCAACGCTCGAATCGTGTTCACGATCCGCTAGGACGAGGACCGGCCGCGAGGGAGGAAACTTCCTCGCGGCCGTTCTCATCGAGCCGGATTTCGCATATCGCACGCCTTCTGTCTTGTTGCTCTGGCCGCGCGAGAGCTTCGACTTCTCCGTAGAAGCGAATGAGATTGCCGCCCACCGAATCGAGTATGTCCTCGAACGCCGGCACGCAGCCGTAATAAGTTGCGGCGGAGACCAGGTGCGCGTTGTTCAGCGTGCGATCGAACCAGCGATCGTAGCCGGAGTACCCGTTCCAGCGCTTCTTGAGGCGCGAGTACTCGAGCTTCAGCTTCCCGAATCGATACTGCTTCTTCGCGCGCATTTCTTCTTCGGGCAGTCCGCTCTTGTATAGCTCGCGCAGCTCCTCCCTCGCATCGAGCAGTAAATCGACGAACTCGGCGTGCCGCTTGCGCTGAGTGCGCCAAAGCGCCAGGTCTTTCGAGCGCTCCCGCGAGGCGAGCCAGCGCTCGAGCCCTACTTCCTCCACTACCGTCGCGAACGCTTCGTTAAACTTCGAATCGCCCGGCACGTACACGACTTGGTGCGCAAGCTCGTGAAACAGCGTTGCCGCGAGCTGCACGTCGTTCCAGCCGAGCATGGTGCTCAGCACCGGGTCTTCGAAATGGCCGAGCGTAGAATACGCCGCTACGCCGCCCACAGCGGTGTCGTATCCCCGCATCCGCAGCTTCCTTGCGTATCTCTGCGCGTCGTCTTCATCGAAGTAGCCGCGATAGACGACGCATCCGGCAATCGGAAAGCACCAGCGCACCGGCTCGACCGAGAACTCCTCGGTTGCGAACACGTTCCAGACGACGTACGGCCTGTCGAGAGCGGCATAGCTGCGGTACGTGCCGTTGTTCGGCAAGCCGAGCTCGCTGGAGGCGAAGTCACGCGCCGCCGAGACGTACTCGAGACGCTTACGTAGCGCATCGGGCGTGGCAGGATCGGCCAGCAACTCGGCGATGGGCTCACGCCGCATGGCGATCTCCATCTGCCCGGTCGCGGCTTGCATGAGATAGCAGCCGCCAAGCTGAAAGGCGGCCAGGACGATCGAGAGGAGCTTGAGCAATCGGAGCACGGCGACTCGGGTAAGAACGACGTTCGCTACAGCCTCGAAGCTCGTGCCCCGCTCGTCAAGCGCCACTCTCCGTTACACTTGCCCCATGCAGATCTACCTCGTTGGAGGCGCGGTTCGGGATGAGCTGCTCGGACTGCCCGTCGGGGAGCGCGACTGGGTCGTAGTCGGCGCGCGCCCCGAGGAGCTGCTCGCGCAGGGCTACCAATCCGTCGGCAAGGATTTTCCCGTCTTCTTGCACCCGACCTCGCGCGAGGAATACGCACTCGCCCGAACGGAGCGCAAGACAGGCCCGGGATACCGAGGCTTCGAGACGCGCTTTTCGCCGGACGTCACGCTGGAAGAGGACCTCGCCAGGCGAGACCTGACGATCAACGCGATCGCCAAGGATCCGAACACCGGCGCGCTCATCGATCCCTTCGGCGGGCAACGCGACCTCGAGGCGCGCTGGCTGCGCCACGTCTCGCCCGCCTTTGTCGAAGATCCCGTTCGCGTGCTGCGTGCGGCGCGATTTGCTGCGCGATTTGCGCCTCTCGGGTTTCGGATTGCGCCGGAAACGCTCGAGCTCATGCGCGAGATCGCGGCGCGTGGAGAACTCGACGCGCTGGTGCCCGAGCGCGTCTGGCAGGAGACGCAGCGCGCGCTGGAAGCGCCTGCGCCCTGGAAGTTCTTCGAAAGCCTGCGCGAAGCCAATGCGCTGGCGATCATCTTTCCGGAGGTCCACGCGTTGTTCGGCGTTCCGCAACCCGAGCGCTGGCATCCGGAGATCGACGCCGGCGTCCACACGATGATGGTGCTCGAGCAGGCCACGCGACTGACGCCCGATCCCGTCGTGCGATTCGCCGCACTCACGCACGACCTTGGCAAGGGGACGACTCCGCCGAGCGAATGGCCCAGGCACATTGCGCACGAGCAGCGAGGCGCCGCGCTCGTCGAGTCGATGTGCGATCGCCTGCGCGTACCTAACGTGTATCGCGAGCTGGGCGTGCTGGTCGCTCGCTACCACCTCCTCTCGCATCGCGCCGCGGAGTTGCGGGATAGCACGCTGCTCGAGCTTTTGGAGCGGGCGGACGCGTTTCGCCGACCCGCTCGCTTCGAGCAATTCATCCTCGCCTGCGAAGCAGACGCGCGGGGCCGCAAGGGATTGGAAAATCGCGACTATCCGCAGGCCGAGCTTCTGCGTCGCGTACACAAAGCCGCAGCCTCAGTGACGCTAAGTGAGGACGAGCGAGCCGGGCTCGAGGGCCCGCAGATCGCCGAGCTCCTGCGCAAGAAGCGCCTCGCGGTGATTCACCAACTACGCAGCACGCAGGCGTAGCTACCCGCTCTTACAGCGTTGCGGCCAGGTCGCGCACTGAGAAACCTCTGAGCGCGCCTTCATACCCGGCCGAAAGCCCGATGACCTTGAAGCGCTCGCCCATCTCGCCGGGCAACGTGAGCAGCATCGCCTGACGGGCAAGCTGCACGCGCGCGGTGAGCGCCTCATCCTCGGTCGGAGTGAGGAACTTATCGATGCCCGCCCCGATCAGGAAATGCGCCTGCGTGGTGAATCCGGCGACGCTGAGATTGGCGGCCAATGCGCTTTCAGCGACCGTCGTGAAATCGACCCACGCGCCGATGTCTTGCACCCCTAAATTGATGAGCGGATCGTCATGGAAGCGATGCCGGAAGTGGCAAAGGAGCGTGCCTTCGCTTCGATCCGGGCGATAGTACTGTCGGCGAGGCAATCCGTAATCGATGAAGAGCGCGACGCCGCGCGACAACGCTCCGGCGATGCCCTGCATGAAAGCAGGCAGACGCAGGTTGATCTCGGAGCAATATCCGTCCGCAAGCGGCTCTCCGAGCTCCGATTCGATTTTCCTGACTGCCGCCTCCAAGGCTTCATCCGCGCGGACCTCCGACCAATCGAGGCGCCCGAGCTGCCACGTCACGCCGAGCGTGTTCACCTGGCCGCCACGAATGCGAAAGCGTTGCACTGGCAACGCGTCCAGCACTTCGTTCGCAAGGACCACGCCCGTCAAGCCTTCCGGTAGCTGATCGAGCCACACGACGCGCGAGAAATGCTCAGGCACGCGCTCCTTCAGGGTCGCAGCCTGGCGTTCCCGCAGATCCGCGCTGACTTCCAGAATGAGATACCGCTCCGGCAGCGCGCCCTGCGCGGCCAGCTCGGCCAGGATGTCCGCCGCCATCGCTCCGGAGCCAGCGCCGAGCTCGAGGATGTCCGCGCTCCCAAGCGTGGCGAAGATCTCGCTGCACTGGTTAGCGAGGCACCGGCCGAACAGGGAGGACAGCTCCGGCGCGGTCACGAAATCACCGGCGGCCCCGAGCTTCACCGACCCGGCGCTGTAGTACCCGAGCCCCGGCTCGTAGAGCGCGAGCTCCATGAAGCGCTCGAAGCTGATCCAGCCCCCGCACGCGTCGATCTCGTCCCGGATGCGGTTGACCACCCGCTCGCTGTGGGCGGCTTCTTCGGGGGTGAGCGGCGGAAGCGACGTCGCGACGCTCATGCCTGCGCCCCCGCAATACACGCGCGATGAGCCTTGGGGCTTGCTTCGTCGGCGAGTTCAGCGAACATGTCAGGCATGAGCGCTGGCAGCGATTCGAAAAGCGCACTCGTCGGGCGAGTGGCGCTGGTGACAGGCGCGGCACGCCGCATCGGGGCCGCGATCGTTCGTGGTTTGCATGCGCAGGGCGCTGATGTGTGCATTCATTGTCACCGCTCCGTGCAGGCAGGGCAGCGGCTCGCAGCCGAGTTGAACGCTGAGCGAGCCAACTCGGCCCTCCTGATCGAGGCCGATATTCTCGATGCTTCGGCGCCTGCGCGCATCGTAAAGGCCGCCGTGGACACCTTCGGCCGCCTCGATCTGCTCGTCAACAATGCCTCGACCTTCTACCCGACCCCGGTCGGGGAAATCACGCCCGCGCACTGGGACGATCTGATGGGCACGAACTTGCGCGCGCCCTTGTTCCTGTCGCAAGAGGCCGCGCCGCACCTGCGCAAAACCCAGGGCCTGATCGTGAACATGATCGACATTCACGGACAAAGGCCGCTGCCGCGGTACCCCGTCTACTCCACCGCCAAGGCCGGGCTCGCCATGCTGACGCGGTCGCTGGCCCGCGAGCTTGCGCCGGAGGTGCGCGTCAACGGCATCGCGCCCGGGCCCATCCTCTGGCCGGACGGGGAGCTCGAGGAAACCTTCAAAAAGGAAATTGTCTCGAAGACCCTGCTCAAGCGCATGGGCTCGCCGGAGGACATCGTCAAAGCCGTGCTGTTCTTTGCGAAGGATGCGACGTATGTCACCGGTCAGATCCTGGCGATCGACGGGGGTCGGAGCGTCTGAGCGCGATTTCGGCCAGCTCGTGGCCCGAGTCGGGAAAGCTCTCCCATAGCTCGCGCATCGTGCGCCGCTCGGTCGGATGCACGAGGCCCGGCGCCAGGTCCGCCATCGGCTTCAGCATGTAGGCCCGCCGGATCAGATCCGGACGAGGCAGCATGAGCCCGGGCTGCGTCCTCACCTCCTCACCGTAGAGGAGGATGTCCAGATCCATCTTTCTCGGCCCCCACTTCGGCGCATCAGGAGGCCGTCCGCAGGACGCTTCGATCTCCTGCAAGCGCTTCCGGACCGCTTCGACGGGCTGATCGGTCGAGAACCCCACGACGAGATTGATGAAATCCGCGCCCGTGAAGCCGACGGGTTTGTTGCGATAGGCCGGCGAGACGCGCAGCGGCCCATACGTAGATTCCAGCGCTTCGAGCGCGCGCACGAGGTGCTGTTCCGGCTCGATGTTGCTGCCGGCGGAAACGTAGACGTCAACCATGCGCAGACGGAGAGCTGGATTCTGCGTAATCGCCCGCGCGACGCTCGATTTCGATGCCCACATCGCGCGCGCCGCGGATTGCGCCTTGCTTGTTGAGCCGCACGCGAACCCAGGGCACGCCGAATTCCACCACGACGATGCGAGCGACGTTCTCGGCGAGCGTCTCGACCAGGTGAAACTGCGAATCGCCGACGAACGCCAGCAGGCGCTTGGCGACCTTCTTGTAATCCACCGTGTCCTCGATGCGGTCGCTCGCCGCGGCCCGGCGGACGTCCGCCGCCATCTCGAGATCGATGATGACCTTCTGCTTGACCCGGCGCTCCCATTCCCAGATCCCGACGATGCACTCGACGGTGAGCGCGCTCAGGAAAATCTTGTCCATTCGCAAATGCTGTTCTCGCGAGCCCCGGTTGTGGAAGGCAGCCCCGCCCCGTGCGAGCCGCCCGGAATGCTACGCCGATCGGAGTCGATCGGTCGAAGAATCGGCACGAACGTGGAGATTTCTCACGCCGCCGGCGGCCGCAGGGTGTCCAGAGGCCAGCGCGCGCGGGCACGAATAGCGAGATCCTCGTGCTCGCCTGCCTCGAGCCTTCGATATCCGGCGTACGCGATCATTGCTGCGTTGTCGGTACAAAACTCCGGGCGAGGGTAAAGAATCCTCAAACGAGCGCGCTCGCCCAGGCGCCCGAGCTCGAGACGCAGCAACCGGTTCGCTCCGACCCCGCCTGCTACAACCAGCGTTTGGAGCCCGGTCTGAGCGGCGGCGCGAGCGCACTTGGCAACGAGCGTTTCGACCACGGCCTGCTGAAATTCCGCCGCAACGTCTGCGCGCGCTTGCTCGTCCAGCTCGACGTTGCGCGTCGCGACGACGACGGCTGTCTTCAAGCCGCTGAAGCTGAAATCGAGCCCGGGCCGGTCGAGCATCGGCCGGGGAAATTGCCAGCGACCGGGCCGCCCCTGCTCCGCCAGCTTCGCGAGCGCAGGCCCGCCCGGATAGCCGAGCCCGAGGAGCTTCGCTGTCTTGTCAAAGGCCTCACCAGCGGCGTCATCGAGCGAAGAGCCGATGATCCGGTACTGCCCAAGCCCCCGGACCTCCGCGAGGAGCGTATGGCCTCCGGAGACGAGCAGGGCCAGAAACGGGAACTCGGGATGGCACTCCTCGAGCATCGGCGCGAGCAGGTGCCCTTCGAGGTGATGGATGCCGAGGGCGGGCTTGCCCCAGGCGTAGGCGAGGCTCCGGGCCACCGCCCCGCCGACCAGCAGCGCGCCGACGAGCCCCGGGCCGGCCGTATAGGCGACTCCATCGATGTCCTGGGGCTGGCTCCCGGAGCGCTCGAGCGCCTCCTCGATCAGGGGAACGAGCTTCCGGACGTGGTCGCGGGAGGCCAGCTCCGGCACCACGCCCCCGTACCGGGCATGGAGCTGGACCTGGCTGTACAGGGTATGGCCGAGCAGGCCCAGCTCGCCGTCGTAAACAGCGGCCGCCGTCTCGTCACACGAGGTTTCGATGCCCAGGACTCGCACTGACCGCCTCACTTTGGCCTCATTGGGGCCTCAACCGGCCGGATTCTGGCAGACCCGCGCCGGCCCCGCCGGGCTCCCGCCCGCCGGGGCTTTTGATTTTCACCCATGCCCTCATTACACTTGCGCGCCTTCTCGCCTGCCCGCGCGCCTTACGGCCGGAGCATTGCGGCAGGCGAAATTCCGTAAATTCATCGAGGTAGTGAATGCCGAGCGTCCGCGTCCGAGAGAACGAGTATTTCGATGCCGCCCTGCGGCGCTTCAAGCGCGCCTGCGAAAAGGCGGGAATCCTGACCGAGCTCCGGCGGCGCGAATTCTACGAGAAGCCGACGCAGGAACGGAAACGGAAGAAGGCGGCGGCCGTGAAGCGCCACATGAAGCGCATCAGCCGCGAAGCGGCCGGTATGCGCGGCGGGCGCCCGCAGCGCTCGTACTGATTGACGTTTCCCCGGCTGCGCCCGCTTGAGGCGCAGCCTTTCCGACCCACCGGGGCTTTCAAGGCCCCTTTTTCGACGCTCCAAACGCCATGTCCCTCAAAGACCGCATCACCGAAGACATGAAGGCGGCGATGCGCGCCAAGGACAGCGAGCGCCTGGGCACGATCCGCATGATCACCTCGGCCATCAAGCAGCGCGAGGTGGACGAGCGCATCACCCTCGATGACGCCCAGGTCCTCTCGGTCATCGAAAAGATGATCAAGACCCGCAAGGAGTCGATCGAGCAGTTCCGCCAGGGCGGGCGGGAAGACCTGGTCGCGCGGGAGACCAAGGAAATCGAGCTGCTGCAAAGCTATCTGCCAGAGCAGCTCTCCGAGGCCGAAGTGGATGCCCTGATCGACGCCTGCATCGCGGAGACGGGCGCGTCCTCGATCAAGGACATGGGCAAGGTGATGGGCCTCCTCAAGCAGAAGGCCGCCGGCCGAGCCGACATGTCGGCCGTCAGCGCGAAGCTGAAAGCCAAGCTCGGCGCCGGCTGATCCCGTCCCGATCGCTGCCAGCTTCAGGCCGATTCGCCGTCACGGCGAGTCTGCACCGTCGCTCCCGGCACGATGTTTGCCGGTGAGCTCCCGGCGCGAGGTTCAGCCTTCCGAGCCTTTGTTTGCGCGAGCCCGCGGCATATTCTTTGGGCGGCCCGGCCGCAGCCTCATCCGTGTCCCAACGCATCCCACAACATTTCATCGATGAGCTGATCGCTCGAGTCGACCTCGTCGAGCTGGTCGGCAGCCGCGTGCCGCTCAAGAAGCAGGGCAAGGAGTTCAAGGCCTGCTGTCCGTTCCACACGGAGAAGACGCCCTCCTTCAGCGTCGTCCCGGAGAAGCAGTTCTATCACTGCTTCGGCTGCGGGGCGCACGGCACCGCGCTCGGATTTCTGATGGAGTACGACCACCTGAGCTTTCTCGAGGCCGTCGAGGAGCTCGCGACCCGGGTCGGGCTCGAAGTGCCCCGCGACGAGCAGCAGTCACGAGGCACGCGCTCGCACGGATTGTTCGAAATGCTCGAGAAGGCGGCGGAGCTGTATCGCCGCGAGCTCAAGAGCAGCGAGCGCGCCAAGGATTACTTCAAAAAGCGCGGGATCACGGGTGAAACGGCCGCGCGGTTCGGGCTCGGCTACGCGCCGGATGCCTGGGATTTCCTCCTGAAGCACCTCGGCGCCTCGGAAAGCGACCGGCAGGCATTGTTCCAGGCCGGCCTCATCATCGAGCGCGATCGGCGATATGGCGGGACAGGCAGCCCCGGCTATTACGACCGGTTCCGCGATCGGGTGATGTTCCCGATCCGGGACGCGAGGGGCCGAACGATCGGCTTCGGCGGGCGGGTGATCGACAAGGGCGATCCCAAGTACATGAACTCGCCTGAGACCGAGCTCTTCCACAAAGGCCGCGAGCTCTACGGGTTGTACGAGGCGAGGCAGGCTTCACGAACCTTGAACCGCCTCTTAATCGTTGAAGGCTACATGGACGTGGTGAGGCTTCATCAGGCGGGGATCACCTATGCAGTGGCGACGCTCGGGACGGCGACGACGCCCGAGCATCTCTCGCGGGTGTTCAGGATCTGCAACGAGGTGATCTTCTGCTTCGACGGCGATAGGGCGGGACGCGCGGCAGCCTGGCGGGCGCTCGAGAATGCACTCGGCCAGATCCGCGACGGGCGCCAGATCCGGTTCCTGTTCCTGCCGGAAGGTCACGACCCGGATTCGCTCGTCGGAGCGGAAGGACGGGAAGCTTTCGAGACGCGGCTCACTGAAGCGATGCCTCTGTCGGCGTATTTCCTCGATCACTTGGGCGGGCAGGTCGATATGCAAAGCGTGGACGGGCGTGCGCGATTGGCCGAGCTGGCGAAACCGCTCCTCGAGCGGATCCCTGCCGGGGTCTACCGGGAGCTCCTCACTGAGGAAGTGGCCAAGCGAGTGCGTCTGGATCCGGGCCGGATGACGAGCGCCCTGTCGATCCGTGAGCCGGCCCGCCCAGCAGAACGGCCCAGCCGCAATCAGTCGAGGCCGACCCAGCCGGACACGGTACGCGGGTCCCTTGTCAGACAAGCCATACGGATCCTGGTGCATCACCCCACCCTGGGGCAGAGGGTGACCCCTCCCCCTCAATTGGCCGAGCTGGACAAGCCGGGCGTTGCGCTCCTGTGCGAGCTCTTGACGGAATTGAGGGAAAATCCGTGTCCGAACACGGCCGTATTGCTTGAACGGTGGCGCGATCGGCCCAACCTTGAGCCGCTCGCGAAGCTCGCGAGGACTGACTACCCGCTGGAACCGGAGGCGGCCCTGAGCGACCTCACCGGCGTCCTGGAGAAGCTGGAAGCCGAGCGCCGCCGCCAACGGTTGGACGAGCTCCTGGAAAAGCAACGCCGCGAGGCCTTGAGCGACGCCGAACGGATTGAATTACATGGAATTTTGTCCCCCGCCGCGGCCCATCCGCCCGCCGCGGGGCGCCGAACCTAGCGCCGATGGAGTGATCCAAGTACACTGCGCGGTCTTTTTTCAAGCCCGCACCGCCAACCCCCGAGGGCCCTGAACTTGAGCAAGACTTTGGCAGCAAAGAAGGAGCCGGCGCAGATCGCCGACGAGCGTCAGTCGCAGCTAAAGCTCCTCATCGCTCGCGGTAAGGAGCAGGGCTTCCTGACATACGTCGAGGTCAACGACCACCTGCCGAGCGAGATCGTCGATCCCGAGCAGATCGAAGACATCGTCAACATGATCAACGACATGGGGATTCCGGTGTACGAGAAGCCGCCGGAATCCGAGACGTTGCTGTTGACGGAGCCCGTGGTCGCCGACGAGGAAGCCGCCGAGGAAGCGGCGGCCGCGCTCGCGACTGTGGACGCGGAATTCGGCCGCACGACCGACCCGGTCCGCATGTACATGCGGGAGATGGGCACGGTCGAGCTTCTGACCCGTGAAGGCGAGATCCGCATCGCCAAGCGCATCGAGGAAGGTCTCGATGCCGTGCGCAGCGCGCTCGCGAGCTACCCCCTGACCTACGAGCTCATGCTGAAGCAGTACGAGCAGGTCAAGGGCGGCCAGGGTCGCCTGGTGGACATCATCACGGGCTTCATCGATCCGAATGCGCCCGACGAGATCGCCGCGCCGGTGAATCCCAAGCTGGCGGCGGCCGCGAGCTCGGCCAACGACGAGGAAGAGGAAGAGAGTGAGTCCTCGGATGAGGACGAGCCGCTCGAGTCCGGTCCGGATCCGCAGGAAGCGGCGCGCCGCTTCGCTTCGATCCAGAAGCTCCATCAGCAGACGTTGAAGGCGCTCGCCGAGAAGGGCCCCAAGGATCCGAAGACGCAGAAGCTTCGCAAGAAGCTCGGCTCGGAGTTCATGGAGCTCAAGCTCGCGCCGAAGATGTTCGACGCGCTGATCGCCCAGCTTCGCGACAACGTCGCCGAGATCCGCAACCTCGAGAAGCAGATCATGACGGTGTGCGTGCGCGACGCCGGCATGCCGCGCAAGGATTTCATCTCGACGTTCCCGAAGAACGAGACCAACCTCAAGTGGCTCGACAAGCACATCCGCGCGAAGCGCAAGCATTCGGCGGCGCTTGCCAAGCTGCGTGAGGAAATCGAGAAGCTGCAGAAGAAGCTGCAGGGGCTCGAGGAGCAGGTGCACCTGTCGATCGCCGAGATCAAGGAGATCAACCGCGAGGTCGCGGTCGGCGAGGCCAAGGCCCGTCGCGCCAAGAAGGAGATGGTCGAGGCGAACCTGCGCCTGGTGATCTCGATCGCGAAGAAGTACACGAACCGCGGGTTGCAGTTCCTGGACCTCATCCAGGAGGGCAACATCGGCCTGATGAAGGCGGTCGACAAGTTCGAATACCGCCGCGGCTACAAGTTCTCGACTTATGCGACGTGGTGGATCCGCCAGGCGATCACGCGCTCGATCGCCGATCAGGCGCGCACCATCCGCATCCCGGTGCACATGATCGAGACGATCAACAAGCTCAACCGCATCTCGCGGCAGATGCTGCAGGAGATGGGTCGCGAGCCGACGCCGGAGGAGCTGGCGCAGCGCATGGACATGCCCGAGGACAAGGTGCGCCGCGTGCTCAAGATCGCCAAGGAGCCGATCTCGATGGAGACCCCGATCGGGGACGACGAGGATTCGCATCTTGGCGATTTCATCGAGGACACCTCCGTCGATTCGCCGATCGACTCGGCCACGATGGAGTCTCTGCGCGAGACCACGCATGCGGTGCTCGCCGGGCTCACGCCGCGCGAGGCGAAGGTGCTCAGGATGCGCTTCGGCATCGACATGAACACCGACCACACCCTCGAGGAAGTGGGCAAGCAGTTCGACGTGACGCGCGAGCGCATCCGCCAGATCGAAGCGAAGGCGCTGCGCAAGCTTCGTCACCCGAGCCGCAGTGAGCAGCTCCGCAGCTTCCTGATGGAAGACTGAGCGCTCACTTCCGAGTTCTCGACAAAAATTCACCCGGCCTCGCGCCGGGTGAATTTTTTTGGGCCTTTTTCAGTCAGCAGCGTCCCCTCCCGCTTGCGCATTCCGTCCCCTCCCCCGTTTACGGGGGAGGAACAGGGTGGGGGGCGTTGATGAAGCATGCCCCCACCGGCGCGCTTCGCTCGCCACCTCCCCCGCTGAGCAGGGGAGGTGAAAGAAGAAGAACGTCACTCCTCCGTTTAGCGTAGCGTCCCCTCCCCCATTTGTGTCAGCAGCGGTCTCCCCCGCTTGCGCATTCCGTCCCCTCCCCCGCTTGCGGGGGAGGGACAGGGTGGGGGCAACTGAAGCTGCAAACCCCGCGCCGCATCGACAACTGTCGTCATGCGGCTACAACTCCCAGCGGAACCCCTCGCGGCGAGCTGCCGTCTCAAGTTTCAGGAGACTGATTCGCCGGAGACGCAAATGACCCTGTTCTTCTACATGGTGCTCTTCGTGGCGACGTGCTGCTTCGGCTGGTGGGCTCGCAACATGCCGCAGAGCCAGCCTGACGAGCGCTGAGCGAGCAAAGAAGGCGTGCGGGAAAGTTGCAGCTCTCCGCGCACGACGTGTAAAGGCTTCTCAAAGAGCCTTCGCCCGGCGCTTGCGTACCTGACTCGCTCTCAGCGCTTTCATCAGCTCGCCGCGGCGCGAGGTCACTTCCACCCTTTCCAATCCCAGCCACGCGGCGAGCTCGCTCAATTTTTCGAGTAGCGGCTCCCTCACACTCGTCACTCGCACGCCAGGCTCCACGCTTCCTCCACGAACCTGCAAGCAGCAGCGATTTCTCTCGGACTTGAGATCGACGCGCGCGACCAGCCGATCCCCGAGCAGGAAAGGCAGAACGTAATACCCGTGCTTGCGCTTCTCGATCGGGGTGTAGATCTCGATGCGGTAACGGAAGCCGAACAGCCGCTCGGTGCGCTGGCGCTCCCAGATCAGTGAATCGAACGGAGACAAGAGCGTGGCTACCTCGCAAGCACGCGGCATCTTCGCGCGTGCGTACATGTAAGCTGGCTGCCGCCAGCTCTCGACTTCGGCGGGAAGCAGAACGCCGGCTTCGATGAGCTCCTGAAGTCGCAATCGAGCGTCCTCGGCCGGCAGGCGAAAGTAGTCTCTCAAGTCGCGTGCAGTCGCCACGCCGAGCGCCTGCGCGGCTATCTTCATCAGCTCCCGCTGCGCTTGCTCCCGGCTCAGGATCGGCGCCGAGCAGATCTGCGCGGGCAGCACGCGTTCGGTCAGATCGTACAGGCGCTCGAAATTGCGGCGCTGCGCCGTCGTGACCGTGCCGGTCCAGAACAGCCATTCGAGGATCTCCTTCCCCTCGCTCCAGCCCCACCAGCTTCCCTTCGAGCGTCCGCCATCGACGAGCTCACTCGCGCCTAGCGGGCCGCGATCGCGAATTTGGGCGAGCACGGCCTCGACCCGATCTCGATGCTCGGTTGCATAGCGCCGAACTCGCTGCCAGGTTCCAATGCCTCGTCGCGCATCTTCCATGCGCCATCGAAACAGAGGGTACGACTTCACCGGCATGAGCGACGCTTCGTGCCCCCAGTACTCGAACAGCGTGCGCGTGCCGTTCGCATAGGCCGCACGATCCAGCAGCTCAGTCGAATACGCGCCGCGACGCGAGAACGCCGGCAGATAGTGCGAGCGCACCAGGACGTTGACGGAATCGATCTGTACGGCGCCGAGCTGACGGACGAGTTGCGTAAGGGATCGCGCGTTGCACGGCCCAGCGTCTTTCCTGGCGAGCTGTTGCGCCGCCAGGGCAAGCAGCCGTGCTTCGCGAACGGATAGGGACTCAGCGCGGGGCATGCGCCGGAAACATATCAGACCCGCGCGGCGTCGGGCGCAGCAAGTGGAGGGACGCAATTTGCGGCGCTTTCGGCTCGCCGTGCATATGACGAAAAGGGCGTCTGTGAACTGCGTTCCATGTTTGCCGCCCGGCCTCTGGCAGCATCGGCGACGGTTTCAGTCGAAGGAGCCCGGGCCATGCAAGCATCCGCCGAGATCTCGATCGATCTCGATGCCACGGAGCTGCTCTCACCTTCCGACCCGGCCGGGACGATCGAAGTGGAGGATTTCAACGCCCTCGACCCAACGGCCGCGGGTGCGGCGCAAGGCCCTCACGAGCCGACCAAGTCGGAAGTTTCGAGCGCGCCGCCGCAGGACGCGCTCGAGATCGAGCTGACGCCCGAGCAGATTGATGAGCTTCTGAGCGGGTTTGATCCTTTGCGGTAGCCGCCGTTTATCTGCCCCCACCCTGTCCCTCCCCCGCAAGCGGGGGAGGGGACGCACTCTCTTTCCCCTCCCCCGCTTGCGGGGGAGGGTCGGGGTGGGGGTCGTTCGCGCGAGCAGCGCTTACATATCCGGACGGCCGGGATACTGCCGCATCAGCTCGGTCACCACCGCATTGATCGTGACCTTCGGATTCGCCATCGCTTCCTCGGACATGCGACCTTCCGCCACGCCTTCCCAGATGAGCTGCTTCTTCTCGGCGTCCACGATGTCCAGGTTGATCGTGCCCACCTTGTAAGTCACCGTCCGATCCCGGTCATACATCGGCCAGGGGTCGTACAGCCCGTAGCGATAGCCGTAGTAGCCCCAG
>DASVCI010000010.1:0-13160 GCA_036381695.1 Steroidobacteraceae bacterium
TTGCCAGATCGATGGCCAGGATCGTAATCTCGCTCATGGGCCCGTCCTCCTCGTTCAGATGAAAGAAGCACCTTCATCTTGGCCCTCTGCTTGGCAAGGCCGCAAAGAGGGGGGCGGGTCCATACCATCTCCCCCGCTTGCGGGGGAGGGTCAGGGTGGGGGCCGCTTGCACGAGCTGGCACTGGCACCAGCGCCGATCGTAATCTCGCGACACCTTGGGTGCCGGTTGCCGGAATGCCGTGAGCTGCACTTTCCCGTTCGATGTGACTTTGCCGGCCAACGGTCGAGGCCTCAGGCGCTCGCTCTACGAGCAACTGCGAGCCGCGATCCTCGATGGTCGACTCTTGCCTGGCTCGAAGCTCCCGGGCACGCGCCAAGTAGCTTCCGAGCTTGGCTTGGCGCGCAACACCGTGGTTGGCGCTTACGATTTGCTGATAGCCGAGGGCTATGTCGTTCCGCGCGCCGGCGCAGCAGCAGTGGTCGCGGGTGTTGCGACTCGTCGCAAGGCTTCACGACCTTCGCGGCCCAGCGCCAACGATCGGCGCGTCAATCCGCTCTGGAGATCACCAGCGCTGCAGCGTGAAGCTGCGCGCGCGTTGCCGGAGCGCTGCTTTCGGCTCGGCATTCCCGAGTATCGCTTCTTCCCGCACGAAGTCTGGCGGCGTTTGTCCGCCCGATCTTTGCGCACCTGGTCGAAGCGTCCGTTCGCATACGCTCCCTCCGAAGGCATCGCCGAATTGTGCGAAGCCATCGCGCGCCACATAGCATTCTCGCGCGCCGTCGCTTGCTCAGCCGACGATGTGATCGTCACCTCGGGCGCACAGCAAGCCTTCGATCTACTGGCCCGCCTGCTCGTGGTGCCCGGACGCACCAAGGTCGCCGTGGAGAATCCGGGTTATCCGCCTTTGCGCGCGGCGTTCATCGCGGCTGGAGCGCAGATCGTGCCGGTCGGGCTCGACGAGGAAGGACTTCGCGTGAGCGAGCTGCCCGAGGACGCGAGCGTCATCGCGGTCACTCCCTCCCATCAATCCCCCACCGGAGCGGTGCTTTCGTTGAGCCGCCGCCTGGAGCTGCTCGAGCTTGCTCGTCGGCGCGGGGCCGTGATCATCGAGGACGACTACGATGGCGAATTCCGGCTGGGCGGCCGGCCTCTCGATGCGCTGCAAATGCTGGATCGGGAAGGGCTGGTGTTCTATGTAGGCACCTTCTCCAAGAGCCTCTTTCCGGCCTTGCGCAAGGGATTCATCGTCGCGCCGCCCTGGGCGCGCGAGGCGATCGTAAACATCAAGCACTGCGCGGACTCTCACAGCGACACGATCACGCAATCGATTCTGGCGGCTTTCATTCGAGATGGACATCTCGCCCGACATGTGCGCCGTATGCGCGGTGTCTATCTAGCGCGGCGGGAGGCTTTGCTCGAGGAGCTCGCCCGGCTCGACGCGTGGTTGCAACCGATTCCGTCCGAGGCGGGCATGCATCTGGCGGCTCAAATGATGGACCCTGCGCTCGCTTCTACGATCATCAGCGTCGCCAAGCGACACTTGCCCGGTGTGCAGTCGACGGAGGAGTACGCAGCCTCGCCCCTGCGACAACCTGCCGTCGCGATCGGATACGGCGTCATCGAGACCGATGAGATCTCAGCGGCCTTCAAGACGTTTCGGCGGGCGCTCCAATCCGCGCTGCGCCGCTGAGCGAACAGGCCGGGCACAGGCGCCTCACTCTTTCCGCTGTCCCGCAGTGAGCCCGCGCGGCAGCTTGTACGCGATCAGGTAATCACCGGAGCGCGTCTCCATGAAATGATGTCCTCCCGCCATCACGACGACATATTGCTCGCCCCCGACTTCATAGGTCATCGGCGTCGCCTGCCCGCCGGCTGGTAACGCATCCGTCCAGAGCACTTTCCCGGTCTCGATGTCGATCGCCCTCAGCAACTCGTCCGTTGCGGCGGCGATGAAGATGAGCCCGCCCGCCGTCACGATGGGGCCTCCGTTGTTCGGCGTGCCGATGTTGATGGGCAAGTACGTCGGAATCCCGAACGGTCCGTTGCGGCGCGCCGTGCCGAGCGGCACGTCCCACAAAACGGTTCCGGTGCTCAGGTCGATCGCGGTGATACTGCCGTACGGGGGATCGTTGCAGAGCATGCCGGTGAACAATCGCCAGGGTGCGATGTCTGCCCCGTAAGGGGTGCCGATCATAGGCTGTGGCCCGCTCGATTCGCTGCTTCCACCGGGCATCCCCAGCGCTACCAAACCACGCTCCTCGGCTTCCTCGCGCGTGATGAGCTGGTTGTACATCGGCACGTTGCTGTAGTTCGCGACGAGGATGCCCCGCTCGACATCCACCGCGACGCTCCCCCAATCGTTTCCGCCGTTGTAGCCCGGCCATTGAATCCAGCGTTTCCCGAGCGTCGGTGCGGTGTACAGCCCGTCATAGCTCGCCGCCCGGAACTGGATCCGGCAGTAGAGCTGATCGAAGGGCGTGAGCCCCCACATGTCCTGCTCGGTGAGGTCGGGCTTGCGCAGCACGGGCATGGCGGGTGAATGCGGCTGCGTCGGCGACAATGCATTCCCGGGCACATTGCCTCGCGGTGCCGGCCACTCTTCGACAGGCAACACGGGCTCGCCAGTCGCGCGATCGAGCACATAGAGATCTCCCTGCTTGGTGGGCACGAGCAGGGCCGGCACGGTGTCTTCCCCGACCGGAAAATCGATCAGCGTCGGTTGCGAGCCGAGATCGTAATCCCAGACGTCGAGGTGGACGGTCTGAAACGACCAGCGCACCTCGCCCGTCATGGCATCCAGCGCGACGATCGAAGTGCTGTAGCGATTCTCGATGTCGCTGCGCGAGCCGCTGTAATAGTCGCCGGAGGAGTTGCCCATCGGCACGTAGACGAGCCCCAGCTCTTCATCGCCGGAAGCGATGGTCCACGAGTTGGGTGTGCCGCGCGCGTACTCCTCCCTTGCGGGCGGCGATCCTTTCCGGTCGGGATGCAGCATGTCCCACGCCCACACGAGCTCGCCTGTGACCGCGTCGTAGCCGCGAATGACTCCGGAAGGAGCATGGCGGTATTGACCATCGAGCACTTGATGCCCGACCACAGCCACGCCGCGGATGATGGAGGGGGGCGATGTGACCGCCACCATCGCCGGAAGCACCTTTCCCATGCCCTCCGTCAAGCTCACCTGCCCGTCGCGGCCGAAATCGGCACAAGGCTCACCGTCAGCGGCATCGACCGCGATCAACCGTGCATCGAGCGTGCCCTCGATGATGCGACGTTTGCAGGGAGCATCGGCCGCAAGCTGCGGCGCCTCGTAGAAGGCGACGCCGCGGCAGGCGGCCGTGTATGGAATGTGCTCCTTCGAGACATGGGGATCGTACTTCCACAGCTCCTTGCCGCTCGCGGCATCGAGCGCGATCAGCTTGTTCATCGCCGAGCACAGATAAAGTCGCTCGCCGATCTTGAGCGGCGTCGTTTCCGCTCCCCACTTCTTCTCGCCCTCGACCGGCATGTCGCCGGTTCTGTAGACCCAGGCACGCGCGAGCTGTCGAACGTTCTCACGATGGATCTGCCGCAGAGGCGAGTACCGCGTAGCCGCATTGCTCCGTCCATACGCTGCCCAGTCCTCATCCACAGGCGCATCCGCGGGCTGGATGAATGCGTCGGGCGGCAGCACGACTTGCGAAGCGAGCGAAATTGCCGGTGACTCCGGCATTTCATCGGATCTGAACGTGTGATGGGGCGTGAAGGCCCAGACGACGGCGCCAAGCAAGCACAGGCTGAGTGCTGCCGTGATGGTGCGCGTGACTCTTCGTGCAGGAGCGCCATCCAGTCGGGGCAACAGCAGCGTGAGGATGATCGAAAGGATCAGCAACAGCGCGAGGCGCGGGACGAAGCCCCAGAAATCCCAGCCCACTTCCCAGAGCGTCCACAAGAACGTGCCGGCGAGCAACCCCGCATAGAGCCACGCGCCCTCGATCCGACCCAGGGCCAGCGCGAGCCCCGCAGATGAGAGGCACAGCCCCGCGAGCACGTAATACCAGGAACCGCCGAGTGCGAGCAGTCTCAGTCCACCCGCCAGCAGAGCCAGCCCGAAAACCAGCGAGATGCCACCGAACGCCGATATCGACCAATGCGTGTTGCGGCGCAAGCGCGTAAGAG
The DNA here is from genome assembly GCA_036381695.1 of Steroidobacteraceae bacterium. Lineage (GTDB taxonomy): Bacteria > Pseudomonadota > Gammaproteobacteria > Steroidobacterales > Steroidobacteraceae > Steroidobacter. Next base: position 4,160 of record DASVCI010000010.1, read on the forward strand.
CCATCTGCCTACCTCGGTGCGGGCATGCGCTGGTTAACGCGCGTGAGTGGGCTCGGATCCGCCAAAACCTTCAATCGGCATTGGATCGCAAGGAGCATCCCGCGGGAGAAACCGTCGCGAGCCCCGCGCGTTACGGTTCACACCTGGTTCAGCCCCACGAGGAGCAGACCATCATGAAGACGCACAAGGTCGGCTATTTCATCGGCAGTCTTTCCAGGGAGTCGATCAACCGGAAGCTGGCGAAGGCGCTGACTCGCCTCGCGCCCCCGGAGCTGCAAATGTCCGAGATTCCCATCGGAAACCTGCCGCTCTACACGCCCGACTACGACGCCGACTATCCGCCGCAGGGGCGCGCGCTCAAGGACGCAATCGCCGCAGTCGATGCCGTGCTGTTCGTCACGCCCGAGTACAACCGCTCGATCCCGGGATGTCTCAAGAACGCCATCGACTGGGCGAGCCGTCCCTGGGGCACCAACTCCTTCGCCCGCAAGCCCGCGGCGGTCATCGGCACTTCGCCGGGCGCGATCGGGACCGCCATCGCGCAGCAGAGCCTGCGCAGCGTGCTCGGCTACTTGAATGCGCCGCAGATGAACTCACTGGAGGCGTACATCCAGTTCAAGCCCGGCCTCATCACCGATGACGGCGAAGTCACGAACGAGAAGACGAAGGAGTTCCTGCAAAGCTACATGAAGGAGTTCCACCTCTTCATCGCGAGAGTTCGTCAGGCGTTGTCGGAAGACGCCTGAAGCTCGCCCGGGGCGCCGACCCTGGCCCGGGGGATTGGCGCAGGGTCGGCGCCCGCCGATGTTATTGCTTCGCTCCGCGGCCGCTCGCAGTGATGCGGTCGTAAATGCCACCATCCGAGAAATGCACTTCCTGCGCCTTGGCCCAGCCGCCGAAGTCCTCGATGGTGACCAGCTCCAGCTTCGGAAACTGCCTGGCGTACTTGCTCGCCACTTCCGGGTCGATGGGCCGGTAGTAGTGTTTTGCGATGATCTCCTGCGCCTCGCGCGTGTAGAGATACTTCAGGTACTCCGTCGCCACCTCGCGCGTCCCCTTGCGCAGAACGTTCCGATCCACGACCGCCACCGGAGGCTCGGCCAGGATGCTGAGCGAGGGCACCACGATCTCCAGCTTGTCGGCGCCGAACTCGCGGATCGACAGGAACGCCTCGTTCTCCCAGGCGAGCAAGACATCACCGATCCCGCGCTGCGCAAACGTCGTGGTGGAGCCACGCGCTCCGGTGTCCAGCACCGGCACGTTCTTGTACAGCTTGCGGATGAAGTCCTGGGCGGCGGCCTCGCTTCCGTACTGCTTGCGCGCCCACGCCCAGGCCGCCAAGTAGTTCCAGCGCGCCCCGCCCGAGGTCTTCGGGTTCGGCGTCACGACCGCAACGCCCGTTTTCACCAGATCGCCCCAGTCGCGGATGCCTTTCGGATTGCCCTTGCGCACCAGGAACACGATCGTCGAGGTGTAAGGCGAGCTGTTGTGAGGCAGGCGGCTCTGCCAGTTCGCTGGCAGGAGCTTGCCGTGCGTCGAGATTGCATCGATATCGGCAGCCAGCGCGAGAGTGACGACGTCGGCGGGCAGACCGTCGATGACGGTGCGAGCCTGCTTGCCCGATCCCCCGTGCGATTGCTGAATCCTGACGTCCTGGCCGGTCTTGGCCTTCCAGTACTTCGCGAAGGCGGCGTTGTACTCCGAGTAAAGCTCACGCGTGGGATCGTAAGAAACGTTCAGGAGCGAAACCGTGTCGGCGAGCGCGCAATGTCCGATCAGGAGCAGCGCCAATGCCGCGGCGGTCGATGCGAAGGATCCGAGGATAGATTTGCGAAACATGGAAGATGCTCCGATGGAAAAGCTCAGAAGCCGACCGCGAAGCGCGTGAAGAGCGCCCGCTCGTCAGGGCGATCGGCGCCACCCGCCGCCCCGCCGTCAAAGCGCGTCACGTCATAATTCACGGCGACCTTGTAGTTCCGGTTGAGATACCAGTTGAGCCCAACGCCCCACGCGCGAGCCTGGCTCGCGGCGGTGGCCGGATCGGCGAACGAGTCCGCCCCGCCCGCGAACGCAGCGTCATCGATGTCGAGCTCGTGATAACGCGCAACCAGCTCGAACGCGCCCCAGGTGCCCCGGTCCAGCGAAAAGTCCGAGGCGGGCTTGAGTCCCTTCAAGCTCTGCTCTTCGCCCGTCAGCGACCAGGCAAGCTGCAGATGCCAGGCATCGTGCTCGAGCGAAGCCATACGAGCACCGGAGCTGGTTACGCGTGTAACGTCTTGTCGGACTCTCGCGTACTCGCCGAGCGCGCCGAACCTGCCAAGGAAGTAGTGAAATTGCGGTGTGAGTCGGATGCGCTCACCATCCGCGAACGTGGCCGAGCCTGAGGAAGCACCGCGATAGCTGAAGAACGTTTGCTGACCGGGCGTTCGATAGCCAGGCAGCAGGGTCGTAGTCTGCGTCCCCGTGGAATCGACGTACGTGCCGGCGAGACCGAACCCAAGACCGCGCAGCACGCCGTCCGATTTCAGGAATGGCTGGAAGAACACTCGCGCAGCCCAATCACCCTTCGTGTCGTTCTCGGCATCGGCCGGAGTTTGTCCGTCGCTGCTGCCGCCGTCGCTCACTCCATTGAAATAGCCGACCGAGTAGGTGACCGCTCCTCCCGCAACCTCGCCGCTGAGCTGCACGCCAAGGTCACGATTCGGCAGAAGGCTCGTGGGGAAGGCTCGCTCGATGAAGCGCAGGTCGCTCGCCGAGACCAGCCGCTCGAGGCCCACGGGGACCTTGAACTTGCCTGCTGTCAGAACCGCCCACGGCCGCAATCTCGCAGCGAGATAGGCATCAAGAATGATCGTTCGCCCGCCGGCGAAATCCGGGACGAAGCGGAAGTCGTAAAGGCCGTTGAGCGTACCTTCGATGCTGGGTCGTACCCGGCGCAACAGAAACGTGTCTGCGGTTTCCGGCGTGAAGTCGTCTTCGAAATGACGCCCGTCGAAGTGCAGCACGCCCCGCAACCGGATCCGATTCTCACCGTCCTCAGTGCGAATGACGAACTCGTTGGCCCGCTTCGCGGGCGCCGCTCCAGAGCGATTCCCCAGTTGCCGCTCGAGCGCCTCGATCTGGCGCGCCTGAACGTCGAGCCGCTCGCGCAGCTCCGCGAGCTCATCCGCACCAGCCTCGATCGAAGCGAGGCCCAGGCACGCCACGCTCACAGCAATGAACAGTGTCGAAGCGCTTCGCTTCCCGACCCGTCGCAAGTCGCCCATACGTCTCCTCTTCTTTCCCGTTGTGTTCCGATGCGCCATGCGCGCAGCGCAGGCCATCGTAGGAGAGGAAGCCGTATGGGTTCAGTCGAGCGCCGGTTACAAAGTGGTTGAAGAGCGCGATCGCGTGTATGAGCGCGGTAATAGGTTAGCGTGCACGCCTACGTCGACGTTTGTCTCGGCAGCGAGCGAGGACTGACCGGCGCGGGCAAAAAACCGCGTTGGTGCCAGCCAGCGTCAGGGAGCTGTAGGAATCCGGGCGACGCGCCCGGCGAGCTCTCTGTCGCCGTGTCCGTCCGGAGGCGATCCGGTCTGACGCTCGATCATCCGTCGCACGTGGGGCCGATCCGGGCCCTGGTGCAAGGCGAGCACGCGCTCGGGAATGATCGCATCCTCTTTGGTCAGGCGATTGTTGTGCCGTATGTAGTCGAGCCACGTCGGCGTTTCGAAGCGCTCGATCCAGATCCGCGGATCGCCCAGATCGCGAAACAAGCGCCAGTTTCGCGCGCCATCGCGCCGGCGAACGCGTCTGCGTTCGGCCATTACGGAGAGGAACTCGAGTATGTCCTCCTCGCGAATCACGTACTCGATCGTGATCACTACCGGGCCGGTGCGATGATCGACGGGCACGGCGGTCGCCGGCTCGGTCCAGGTGCGCAAAGGATCAAGGTTGACATTCTCCACCTGCGCAAGCGGCAGCCGCACACCCAGGATGGCGCAAACCAATACAGCCACGGCAGCCTCGAGCATGGCGATCGTGATTCCTTCGGCGTCTGCAGCGATGCCCCACATCCAGCTTCCTGCGGCCAGCCCGCCGAACGCGGCCATCTGATAGAACGCAAGCGCGCGGGCGACTACCCAGCGCGGAGCGGACAACTGCACCGTGACATTGAATGTCGAGAGCGCAAGTACCCAGGCTGCTCCAGCCGGCAACATGGCGATCACAGTCAGCAGCAGACTGGTGCTCGCGCCGGCCACGGCGATCGCGATAGCAAATGCGACACACGCGGCTCGAACGATGGTTTCCGTCGAGGAGACTTGACGCAGCCGAGCGCTTGCAAGCGCGCCTGCGACCGCGCCCACGCCGAACGCACCGAGCAGCAAGCCGTACGTCAAAGCGCCACCTGCCAGCAGGTGTTTTGCGATCAGCGGCAGGAGCGCAAGGATCGCGCTCGCGCCGACGCCAAACACGGCGCTGCGAACAAGCACGATGCGGATGGCGGGCGACATCGCTACATAGCGCACGCCTGCACCGACGGCCGTAGAGAGCGACTCTCGCGGGAGAGTTCGTTGCTCCGGCGGACGGCGCCAGCGCGCGAGCACGACGATCAAAGCGATATAGCTCACAGCATTGACTGCGAACGCCATCGCCGCGCCGGCGGCTGCGACAATCGCTCCCCCGATCGCCGGACCGACGCTCCTTGCGATATTGAAGCCCATGCTGTTCAAGGTGACGGCGCCGGGCACGTGCGTACGGGGCACCATGTCCCCGACCGAGGCCTGCCAGGCCGGCGCGTTGAACGCCGTGCCGCACCCGATGAGGAAGGTGAAGAGCAACAAGAACCAGGGCGTGATCAGCCCGGCCCAGGCACAGATCGCAAGCGCCACCGACACGACCAGCATGAAGGCCTGCGAGCTGATCATGACGATCCGCCTGTCGACGTTGTCCGCGATCGCCCCGGCGAATACGGAGAACAACATGACGGGCAGCGTGATGGACGCCTGGACCAGCGCCACCATGTTGGCGGACGGGGTGATGGAGGTCATCAGCCAGGAGGCGCCCACCGACTGGATGAGACCGCCCAGGTTCGAAGCCATGTTCGCGAGCCACACCGACCGAAAGATCGGGTAGCGCATGGGCGAAAGCGCCGAGACCGCAACCTCTGCTTCGGGGAGTGCCGCTTCCTGTCGAGCCGTATTCATCAAGCGAATTGTACGGGGATTCGCGTCGCGCCCATATGGACAGGCTCGCCGTCAGGGCGCGGCCCGCACGCGCTGAGGCCGCTCATCGTATCATCCCGAGGGCTCGGGCGGTGCTTCAGAGTCTCGATGAACTCGTTCGCCTCGGCGATCGAGCGTTCCATCTGCTTCACGAGCACGGCCGTCTGCTCTTCGATGGACGAGAGCTCCCGACGCAGGCTCCCCACCGCCTGGGCGTTGAGATTGTGTTTGAGCACGAGCACCTGGTCCTGGAAGACGCTCAGCACGGGCTCCATGGAGCGTTCCGCCTGTCGCATCGTTCTGATCAATGCGCCGTACCGTCGCTGTGTCTGCTCCAGCAGTCGCTTGCTGTCCGCCCGCAAGGCCGGGTTCGAGTACTCGTCCAGCTCGCCCTCCCACTCGCTGAACAAGTCCTCCGCCACCTGCTCCACCGAGTCGATGCGCTCTCTCACCCGCTCGGCCTGGGCCTGGCTCTGTCGGTACTCGTGATCGAGCTTGTCGTACATCCGCTCGAGGTCGGTCTCATCCACCTCGACCACGGCGCGAAATCGATCGAGGGCGGAAGCGAACTGCTCCTTGGCGGACTCCTGCGCATCGCGCGCCGAGGCAACCCGCTTGACCAGGAGCTCCCGCTTCTGAATCCCGACGGACTCGAGCGCGCTGTACATGGCCGCCCGGCAGCCGCCCAGGCCGGTCGCGAGCATGGCGACGACGAGCACAGCCAGTCCACGCATGCGCTCATAAGGCGTCTACGGGCGCAACGGTTCCCTTGGGAGATCTGTTCGCGCGCAGGCGTGCGCGAACCCGGGCTCAGCCGATGGCGGAAGCTCTGCTCCGATCCAGTGTCGCGCCTACGGTGCGGCAGGCACTACGGACCGATTCAGCGTCAGGCGCCCGGAAGACGAGGATTGCGCGCATGCCATTGCGAGACAGAAACACCCGAACGAGCTTGACGCGCAGCATCTCGAAGCACCATCTGCACGTCCCATCTATCGAGGCCAACTCCAGCGCCGTCATGGGTGAAGCGAAGTGAAACTCACCGACTACATCGGTGAGCCTCTCATCTGCCGGCAACTCGGCGACGGACTGAGCCAGCACGTCATACGTGATGCAGCTCCAGAACGTGCCGCCGTATTCCATTTGCTGCCCTCCATCACACCGCCGGGCGCAATCGGCCCAGTCGTGGAGAGCGGAGCAGATAATCGACCAGATGCGCGGACAGATCGTTCACGTCATCCTCGACGCCATGCATGAAGCTGGACTTGCGCCGACGCATGAAATTGAGGCCGAGGGCGTACAGGCCAGGCGCAGGAACCACGCCGCCATCGTGCTGCAAGCGCCCTTTTCGATCGAGCACGGGCACGTGCAGCCAGCTGTAATCGGCCCGGAAACCGGTGGCGAACAGAACGGTGCCTATGCCGCTCTTCTCGAGATCCAGGCTCAGGCAAGGCTGGTCGGGAACGCGGGTCGGCACAAGCCTCTCTGGCTCACCCGCCACGACGTTGAGCTCTGCACGCTCTGCCCAATCGTCGATCCGGGAGAGAAGCCGCGCAGCCTTGATGTCGGCCATTGCGCAATGGTTGCGCAGCGACCCCGAAAATTGCACTTTGCCGTCGCTCGCGCCCACGAGACGACCGACGATCCGCACGCCTCGTGCAGTGAGCGCGTTCAGATCGAGCGTGATCCGCTCCGGACTGCCGATGAGTTGCGGTGAAGGCACGCGGCGAGCCCTGACGATGTCGTCCACCTGATCGTAGCGCTCATCGAGAATCCCGAGCGCATCGAGCCACCACTGGATGTCGAGCCCGCGATAGGTACGAGGCATGCGGATGTGCTCGCCGACCGCCAGGGTCACCTGCCGTCCCGATGCTTGAATCTCGTCGGCGAGCTGAAGGCCCGTTGCCGAGGCGCCGACGACCAGCACGCCTTTGTCGTCGAGCTGATCCGGACTGCGATAGTCCTTTGCGGTCAGCGTGCGTGCTCCTTCGGGCAGGCGAGAGGCGACTGCCGGCAGCTCGGCGACGTTGTGAGCTCCGCTTGCAAGCACGACGGCGCGGCATCTCCACCGGCCGCGATCGGTGGTCACAACGTAGCCGGCATCGCCCTGGCTTACAGATGTGACGGTCGTGTTCGTGCGTATGGGCGCACTCACGAGGCGCGCGTACTGATCCAGAAAGGCTACGACCTCCGGCACAGTCATGTAGCCGTGCGGATCAGAGCCGCTGTAGCTGCATCCCGGGAGGCGCGTTTGCCAGTTCGGAGTCAGGAGCCGCAGCGAGTCCCAGCGCGTGCGCCACGAGCTTGCGACCTCGTCCCGCTCGAGCACGACGTGATCGATCGAGGCGAGGGACAGGCTCCGACTCATGGCGAGGCCGCACTGGCCGGCGCCGATGACCACTACGTCAACGGCGCCAGCCCCACGCCTTCTGTTCGAAGCCGCTTGCATCATTTGACTTCGACGTGCACGTCCGTCGGGTTCGTGACGATGTCGAACACCGCAGAGCGCCGCTGTGATTGGGCCACCAGCGCCGCGATGTCTTCCCTGGAGGCATCCGCGTCGATCTCGTACGACACCTTGATGCCGTCGAAGCCGTTGCGCACCTCCTCATCGATGCCGAGGATCCCTTGCAAGTCCATGCCAGCCTCGAGGGTCGCCTTCACGCGTCGCAACTGGATGCCGCGATTCTGCGCGACAGCCGCGATCCCGGCAGTGAGGCACGAGGCAAGCCCGACCAGCACGTATTCGACGGGGGTCGCGCCATTGTCCTCGGCCGCGAAAATCTCCGGGTGATCCGCGTCGTACACGAAAGCCTTCTTGTGCGACTGCTCCTCACCGAGGCCGAAGAACTGCTGCACCGTCGAGCGGCTGTGCGTACCGTTCACCCAGTCGCAAGTGGCGCGCCACTTGAAGCGGGCGGCCTCGGGGGCCTCGGTCAGCGCCTGGCGCGCGCCGAGCAGTGCCTCCACGTTCACGCCGTTGTCAACTTTGATCGCCGTTACGCTCATCTCGATCGCTCCCTAGAGTGTGTAAATCAGCCGGTCGATACCGGGACGGCGAGCAGATTCCTTCGTGGCCGTGGAACTGAGCGTGAGAGCCGCCGTGGAATCTTCAACCGGAGCGTGGAATGGCAAGAGACTAAAGGGCAGGTTGCTTGGGCTTGCTGCTTCAGCATGCCCCCACCCTGCCCTCCCCCGCGTGCGGGGGAGGAGATGAAGAGAATTGCGCGTGATCGTTGCGTCCCTTCCCTCGTGAAAACGGGGGAAGGACAGGATGGGGGCGAGTGAGACGATTGCCCCCACCCTGTCCCTCCCCCGCACGCGGGGGAGGGGATGAAGAGAATTGCGCGTGATCGTTGCGTCCCTTCCCCCGTGAAAACGGGGGAAGGACAGGATGGGGGCGAGTGAGACGATTGCCCCCACCCTGACCTTTCCCGCACGCGGGTCGGGGGCCCTTACTTGCCCCCACCCTGTCCCTCCCCCGCACGCGGGGGAGGGGATGAAGAGAATTGCGCGTGATTGTTGCGTCCCTTCCCCCGTGAAACGGGGGAAGGACAGGATGGGGGCGAGTGAGACGACGTGCATGCATCCGCAGGCACGCGGCCGCTGCGTTTTCCTGCTCCTGGACAGCTTCGAACGTGACCGGCTGCAGAAAGACACGCCGCACCAGCACATTGGGCGTCCCTTTATTCGGCCCTTCGACGATGGATGCTTTCGAGAACAATCTCCGTCATGGCGCGCTTACGCGGCTCCTTGCTCGGCTTTGAGTGTCGCCGCATGCGCGCGTGCCCAGGCGGCGA
>DASVCI010000011.1:0-23970 GCA_036381695.1 Steroidobacteraceae bacterium
AACCTGCAGCCAGAAGGTGACTGGACCGTCGTTGGTCAGGCTCACTTGCATGTGCGCGCCGAACACGCCCGTTTCAACCACCGGATGACGCTCACGCGCGCGCGCAAGGAGGTACTCGAACAGGCGCCGCCCTTCTTCCGGCGGGGCCGCGGGCGTGAACCCCGGGCGGGTGCCTTTGCTGGTGTCCGCCGCAAGCGTGAACTGCGAGACCAGGAGCAGCCCGCCGCCTGCATCCTGGACGCTCCGGTTCATACGGCCTTCGGCATCCGCAAAGACCCGGTACCCGAGCACCCGCTCGAGCAGCCGGTCCGCCTGCGCCTCAGTATCCCCCCGTTCGACGCCGACGAGTATCAGCAATCCGGCCCCTATCGAGCCGACGATGCGTCCGTCGACGCTGACTTCGGCCCGGGTGACACGCTGCAGCAGCCCGATCATTCCCCTTCTCGCACGTTCATGAGCACAAAAGCGTGAGCATAAGCTCGTCCGGAGCTGTTCCCGGAAGCGGACCTGGTGAACCCCCCCGCGCCACGGCGGAGGTCGAGCAAGTCGGCGGGTAGGGTGAGGGTACCGGGTTGGGCGGGGCGGCCGCACTGGCCAGCCAGCGCGTTTCCGGCATGGTTCAGCCGTAGGCGACCCTGTTGGTGGGGGCGGCAGTGCCGTGGGCGGCCCGTATAAAAAAATGGGCACAATACCCTAAAATGAAAAAAATCTCGGGCAGAGTAAAAAATGTTGGTCGGCTACGCCTACGTGCATGACTCGTTGAAGCTGGCGGCGCTGCCACCGCGCCGCCCGGCGCGGGTGCAGCCGGTCACCCGGATCGAGCGCATGGCCGATCATATCGCCGTTCCGGCGCACGTCGCGCCCGGCACGGCGGATCCGCTGCAGCACCTGGGCCCGGCCGGCGCGATTCGCACTGGCGGGTGAACTTCAACGGCGCCACCGGCCGTGGGTGCGAGATCGGCGCCAGCGTCCAATTGAGTTCCACCAACAAGCGAACTGGGCCGCTAAGTTCGCTACTCGTCGCCACATCGAGCTCAAGAAGCGCTCCTCCGGTGCCCTGCCGATTGGCTTTCCCTTAAATTCACACGAAGTGGCGAGAGCCCCGGACCAGAGCTGGCCAAGATCACGGCTATGTGGGATCCCTGCCCGGCTCCATGGGCACGGTAAAGACTGAAGTGGTCGCGAGCGATCGGTATCAGGCCGACCGTACCGCTCAGCGAGGTACCAAACCCTCCGCCCGAGCGGTGGCTTCCTGCGCTTCAACATTCCGGCCGCGCGCGCGATAGGACTCGGCGATCAGCCGCCAGGCCTCGGCCTGGGCGCGCGGGGCGTTCACGGCCATCGAAACGGCTTTGCGAGCCATGTTTTCGGCCTGCACGTAGTTGCCCTCGGCCTGGCGGACTTTGCCGAGCTCGATCCAGAGCAGCGGGTTGCCGGGCTCGATGCGCAGCGCCCGCTCGATGGAAGCGGCCGCCACTGCGTAGTTGCCAGTCGCAAGCTGTGTCTGAGCCTGCCCCACGAGCGCCTTCGATGCAGGGCTCAACGTCGGCTCGCGAACAACTGGCGGTAGCGGCTCGGGCTCTTCGACGGTCGTCGGCGGTTCTCCCGGCCGCGTCTGCACAGGCTCTTCCTGAGTGGGGGGCGTCGTCGGCCGCGGAGGCGGTTGTCGCTGAGGCGGCGGCGCTGCACAGCCCGCTGCCACCAGCGCCAGAAGCATCACAACTGAAGCAGACTTCACACGAACCTCAGGCATCGCTCATCGAACGATTCTGCGCCACCACTCCCGGGCGCGCTCGCCAATCTCTCCGAAGACGCTCACTTCGCAGCCCGGGAAAGCGGGGAGCTGAGTGTCCTGCGGCACTGCGACTGAAATCACGTCCTCGGTGCATCCCGGCCGCGCCGCGAGGCCGGTCGGGTAGTCGATCCACACCTCTTCGAGCCCTTCCGGCAACGGCGCGCTCCAAGATGTAGTTCCGAGCGTCGCCATCAATCGCGCCCAGACGGTCAGCGATCCGGAGGAGCCGGTGAGCCCAGTGGGCGAGTCATCGTCGTAGCCGATCCAGACGACAGCGAGGTGACTGCCGGAAAAGCCGGCGAACCAGCTATCGCGATAATCCGAGGAAGTGCCCGTCTTGCCCGCCACGACTAGGTCGCGTGGCAGATAGGCGCGTGCCCCGGCGCCCGAGCCGCGCTCCATCACTTCGACCAGCATGCGGTTCACCTGATAGACGGCGCTCGGGCTCGCGACCGGCGTGACTTCCAGGGCGAACGATTTGAGTGGCTTGCCCTCTGCGTCAACTACTGCGCGAACGGCGCGAAGCGGCGTGCGGAAACCGCCGTTCGCCAGCGCGTTGTAGAGCTGAGCGACTTCGATCGGAGCTACGTCGATTGCGCCGAGCAGCACGGAGGGCAACTGTGGCGGAGCTCGATCCAGCCCGAGCTCGACGAACTCTTTCGTCACCTCCGGCAGCCCGACTTGAACGCCCAGGTGGACCGTGGCGAGATTGAGCGACTGCGAAAGCGCGCGTACGAGCGGCACCGGCCCGTAGAACTGCTCCGAAATGTTCTGCGGCTCCCAGACCTTGCCGTTCGAGAGCTTGATCGAGATCGGCGCGTCGTCGACGATCGATGCGGCGTGGAAGCGCCCGCTTTCGATCGCCGCGAGATAGATCACCGGTTTGACCAACGAGCCGATCGAGCGGCGCGCATCGAGCGCGCGATTGAAGCCGTCGAAGCTCGCTTCTCTGCCGCCGACGACTGCGATGACCTCACCGTTCTGCGGTGTCGTGACCACGACGACGCCTTCCAGCTTCTTGTTCTTCTGCTTGCGCGTCTTGTCGAGTCGCTCGAGCTGCTCGCTCAGCACTTTCTCGGCCGTGGCCTGCACCTGAGGATCGAGCGTCGAGAAAATCCTGAGCCCCGCTTCGGTCAGATCCTCGTCGCGATAATCACGCCGAAGCGTGCGGCGTACGAGGTCGAGGAAGGCCGGATAGTAGCCACCGGCGTCAGGACGCCCGATGGCCAGCCCGAGCGGCCGCGCTGCAGCTTCTTTTGCAGCGCGCTCGTCGATGACTCCGTACTTCGCCATCAAGCCCAACACCAGATTGCGACGGTCGCGCGCCCTGTCCGGATGACGGCGCGGGTCGTAATAGGAAGGGCCGCGCACGATTCCAACGAGCAACGCCACTTCATGCAGCTGCAGCTCGGCCAGCGGTTTGCCAAAATAGAACTGGCTCGCGAGACCGAAGCCGTGGATGCCGCGCCGGCCGTCCTGGCCGAGATAGATCTCGTTGATGTACGCGTTCATCAAATCCTGCTTGCTGAAGTGCAGCTCGAGGAGCATCGCCATGATCGCTTCCTCGATCTTGCGGCCGAACGTCCGGCGGTTATCGAGGAAGTAGCTCTTCACGAGCTGCTGCGTGAGCGTCGAGCCGCCCTGCTCGATCGCGCCCGCACGCAGATTTACCCATGCGGCGCGCAGAATCGCGCTGAAGTCGACGCCGATGTGTGTATCGAAGTCCCTGTCTTCGACCACCTTGAGCGCCGCCGGCAGGAGCGCAGAGACCTCATCGGGCGTGACGACGATCCTGTCCTCGCCGTGAATGGGGAAGATGCTGCCGATGAGCAGCGGATCGAGCCGGTAGATCGGCACGTCCTCGCCGCGAGCGTTGGTCAATTGCTCGATCGTGTCGCCACGCGTCGTGACAGTGATCGCCTCCGACTCCTGCAGCGCATCCCAGAAACGGAAGCGGCGGCTGACGAACTCGATGCGGTTGCCGCGCCGGCTGTAGCTCCCCGGGTCTTTCGCGCGCGCCACGCTCTGATAGCCGAGGCGCTTCAGCTCGCGCTCGAGATCGTCGGCGCTCAGCGACTGTCCGACGTAGAGCTCGAGAGGCTGGGCATAGACCTGCGCAGGCAGCGTCCAGCGCCGGCCCTCGAACTGCTCGGTGATCTTGCGGTCGAGGTACACCACCCACGCGAGCAGCGCGATGAGCGCGAGCCCCACGACTATCACGGCGCCCGAGAGGAGTTGCTTCTTGAAACGCTTGAGGAATCTTTTCATCGAGTGGAAGCGGCCGCGGTCCCGGCCGCTCATGCTAAAAGGACGAGCGCGCGCAATCATGACGAATTGTGGCGGCGCCGGCCGCCGACGGGAACCCGGCAGAACCCCGAAAGCCGCGCTCAGCGGCGCCAGTAGGCCGGCATGAAGAGGATCAGGATTGTAAAAACCTCCAGCCGTCCCACCAGCATGGCGAGCACGGCCAGCCATTTGGCCACGGGCCCGACGGACGTGAACGTCGTCGCCACATCGCCGAGCCCGGGGCCGAGCACGTTGATGGTGGCCGCCACCGCGCCGAACGCCGTTTCGAGGCTGAGCCCTGTCGCCATCATCGCCAGCGTCAGGACGAGCGTGGTCACCACGTAGAGCACGTAGAAGCCCCATATCGAGTAGACCACGTCCTCCGGGACGGCGCGCTGGCCCATCTTGATCACTATGACCGCGCGCGGGTGCGCAAGTTGAAACAACTGGCGCTGGCCGAACTTGGCGAGCAGCATGATCCGGAGCACTTTCATGCCGCCCGAAGTCGAGCCCGCGCAGCCGCCGATGAAGCCGAGAATGATGAGCAGCAGGGGGACGTACAGCGGGAAATCGGCGATCGACACGTAACCGGTGCTGGTCAGCGCTGAAGTGACATAGAAGAGCGAATAGCGAATCGCATCCAGCGCATCGGAATAGGTGCCGACACCGTAGGTGGTGGCTGCTACCAGGATCGTGCACGCGATGAGGATCGAGAAGAACACCCGCGCCTCGGGATCGCTCGCGTAAGCACGCAGGCTCTTGCGCTTCCAGGCGAGGAAATGCAGCGCGAAGTTCAGCGCTCCGGCGACCATGAACACGATCGTGATGCCTTCGATCAGCGGGCTCTTGAAATGCCAGATGCTGTCGTCGTAGTTCGAGTAGCCGCCGGTCGAAACGGTGCCGAACGCATGCGCGACGGCGTCGAATCCGCTCATGCCTGCGAGCCAGTAACAAAGCGCGCACGCGGCAGTCAGCGAGACGTAAACGATCCACAGGGCCCGCGCCGTTTCCGCGATCCTCGGGGTGATCTTCTCTTCCTTGACGACACCGGAAATCTCGGCGCGGTAGAGCTGCATGCCGCCGACGCCGAGCAGAGGCAGGATCGCCACAGCCAGCACCACGAACCCCATGCCGCCCAGCCATTGGATCTGCTGGCGGTGATAGAGGATCGACTTGGGAAGCTGCTCGATGCCGACGATGACGGTCGCCCCGGTGGTGGTGAACCCGGACACGGACTCGAACAACGCATCGGTGAAGTCCAGGTGCACGCCGAGCAGGAAAGGCAGCGCGCCTGCTGAGCCGACCAGCGTCCAGAAGAGCGCGACGATGAGAAAGCCCTCGCGGACCGTGTACTCGGCCTGCTGGCGCATGTTCGTCAACCAAAGCACGAGGCCGACCGCGAGCGTGATCGCGAACGAGGACGCGAACACGCCGAGCTGCCCGTCGTCGAACCAGATGGAGAGCGCGGCCGAAGGCACGAAGCTCACGCTGAACAGCATGAGCAGCAGGCCGCACAGACGGAAGATCGAGCGCCAGTGCATGAGCTCTCAGCGCGCCCGGGCGTGGCTCATCGCGCTCTTCTCCTCGGCACGTCGAAGAGACGCTCGACCGGCTCGATCTGCCGTCGATCGGTGAGGAAGAGGATCACGTGATCGTCGCGATGAATCACGGTGTCGTGATGGGCGATGAGCACCTCTTCGCCCCGTGCGATCGCGGCTATGCTCGTCCCTTCCGGCAACGGGATGTCCTCGATCCGCTTGCCGATGACACGCCCTTCTCCCTGCACACCGTGCACGACGAGCTCCATGGCCTCGGCGGCTCCCCGTCTTAACGAGTGCACCCGCACCACATCACCCCGGCGCACATGCGCCAGCAGCGAGCCGATCGTGACCTGCTGCGGAGACAGCGCGACGTCGATCGTGCCGCTCTCGACCAGCTCGGCGTACGCCGGCCGATTGATGAGCGCCATCACCTTGTGACAGCCGAGCCGCTTGGCGAGCATCGCCGAGAGAATGTTCGCTTCTTCGGCGTTCGTGACAGCGATGAACACGTCGGCGCTGTCGATGTTCTCCTCGACGAGCAGCTCCTCATCGGCGGCATCGCCATTGAGCACGATCGTGTTCGCGAGCCGCTCCGAGACGTGCCGGGCGCGGCGCGGATCGCGCTCGATGAGCTTCAATTGATGCTCGCCTTCGAGCCGCTTCGCCAGTCGAAACCCGATGTTGCCGCCGCCTGCGATCACGATGCGGCGCACCGGATCCTCGAGCTTCTGCATCTCGTTCATCACCAGGCGGATGTCCTCGCGCGCGGCGATGAAGAACACTTCGTCGCCATGCTCGATGACCGTATCACCCTGAGGTTTGATGCTTTGCCCGCCCCGGTAGATCGCGGCCACGCGCGCATCCCGGCCCTTGATGTGGGCCGAAAGCTCTTTCAACTGCTGCCCGACGAGCGCACCGCCCTGGAACGCCCGCACGCCGACGAGCCGGATGCGACCCTCGGCGAAATCGAGCACCTGCAGCGCCCCGGGGTATTCGATCAGCCTCACGACGTGATCGGTGACGAGCTGCTCCGGGCTGATCGGCACGTCGACGGCGAAGGCCCGGTCCTCGCCCTCGAAGAGCTTGCGATGTTTCGTGAACTCGGCGGAGCGGATGCGCGCGATGCGCGTGGCCTCCTTGTTGTAGAGGCTCCAGGCCATCTGGCAGGCCGTCATGTTCACTTCATCGCTGTTGGTGAGCGCGATGAAGATGTCCGCATCGCGTGCTCCTGCCGCTTCGAGGATGCTTGGCTGTGTACCGCTTCCGGCCACGGTTCGAATGTCGATGCGATCCTGCAAGTCGCGCAGGAGCTCGTCCCGGACGTCGACGACCGTGACTTCGTTCGCTTCCTCGCGCGCGAGGTGCTGCGCAGCCGTGCGGCCGACCTGGCCGGCGCCGAGAATGATGATCTTCACCGTAGTGCCTTGCCCGCCCAGCGTCGACTGGTCAGGACGTGTTTCTTGTTACATGGGCTCCAGATTCGCATACGCGAGCATCAGCCATTTCGTGCCCTGACGCTCGAAGTTCACTTGCACGCGAGCATGGCTCCCCTGGCCTTCCAGATCGAGAACGACACCTTCCCCGAACTTGCCGTGACGCACGCGCTGACCCAGCCGAACCCCGCCCACCGCGGGCTCTTCTTCCACGAGGCCGCGGCCCGGAGTGTAGACGGGACGGGAGATCTGGATGCGCGGGCGCACTTCCTCGATCAGCTCCGAAGGGATCTCGCGTATGAATCTCGATGGCGTGCCGTAGCTGTCGACTCCATGCAGACGGCGTTGCTCGGCATAGGTGAGATAGAGCTGCTTCATGGCGCGGGTCGCGCCGACATAGCAAAGCCGCCGCTCCTCCTCCAACCCCTCGAGATCGGTGATCGAGCGGGTATGAGGAAACAGGCCGTCTTCCATCCCGCACAGAAACACCACCGGAAACTCGAGCCCTTTCGCCGAGTGCAGGGTCATCATCTGTACGCTGTCCTCGCCGGCGTCAGCCTGCTCCTCGCCGGATTCGAGGACCGCGTGCGCAAGGAAAGCTGCAAGCGGAGGCATGTCCGGGTCCTGCGGCTCGAAGCCGCGCGCGGCACTCACGAGCTCGTTCAGGTTCTCGACCCTGGCCTCGCCGCGATCGCCCTTCTCCTGGCTGTAATGCGCGAGAAGCCCGCTGGCGTTGATCACGTGATCGACCTGCTCGTGCAGCGGGAGCGGGCGGATTTCCCGATCGAGCTGCTCGATCAGCGCCATGAATGCATGCAGGCTCTGAGCGGCCCGGGCGCTCAGCTCCTGGATGCACGCTCCGGCGGCGCGCCACATCGAGCAAGCGTTCGCGCGCGCGTAGTTGCGCACGGTGTCGAGCGTCTTTGCCCCGATGCCGCGCGCGGGCAGGTTGACTACACGCTCGAACGACACGTCGTCGTCGCGAGTGAAGACGAGGCGCAGGTACGCGAGCGCGTCCTTGATCTCCGCCCGCTCGAAGAATCGCAGGCCGCCGTAGACGCGGTAGGGAATGCGCGCCACGAGCAGCGCTTCTTCGAACGCGCGTGATTGCGCGTTCGAGCGGTAGAGAATCGCGCAATCGCTGCGCCGCCCGCCGTGCGCGATCCATTCGCGGATGCGGTTGATGACGAAATCGGCCTCGTCGCGCTCGTTGAAAGCGGCATAGAGCTTGACCGGCTCGCCACGCTCGCCGCTCGTCCAGAGGTTTTTGCCGAGCCGGCTCGAGTTATGGCTGATGAGGGCGTTGGCCGCATCGAGGATGTTGCCCGTAGAGCGGTAGTTCTGCTCCAGACGGAACATTTGCACGCCCGGGTAGTCACGGCGCAATTGCTGAAGGTTCTCGACGCGGGCACCCCGCCAGCGATAGATGGACTGGTCATCATCGCCGACCGCGAACAGCATGCCTTCGGTGCCGGCGAGAAGCTTGAGCCACGAATACTGGATCGTGTTCGTGTCCTGGAACTCATCGATCAGCACGTGACGGAACCGGGAGCGGTAGTGCGCGAGCACGTCGGGCCTGTCGCGCCACAGCTCATAGGCGCGCAGCAGAAGCTCCGCGAAATCCACGACTCCGGCCCGATCGCATTGCTCCTGGTACGCCTCGTACACGCGGATGAACTGCCGGCGCGTGGGATCCCCATCGTCCTTGAGCTGGCGCGCGCGCAAGCCTTCGTCTTTGCGCGCATTGATGAACCACATGATCTCTTTCGGCGCCCAGCGTGCCTCGTCGAGGTTCATCGCCTTGAGCACTTTTCGGATGGCGCGAAGCTGATCCTCGGCATCGAGGATCTGGAAGGCCTGGGGAAGGTTGGCCTCGCGCCAATGCATGCGCAGCAAGCGGTGCGCGATGCCGTGAAACGTGCCGATCCAGAGCGGCGCGCTCGGGACCTCGAGCAACCCTTCGATGCGGCCACGCATCTCGCCGGCAGCCTTGTTCGTAAATGTGACCGCGAGGATGCTGTGCGGCGAGACGTTCTCGACCTGCACGAGCCACGCGACCCGATGCGTCAGCACGCGGGTTTTGCCGCTCCCGGCGCCCGCCAGGACCAGGGTGGGCGCCAGGGGCGCGGTGACGGCGGCGCGCTGCGCCTCGTTCAAGCTGCCGACGATGGGGGAAATATCCATTACGGCCCGCATTTTAGCAGGGAAGCTCCCCTGGATCGGCCTCGCTTCGCAGGCGCCGCGCGCGGTATTCTTCGCCCGCGCCCCGCATTGCATTTCGAGCTCCAAGGGAGGCTGCATGTGTGCCTTGCGCCAGGTGCCGATCGTTTGCGCCGTGACGCTCGCTTTCGCTGCGTGCTCGCGCCCGGCCCCTGAACCCGCCGCATCCGTCAGTGACAGCGCCGCTGTAGAGCCCTCGGTGCCCGCGAGGCCCTCGCCCGAGCCGACGACGACGGAGCCCTCGGCTGCGGACTCTAGCCTCTCGATCAAGCGAGGCATCGCCATGCTCGCGCATGACCGCATGACATTCCGGCCGTGCGGCGAGAAAGATGAGCTGTGGATCCTCGATCAGACGGACGGGGTGCTCACGCAGGCTTTCGCAGCGGAAGCGGACAGCGGTCCGACGATGTTGTACATCGAGGCATACGGCGAGCGTGCGCCGGTCGAGAACGGGGTGCCCGAAGAAGCTCGGGCGTACGCAGGAACGTTCTTGCTGGAAGAAGTGCTGTACGCAGGCCTGGAAAGCGAGGGCCGCGGCTGTCAGGCGCCGGCGCCGGATTACATCGTGGCTGCGCGCGGCAGCGAGCCATTTTGGCTGGTCGAAGTGCGGCAGGACGCGATGATCTGGCGGCAGCCGGACGATCCGAAGGAGATTGTGCTGGGCGCGCCGCAGACGGAGAATGCCGAGGGCGCTGCGCGATACCACGCGCGCTCCGGCGAGCACGAGCTGCATCTGATGATCGATGCGCACGCCTGCCGCGATCCGATGTCCGGCGAGTTCTTCGCGTACTCCGCGAAGGCGCTGCTCAACGACAAGGAATTCACTGGTTGCGCCCGCGTGGGAGGATAGGCTCCCGCGCGAAAGCTCGCACGCGCGCGTTCTGATACAGCCATCGTAACGTCAGGCCGACGCCGAGCGCGAGCACCGGATCCGTTATCGCCGCGCTCTGGTGTGGCAGCCACATCTGCAAGAGTTCGATGGCGAGCACCATCGAGGTCACGAAGACCAGCGCGAAGTGGATCGAGGCGCCCCATTCCTTGAGCGCCCACATCAGGGCCCCGAACAAGAACAGCTTCCCGGCGAGCTCCGACCAGTCGAGCATCTGCACCGCTGTCGGCACGCCCATCGCCAGCCACTTCATGAAGGGCCAGAAATCGAACGGTGTGCGCGCGGCAGTGAAATCGAAAGGCGCGAGCCCGTCGATGATCAACACCGTAGCGACAGCCAGCACGAGCGCGGCTCGACGCGGCCGGGCCGCCATCCTGTGCATCAAAACGACCAGCGGTAGCAGCAGAAGGAGCGCGACCAACTCGGCCGGCACGAAGGTTTGCCCCGCGATGAGCAATGTGCCTACGAGCACGCACGCAATCACGAGCAACAGCACTTCCAGCCGTCGGGGCCGGCTGAATACCGCGGCGACGAGCTGATTCACCACCAGCCAGCACGTGAGATAGACGAACACCGCCACCGGGTCGATCTCGGGATCGAACAGCGGTCTCAACGCAGCTTTGAGCTTCGAAAGATCGAGCTGCGGCACGAGCGGGAAAAGCCGCCAGGCGAGCCACAGGCCGATCAGCAGCGCCGCGCCAGGATCGCGCATGGGCTTTTCCGCACGCGCCGGCAGATGCATGAGCGCGCTCAGCGTTCCCCAGGCCATTCCGGAGATGACGCCGAGCGCCGTACCGAACGAGTTCAGCGTCAAGTCGGTGAGGCTTGGAACGCGGATCGAGACGAAGACTTGCGCCACTTCGATACACAGGGACAACAGCGTCCCGGCCGCGATCGAGGCAATCAGTGCCGCGCGAGGGCGGAGTCTCGTCTCGAGCCACAGGAACAGGCAGAACCCGAGCGGCAGGTACAGCAGCACGTTCGCGATGCGATCGCCGCGCCCGGCGCGCTGCCAGGAGAGTTGGCTCAGCGCTGCGAGCACGCCGCCCTCGGTGGCATCCGGCTTGAAATTGAACGGATAGAGCGAGCCGTAGACGATGAGCACGGCGACCGCGAGCAACAGCCAGGGAATGAGGGAGCGGCTGTGAGACGGCATCGCTCCTACCCGCCGACCCCCACTCTGATCGGGAAGTAGTGATCGATGAGGAGCGCCGCGAAGAGCAGCGCCAGGTACGTGATCGAGAAGCTGAACGTGCGCATCGGCAGCCGCTCGTCCCGTCGCATCTTCAGCTCGAGCGCGCGGTACAGGAAAAACCCGCCGAGCACGAGCGCGACTGCCAGGTAAATGAGGCCGCTCATGCCGGTCAGATACGGCAGGAGCGTCACGATGACGAGAAGAATCGTATAGAGGAGGATGTGGAGCCTCGTGAAGTCGCTGCTGTACGCCACAGGCAGCATCGGAATGCCCGCCTTGGCGTACTCATCACGTCGCGCGATCGCGAGCGCCCAGAAATGAGGCGGCGTCCACGTGAAGATGATCAGGAACAGGAGCAGCGCGTGCGCATCGACTTGTCCAGTGACGGCCGTCCAGCCGAGCACGGGTGGAGCCGCTCCCGCCGCGCCTCCGATGACGATGTTCTGGGGCGTCGCGTGCTTGAGCCACACCGTGTAGACGATGGCGTAGCCGATCAGCGAGCAGAACGTCAGGACGGCCGTGAGCGGATTCACCCACCCCCAGAGCAGCAGCATCGACAGCGTGGCCAGAATGGCGGCGTAGGTCAGCGCCTGCCGTTCGCTCACATGACCCGTCGGCAGCGGCCGATTGCGCGTGCGCGCCATCTGCGCGTCGTATCTCCGGTCGAGCACATGGTTGACTGCTGCCGCGGCCGATGCGGCGAGCGCAATCCCCAATGTACCGAACAGGAGCGCATTCGCCGGCGGAAGGCCGGGAGCGGCGAGAAACATCCCGGCAATCGCCGTGAACATGATCAGCATGACGACGCGCGGCTTGCCCAGCTCGTAGAAGTCGCGCCACGTGGCGTGTTGCTGAATGGATGAGGATTGCACGACGGAGGTTGACAGCCGGACGGAACAGCCCATTCTACAGGCTGCCTCCGCGACTCACCCCGGCAATTCGCCGGGCCTTACTGAACGGGGACGGGCGCGGGTCGGGGCGCAGGCGGCCGCAGGAGGCGCAGCAGCCGGACCGTGGCCAGCAGCAAAAGCGCCGCTACGCCGTTGTGCGCCGTCGCGAGCGAGAGCGGCAAGCCCTCGACAACCATCAGCGGCCCGAGGACGAGCTGGCAGAGCAGGACCGCGCCCACCAGGGCGCCGCCGACCCGGACGGCTTTGGTTCGACCAAGCCTCAGCGCCAGCACGCTCAACAGACCGAGCGCGATGGCCGCCACGACCGCCCCGAGTCGATGCGTGAAATGGATGGCGACGCGGGCGGGATGCTCCAGCACCCCTCCTTCGTAGTCGATGCCGAGCCCGCGCCACAGAACGAACGCATCGCGCGCGTCCATCTCCGGCCACCAGCTGTTCTGGCACGTCGGAAAATCAGGACAGGCGAGCGCGGCGTAATTGCTGCTGGTCCAGCCGCCGAGGGCGATCTGGACGGCCAGCGCCGCCAATCCGACGACAGCGACCTTGCGCAAAGTCGCATGTTTCGCCTCGTCTGCGGGCGTCAACGCGGATCCTTTCGAGCGGATGGCAAGCCACGCGAGAAGGGACAACGTCGTCAGGCCCCCGAGCAAGTGCAGGACCACGATGAGCGGCTTGAGCAAGAGCGTGACGGTCCACATCCCGAGCAAGCCCTGGAATATCACGAGCACGACGAGTGCGAGCGGCAGAGCGACTGGCTGCTCGGGATCTTTCCTGTTCGCGAGCGCAAGCCCGGCGAGCACGAGGATCACCAGCCCGAGCCCCGAAGCGAAGTAGCGATGAACCATCTCCTTGAGCGCCTTGTGGTACTCGAAGGGCCGATGGGGGAACGCCTGATTGATGGCGTCGACGTTGCGGGCCGCCTCCTCGACGTTGAAGTGGCCGTAGCAGCCCGGCCAGTCCGGGCAGCCGAGCCCGGCGGCGCTGAGGCGGACCCAGGCACCGAGCACGACGACGATGAAGGCGAGCACGGCGCCGGAGAGGGCCAGGCGCCGGAAGATCTTGAGGCGGTTCATGGCGGTCAGCCTTATAGCTGGCCGCGCCGGGCAAGAAAAGGGTTGCGGTCGATCGGGTGCGACCCGATGCTCGCGAGCGAGCAGCTCAATCGAGGCTGACCAGCGGTTCCGGCGCCGGGCTCATGAGCGGGGCACGAGTGGGCTGCGCCACTCGATCGCGGGGGGCAGGATCGAGGAGCTGGCTGACCGCCGGCGCCGCGGTGCTCACCATGATGACGATGGGAACGGTCGCCCAAAGCACTTCGAGCAATGCATTGCGGCGTCGAGGCAGGCTCGATTCGGCGCCACGAAAGGCGGCGATGGAATAGATCATGACGCCGAACACGCCAGTGACGATGGCCGCACAAATGGATAACAGCGCCATAGGCGTCACCGCACGAAACTGGCCATCCTCGTGAGGAACGTGTAATCGCCCTCGATGGCCATGAGCGCGATCAGGATGAGCAGCGCAAGCGGCGGCACGAGGATCGCCAGCTTGAGCGCGAGCCGCTCCCACGCCATGTGCATGAAGATGGCGACGATGAAGCCGGCCTTGAGGAGCATGAAGACGATGATCAGCGTCCAGCGCAGGTACCCCTGGAGCTGGAAGTAATCGACCATGTAGGAGAACGTGCTGAAGACGAACAGCAGCAGCCAGATCAGGAGATAGATCTTGATCGGGTGCTGTTGCCCGCCCTCGCCATGTCCGTGCGCGTGCACAGCTTGACTCGTGACCGCCTGATCCATCTCGACTCCTCGATTGCCGAATGTGACCCGCGCGTGGCCTCTCGGGCCCGAGCGCTCACCACAAGTAGAAGAACGCGAAGATGAACACCCACACGAGATCGACGAAGTGCCAGTAGAGCCCGGCGACTTCCACCGTCTCGTACGTGCCCTTGCGATCGTAGAAGCCGCTCCACACCCGCCACGCGACCACGGAGAGATAAATGACTCCGCAAGAGACGTGCAGGCCGTGGAATCCGGTGATCATGAAGAACGCCGAGCCGAACTGCGCCGCGCCCATCGGGTTGCCCCACGGCCGCACGCCTTCATCGACGATGAGCTTCGTCCACTCGAACGCCTGCATGCTGACGAAGGTGAGGCCGAGCAGCGCGGTCGCGAGCAGCAGCGCCGAAGTGCGCGCCCGGTCGCGCCTGTAACCGTAGTTCACCGCCATCGCCATGGTGCCGCTGCTCGTGATGAGCACCATCGTCATGATCGCGATCAGCAGCAGGGGGACGTGAGCGCCCGCGATCTCGAGCGCGAATACTTCGCTTGGGTTCGGCCAGGGCTCGGTGGTCGAGATGCGCACGTTCATGTACGACGTGAGGAAGCACGTGAACACGAACGTGTCGCTCAGCAGGAAAATCCACATCATGGCCTTGCCCCAGGGCACGGGGAAGGCCTGCTTGTCGGCGGACCAGTCGGCGACCACGCCTTTGAGCCCCTCGGGCGACTCAGGCAGCGCGGCGCCCGGGAGTGCGGTCGTGGTGGATTGATTCATCGGCGCGCCCTCGATAGCCGGTCACTCGACCTCACGTGGACAGCAGCACCACGAAGAGACCGAGCCAGACCAGCAGCAAGTAATGCCAATAGACGCTGCACAGCTCGATGCTCAGGCCCGCATCGATCAGCTCGACCTCGGGCCGACGCATTCTGACGAGCGTGCGTCCCCAGACGTACAGTCCGCCGAGCAGATGCAAGCCATGAACGGCCGTCAGCACGTAGAAGAATGCAATGGCGGGATTGCGCGGCGTGAAGGCGTCAGAGGCGCGGATCTCGTTCCACGCGTAGAACTGCCCTGCCAGAAACACCAGCGTCGCCAGGCCGCCAAGCAATAAGGCATTCCAAGCTCGTTCACGCTGGGCGCGGCTCGCGGCACTGCGCGCGGCCTGCATCGCCACGCTCCCGCCAACGAGTATCAGCGTGTTGAGCCAGAGAATGTTCGGATCTTTCAGCGCGACCCAGTCGTGCACAGTGATAGCACCACCATGCCCGTGGCCGCCCATGCGCATGTAATACGCCGATACGAACAACGCAAACAGCGAAGTAACGACCGCGAGAAAGACCCACAGCCCCACGCGCTTGGCGGACATGCGCTGCACGCCGGCCTCGTCGCCGGCAACCGGGACGGACGGCGTTTCCCATGACTTCACCGTCAGCTTCCTGACGATCAGGAACCACACCACCACGCCGGTGGCGAGCGCGATGTAGGCGACGGTCAGATTCACGAGTTGCTTCCGTGGAGCCCGGTGGGCTCGGTGCCCGTGCCTGCGCCGGCTTGCGGAGGCACGTTCTGCGGAATGAAGTCCTGGGCCGCGCCGGGCACGTTGTAGTCATAGGCCCAGCGATAGACGACCGGCAGCTCCTTGCCCCAGTTGCCGTGCTTGGGCGGAGTATCGGGGGTCTGCCATTCGAGCGTCGTCGCGCGCCAGGGATTGGGACCCGCCGGCCGGCCGCGCCGCAACGACCACACGAGATTGAACAGGAAGACGGCCTGCACGGCCGCGACGAACAGCGCCGAGATGGTGATCCACTTGTTCACGGTATGAACCGAAAGCGGAATGAATTCGATGCTGTTGCTGTATGCGTAATAGCGCCGCGGCACACCGAGAATGCCGAGGTAGTGCATCGGCAGATAGATTGCGTACGTGCCGAGGAAAGTGAGCCAGAAGTGGATGCGCCCGAGCGTGTCGTTGAGCATCCGCCCGGTGATCTTCGGGTACCAGTGGTAGATCGCGCCGAACACGACCAGGATCGGCGAGACGCCCATCACCATGTGGAAGTGCGCGACCACGAAGTACGTGCCCGAAAGCGGCACGTCGACCGTGACGTTGCCGAGGAACAGCCCCGTCAGCCCGCCGTTTACGAACGTGAAAATGAAGCCGATGGCGAACAGCATCGGCACGGTGAGATGGATATCGCCGCGCCACAGCGTCAGCACCCAGTTGTAGACCTTGATCGCGGTGGGGACGGCGATGATGAGCGTCGTCGTGGCGAAGAAGAATCCGAAGTACGGATTCATGCCGCTGATGTACATGTGGTGGGCCCACACGACGAAGCTCAGGCACCCGATCGCGAGGATCGCCCACACCATCATGCGATAGCCGAAGATGTTGCGGCGGGCATGCGTGCTCAAGAGGTCCGAGACGATGCCGAAGGCCGGCAGCGCGACGATGTACACCTCCGGATGACCGAAGAACCAGAACAAGTGCTGGAAGAGGAGCGGGCTCCCACCGCTGTAGGGCGTCTCCTCGCCGAGCGAGGCGATCGCGGGCATGAAGAAACTGGTGCCGGCGAGCTGATCGAGCCCGAGCATCACGGCCGAGACGAACAGCGCCGGGAAGGCGAGCAGGCCCAGCACCGTCGCCATGAAAATGCCCCAGATCGACAACGGCATCCGCATCAGCGTCATACCGCGGCAGCGCGCCTGCAGGATGGTGGTCACGTAGTTGAGCCCGCCCATCGTGAAGGCAACGATGAAAATCGCGAGCGAGGCGAGCATGCAGAGGATGCCCCAGTCCGCGCCCGGTGTGCCCGGCAAGATGGCTTGCGGCGGGTAGAGCGTCCAGCCCGCGCCGGTCGGTCCGTCCGGCACGAAGAAGCTCGCCACGAGCACGAGCACCGCGAGCAGGTAGAACCAGAAGCTCAACATGTTCATGTACGGAAACACCATGTCGCGGGCGCCGCACATGAGCGGGATGAGATAGTTGCCGAAGCCGCCGAGGAACAGCGCCGTCAGCAGATAGATCACCATGATCATTCCGTGCATGGTGATGTACTGGTAGTACTTCTCCGGCACGATCAGCGAGAACGTGTCCGGGAACCCGAGCTGCAGGCGCATCAGCACCGACATCACGAGCGCGACCAGCCCGATCGCGATGGCGACCAGCGCGTACTGGATCGCGATGACCTTGAGGTCCTGGCTCCAGATGTACTTGCGGATGAACGTCTGCGGATCGTGCAGAGCGTGCTCGTGGTCGCGGTCGGCGATTGCGACGTATGCCATCAGGAACTCCTCCTCGGCGCGGCCCGGCCGACCCGCCAGCGATCGGGCATCGGACGGTCAGAGGGTGCGGATGTAGTCGATGAGATCATTGATCGTCTGCTCGTTGCGCAGGATGCCGGCCATCGAGGCCATCTGCGCGCCGTGATAGTCGCCCCGGTGAGTGCCGCGTATGCCGTCCCGGAAGTGCTCGAGCTGACGGGCCATGTACCAGTCGCTCATGTTCGCGAGCCGCGGCGCGTTGGTCGCCCAGTTGCCCTGGCCGCGAGCGCCATGGCACGCCGAGCAGTTCGAGTACAACTCTTTGCCGCGGGAGGGGTTGCCCATCACGCTGGCCGGTGGTCGGGTATCAGGGAGGGTTGCGATGTAGGCGACGACATTACGCACGCTCGCCTCGTCCTGGAGCATCGAGGCGAACGGGATCATCTGTTTGCCGTAAACGTCTTTCTCGTGCGCCCCGCGCACTCCGTCTTTGAATGCCCGCAGTTGTCGTGCGAGATACCAGTCCGCCTGACCGGCCAGCTTCGGAGCGTTCAGGTCCTTGTTGCCTTCGCCGTTCGCGCCGTGACAGGTAGCGCACGTTCCCTGGAACAGCGCTTGACCCGCCGTCACATCGACGGCTCGCGACTGCTCCCTGAATTGTGCGTACGTCGGCAACCCCGCCAGCCAGGACTGGAACTGCTCGGGCTCCTCGACGACCACGCGGCCCCGCATCGCGAAGTGCGCGAGCCCGCATAGTTGCTCGCACAACACGTCGAACTCCCCTGTGCGGCTCGGTGTCAGCCAGAAGTACGTGACCATGCCGGGCACCGTGTCCATCTTCACGCGGAACTGCGGCACGGCGAACTGGTGATTGACGTCCCTGGAGCGCAGCACGATCTTCACGGGCTCGCCGAGAGGAATGTGAACTTCAGGGCTCTGCACCAGCAGATCGTCGGCGCCCCGCGGATCATCCGGATTCAGCCCGAACGGATTTTCCGCGGACACGAGGCGATTGTCGGAGGCGCCGAGCTGCCCGTCTTCGCCGGGGAAGCGATACATCCAGCTCCACTGCTGGCCGAGCACTTCGACGACGCGCGCTTCGTCAGGCACGGTGACGAACTTCGCCCACACCGCCAGCCCTGGCGCGAGCATCGCTGCGATGCCGACGGAGGTGATGATCGTGAGCCACCACTCGAGTTTCTTGTTCTCAGGCTCGTAATGCGCCTGCTGCCCTTTGCGGTGGCGGTAGCGGATCACCGCGTACGCGAGGAAGAGATTCACCGCGACGAAGACGATGCCCGTCACCCAGAACGTGACGTTCACGGTCTCATCGACCATGCTCCAGTTCGAGGCGATTGGGGTGAACCACCAGGGGCTCAGGAAGTGAAACAGAACCGTGCCGACGACCAGCAGGATCAGGACCCAGGCCAAGTGCATATCGCGAGCCTCCCCCTTGCCTCGATTCGCTTCTGACGAGCGTTCGCTACGGCTGGCGCGCTGTTGTTATGCCTTTCTCAACTCGCCTGGCGTCTCACGGACCGGGGTTACCTTGCTGAACGGGTTGATGAAATGCCTGTCGATGCCGACGAGCTCGGCGTCCGGATGACGCTCCTTCATCATCTTGAGCACGGTGTCCTCCATGTGCTTGCGGACGTAGACGAGGATCAGGTACTTGCCGGCCTCGATGTCGTCGTGGAACTTCTCGAGCTTCTTGTTCTCGGCGCCGATCCCCGCAAGGCCTCCTTCCCACGCGCCGAACAGCGTTGCGACGCCGACCAGGATCACGTAGACGAAGGCGGGGACGTGAACGTTGGGACCCAGCGGCTTGAAGTACATGAAGAGCGCGACGCCGATGAGGCCTGCGATGAAGCCGAGCGCCGCGCCTATGAATCCATCACGCACTACATCGAGGGTTTCGAAGTAGTTGCTCGAGTGGATGTGCTGCTTTTTCAGCCCCGATTCGTCCTTGCTGATGACGTGCAAGTAGAAATCTTCGACGCCCACCCGGTGCAGGTCTTCGGCGACTTGCTGGGTGCTGGAAAGCGTGGGAGCGAGAAAGTAGATGCATTTCATGAGCATCCCCCCGAGCGATGGACATCAACGGTTACAAGGCGCTACCTCATCGTCGTCGTCATTGATCCGGCATCGAGCGGAAGGCTCGAATCGGCCCGAGTTTCTCACACGATTTTTGCCTTTGGAAGAGAATGCCGGGCGCGGCAAGCCGTCTCGGTATTCCGAGATCCCCGGCGCGCCCTCGAGGCGAGCCGGCCTTTTTCATGATGCGGATCGGGCGGCGGGCGCCCGCCGCTTCAGCCGATGTGGGAGAGCTTGAGCAGGCGCTCGAGGTCCTCGAGGAGCCCTTTGTCGGGCGCCCCCGGGTCGTAGCTCATCATGAGGTTGCCGAGCGGGTCGACGATATAGATGCGCCCCGCCTCCCGCACGGGCGCATCCTGGGGGAAGACCGCCAGCAGCTCCTCGCCCGCCCGGCCTTCGACCGACAACGTGATCAAGCCGGCATGTTCCGTCTCGAGATAGGCGTGATCGCAGCAGTTTCCCGTCACGAGGAACGCCCGCTGCACGCGTGGCATGTCATCGCCCAAGGCGAGCCGCGTCTGCCTGATCAGCGTGAGCGCTTCCCGGCAGCGCGCATCACAGGCGCCATCGCCGATGTACACAACGGTCCACTTGCCTTCCCAGTCCTTGCGCGCGAACGTCCCGCCTTTCACCTTCGGCAGAGTCACGTCGGGGAGCGGGCGCGCCGGATCGATCAGAGTGCCGTAGTTCGTGCTGCCCGGCGGGCGCCAGCCGTCGAGGCCGTAATACAGAAAGAACGCGAGCGCCAGCGGCACAAAGAACATCGCCACCAGCACCCATATTTGCCGGCGCGACGAAGCGCGCTCACCCTCACCTTGAACGCTCATCCAGCTCCTTTCCGCGTTTGAATCCCAGCAACACGTAAATCACGACAGCCGCGAGCGCGAACGCAAACCATTGCACGGCATAGCCGATGTGCCGCTCCGGCCCGAAGTCGGCGCGCGCCTGCCAGACCCGCTCGTAGCCGTCCGGTTGATCGGCGTCGAGCAGGATCAGGCCCGGGAGGAGCTCCCGCCCGAGCGCGCGTTCGATCGTCGCCTGCTCCGGAAAACTCATCACACGGGGCCAGTTTTTTGCCTCTGCGCCTGCGGCCGGCCCGAGGCGCACGCCGGGCCGCGGAAGAAGGTCGAGCCGTCCGGAAATCGTGCGCGATTCGGTTCCTACCTCGATGTCGGGAATTTGCGCGCGCGAGGGCCCCATCGGCAGCCAACCTCGATCGACCAGGATCACTCCGCCGGAGTCCAGCTCGAAGGGCGTGACCACGCGGTAGCCCGGCTGTCCCATGGCCGACGGCATGTTATCGAGCAGGATCTGACGAGCGGAGTCATATCTCCCGCGCGCTGTGACCCGCTGGTAACGGGAAAGCGATTTGGCATTGGAGGCCGTGAGCTCCACGACGCTCGCCTGCCCACGCGCGTACTGAGTCTGCAACTTTTCCTTCTCGCCGGCGCGATCCAACTGCCACACGCCGAGCCGCGCGAATAACGCCACCGCTACTAGCGTCAGCGCCGTCGCGAACAGGGTGGGTGCGAAGCGGTGATCAGCAATACGCATGAGTGCGCGCGCCATCGGCTCCGGAGAAACGCTCGGCGAAATCTCCTGAGACAGGCGGAAATTGTCGTGTTCGCGCGGCGATTTTCCGCGAAGCCTGCAGCGCACCCCAGTGAGGAGCGGCGCTCACTCGATGCCGTGCGGCTGAATCAGCCCGAGCGACCAGGCTATGAACAGCAGCACGAACAAGGCTACGGACAGCGCGACTCGGACCGTCAGCGCCCGCGCCATCTTCTTGGATTCGCCCTTGTCGTGGACGAGATGGAACAGCGCAGACCCCAGGCTCACGACGATGGCCACGAGGCAGGCGACGATCAGGGCCTTGATGATGGACATTGAAGCTTCCGCGACTCGGGGTCGCGTCGAGCCGGGCCCCCACGAAACCGCCCAGCCAGGCCGCGCGATTTCGTGGGTTGCTCTCGTGGCGTGTCTTTACAGCCAGTAGACGAAGATGAAGAGCCCGAGCCACACGACGTCGACAAAGTGCCAGTACCACGCCGCGCCTTCGAACGCGAAGTGGTGCGTGGGCGTGAAGTGCCCTTTCAGACACCGGAACCACACGACCGTCAGCATGAGGGCGCCCACCGTCACGTGAAAGCCGTGGAAACCGGTCAACATGAAGAAGGTCGAGCCGTAGATGCCGGTCGAGAGCTTCAGGTTGTATTCGTGATAGGCCTCGATGTACTCGGTGGCCTGCAGGTAGACGAAGGTGAATCCGAGCAGCACGGTCAGGAGCAGGGACACGTTCAGCCTGATGCGCTTACCGGCCTTGAGCGCGTGGTGAGCGATCGTGATCGTGAGGCCCGAGGTAAGCAGGATGGCCGTATTGAGCGCCGGCAGTCCCCACGCCGGAATGACGCGGAAGTCGCCGCCGATGTTCGCCGGGCCATTGGTCGGCCAGGCCGCTTCGAACTCATCGCCGCGCAGGATCTTGGTCATGAGCTTCGTGCCTTCGCCGCCGAGCCACGGCACTGAAAACTGCCGTGCATAAAGCAGCGCGCCGAAGAACGCTGCGAAGAACATGACCTCGGAGAAGATGAACCACATCATTCCCATGCGGAACGAGCGGTCCACCGCCTCGTTGTAGAGCCGGCCCTCGCTCTCGCGGATCACCGCGCCGAACCAGCCGATGAACATGGTCGCGAGCAGGGCGAGGCCGAAGATGAAAGCCCAGGGGCCGGCGTTGGCGCCATTGATCCACATGGCCGCGCCGCCCACGGTGGTAAACATTGCCGCCGCCCCTACGATCGGCCACGGGCTGCTGTGCGGCACGTAATACTTCTCAGAGGGCGCTGGTGTCGTTTGTGCGTGTGCCATGAAAGTTCCCAAGTTATCGATGCAAGCGGCGATTGGTCTCGTCGGCGTCCCGGCGACTGCGCAGCCGGGTCACGTCAGTCATCCGCTCCCCTTTGCGTCATACATCGCGTAGCCGAGCGTCAGCCGGTCGATGTTGGCCGGCAGCGCGGGATCCACGATGAAGCGCACCGACAGCTCGCGCTCCTCGAGCGCGCCGAACGGCTGCGGCGTGAAGCAGAAGCACTCGGTCTTGTGGAAGTACTGCGTGGCCTGCAGCGGCGCGACGCTCGGAATGGCTTGCGCCGTCACGGCCTGCTCGCGCAAGTTGCGCGCTACGAACTTCGCTTCGTACAGCCGCCCCGGGTGCACTTCGATGCTGCTCGTCTCGGGTCGAAACTCCCACGCTCCGAATGTCGGTGCGGTCGAAATGAATTCGATCGTCACCGTGCGGTTGATGTCTGGCGTCTCGGTCACCTCGGCGGCGCTGCGTAGCCGCTCGCGATTGCCATAGCCCGTGACGTCACAGATCACGTCGTAGAGCGGCACGAGCGCGAAGCCGAACGCGAAGCTGCCCGCTGCGAAGAGCAGCAACTGCCGCGTGAGCTTGCGATTGGCCCGGTTGGCGTCCACTCAGCTTCCCCGAAGGATGCTCACAGCAATGAAGCCGAAGTAGAACGCAGCCGCGAGCAGCGCGAGCCACAAGGCCGAACGCCGTATCTTACGTCGGCGTTCGGCTTCTTCCTCGTGTTGCTGCACTGGGCTCACGTCGAGCATGGTGTTTGAGCTCGGGGCGCTTACTTCACCTCAGGCGCGACTTCGAAGCTGTGGTACGGAGGCGGCGAGCTCAGCGTCCACTCGAGACCGCGCGGCCGGCCGTCGTCCCACACCTTGTCGGTCGCTTTGGCGCCGCTACGAATCGTGCTGAACACGATGTAGGCGAACAGGAGCTGCGACAGACCGAAGCCGAAGGCGCCGATCGAGGACACCATGTTCCAGTCGGCGAACTGCGTCGAGTAGTCCGGAATGCGTCGCGGCATGCCCGCGAGGCCCAGGAAGTGCTGCGGGAAGAACAGCACGTTGACGAAGATCGTCGACAGCCAGAAGTGCAGCTTGGCGAGCTTCTGGTTGTACATGTGGCCGGTCCACTTCGGCAGCCAGTAATACACGGCCGCCATCAGCGCGAACACTGCGCCGGGCACGAGCACGTAGTGGAAGTGCGCCACCACGAAATACGTGTCGTGGTACTGGAAGTCCGCCGGCACGATCGCGAGCATCAGGCCCGAGAAGCCGCCGATCGTGAACAGGAACAGGAACGACAGCGCGAACAGCATCGGGGGCTCGAACGACAGCGACCCCTTGAACATCGTGGCCGTCCAGTTGAACACCTTCACCCCGGTCGGCACCGCGATCAGCATGGTCGCGAGCATGAAGAACATCTGCCCGGCGAGCGGCATGCCGACCGTGAACATGTGGTGCGCCCAGACGATGAACGACAGGAACGCGATCGAGGCGATCGCGTACACCATCGAGTCATAGCCGAAGAGCGGCTTGCGCGCGAAGGTCGGGATGATCTCCGAAATGATGCCGAACGCCGGCAGGATCATGATGTAGACCTCGGGATGCCCGAAGAACCAGAAGATGTGCTGGTACATCACCGGGTCGCCGCCGCCCGCCGCCTCGAAGAACGTGGTGCCGAAGTAGTGGTCGGTGAGCAGCATC
>DASVCI010000012.1:0-2327 GCA_036381695.1 Steroidobacteraceae bacterium
AGTACTCCTGGACGACCTGACGCTTGAAGTCGATGCTGTATGTACGGTACCGAGCCACTTCTTCTTCTCCGAGTAGGCTCAACCTCCGGGTACTGTCACTTCAGAGCGCCGTCGTTGTCCAGCTCAAGGGGGTCACTCCACAAAGGGGGGAATGATTCTGAGAAAAATCGCCTCAAGGGGTCCCTAGATTTTGAGAACCGACACCCTCGCGAACCGAGCCGGGTACCGTTGCCATCCACTCGTTGAGCGCACGTCGCGCACCGGAGAGCGGATCGAAGATCCTCAATCCTGGCGCCACGGCCTTCGCGGCGAGCGCACCAATGCCGTGCCCGGCGACCTCAGCTCCCGCCATCGTCGCACCAGTCGTCAGTGCCGCTTCGGCGATCTCTTCGGGACTGGCGCCGCGTTCGGCCGCCATCGTCCCGCCTGCAACGGCTCCACCTGCTCCAGCGCCTGCGGCAGTCGGCGCCTGTCAAACGACACCTAGTCTTGCGCACTAAGGCGACACCCAGTCTTGCGCACCTGCATGCCGTGGTCTTCTTCGATTAATCAGCAAGTTACTATCCTGGCCGCGTCTTAGGCGACACCTAGATTTGTGATCACCGCGAGTTGGCAGCGGCGAGTGCCGATTCCAGATCGCGCAGTCGATACGATCGTCCCTTGATGTTGAGCACGTGGCTGTGGTGAAGCAGTCGATCGAGGATCGCGGTGGCGAGGACCTCGTCGCCAGCGAGGATCTCGGGCCAGGCTTCGATGCCCTTGTTCGTGGTGATCAGGATCGCGCCCTTTTGGTAGCGATGCGAGACGACACGGAAGAACAGCGAGGCGTCCTGTCGGCTCATCGGCTCGAAGCCAACCTCGTCCAAGACGAGGAGACCGGTGTTAATGTACTTCTTGCGCCGCAGGAGCGATGGCGAAAGGTCCGCGTCGCGGCGAAGCATGGACAGCAGCTCATCGAGGCGATAGAAGACGACGCCGAACCCGTGCTCGATGGCTTTGATGGCGAGCGCCACTGCGAGGTGCGTTTTTCCAACTCCCGGCGGACCTTGGATGAGTAAGGTGCGGTTCTCGCGGATCCATTGGCAAGTCGCCAGTGTATCGATGCGCGAGCGCTCGACTGAGGGCTGGAACGCGAAGTCGAAGTTGCCGAGCGTTTGTCCGGTCGGGAGGCCCGAGAGCCGAAGGGACGTCTGTAACCGCCGCTCCTCGCGCCGATCGAGCTCGGCATCAAGCAGTCGGTCGATCAGCTGATGAGCGGCGATGTCGTGCTTAACGGCGTCGCTGATCAGACCCTCGAGCTGTTCGGCCGCATGGACGAGGTTGAGTCGTTCGAGGCGGGTGCGCGTCGCATCCAGATCCACGGTGGGTACGGTGGCTGCAGCTTTACGGTTCATCGGGCCACCTCCGCTAGCGCTGCATAGAGGTCGAGTGGCCGGCGTTCCGGCGGCAGGGCTTGGAGCGCGGCAAGCTTGCGCCCCATGCGGCCCAACGGCGGCGGAGCCAGTACTCTATCCGTGGAAGGGCCGTCGTAGTGCGCGGGGTCGATCAGGATGCGCTCTGGGGTATGACGCGGATGCGTTGCAATGACTCGATGATCGCAGAGGATTTGCACGCGCCCCGCCGCGCCGCGTATCTCGACTCGCCGGCCCACCCAGGCAAACGGGACCGAGTAGCGGCGCTGCTCGAAGCCGACCGTGGCGTCGATCGCGACGGTGCGCGACACCGCGATATCGAAGGGTTCGGGTAGCGGCGGTAACGACGCGAGGTATCTTCGTTCCAGCTGCAAGCTCTCGGCGACCGTGAGTCCCGTCGCCGGCGACAATCGCCGCTGGATGAGTCGTGCGATGTGCTCATCGGTAGCTTGCTGGAGCTCCTCGACGCACTCCCAATGCCTGCCGTAGGGCGAGAAGCTTCCACGCAAGTCGCGGATCACGCGCTCCACTTTGCCCTTTGCTTGCGGCTCCCGAGGCAGGCAAGGATCGATGTGGAAGCCGACACCTCGAGCGTAGGCGCGGTAGTGGCGGTTGATGATGCCCCAGGGGCCTGCGCCCCTCGCCATCCCGGTCTTGAGGTTGTCGATGCGAACAACGGCAGGAATGCCGTCGAATCGCCGAAATGCCTCGTTGTGTACCCGGTGCCAGGCCAGCTGATCTTCGCGCGTGGACCAGACGAACGCCGGATATCGCGAGAACGAGAGCTTAAGAGCGAACAAGGACATCCGCTGATGTCGTCCATCGATCAGCACCCTCGGGAACTCGCCCCAATCCGCCTGCGCCTGAGCGCCCGGCGGCGTCTCGACTCGGCGCCGAGCACGGGTACGCGGCCGG
>DASVCI010000013.1:0-11066 GCA_036381695.1 Steroidobacteraceae bacterium
GACCGAGCCGAACACATTTTCCCAGAGCGACCTCAGCTTGCAGGTTAAAATCATCGACGCGCTGGCGCTGGCTGTCGGCTACTCCGTGCGGTACAACACCGACCCGCCGCCGGGGTTCCGCCACACAGACACCCTGACGACCCTCAACCTGGTATACGAGCTCAAATGAATTCCCGTCCGTCCGTTGTGCCGAGCGATCGGCATGTGGCTCAGGCAATCAATCGCCATTACCTTGCGGATGAAGAGCAGATCGTTCGCGCACTGGCGGACAGGGCGCGCCTTACGCCCGAAAGGAGCGCGCGAATCACGGCGCGCGCGCAAGCACTGGTCGAGGGCGTACGCGCCAGCCAGGCGAAACGCACCGGGCTCGATGCGTTCCTGCGTCAATACGACCTGTCCTCGCAGGAAGGCGTGATTCTCATGTGCCTGGCGGAGGCGCTGCTGCGCATTCCGGACGACGCCACGGCCGACAAGCTGATCGCGGACAAGATCGCGGCCGGCGACTGGGCTTCGCACCTGGACGATGCGGAATCGCTGTTCGTGAACGCTTCCACGTGGGGCCTGATGCTCACCGGCCGCATCGTGCGGCCAAGCGATGCCGACATGAAGGATCCGCGGGGTGTGCTCGCGCGCATCGCCGGACGAATCGGCGAGCCGCTGCTCAGGGCGGCCTTCCGGCAGGCCATGCGCATCATGGGGCACCAGTTCGTCATGGGCCGCACGATCGACGAGGCGCTCGAGCGCTCGATGAGCGGCGAGAACCGCGCTTACCGCTATTCGTTCGACATGCTGGGCGAGGCGGCCCTGACCAGGGAGGATGCGGACCGATATCTCGCGGCCTATCACGAGGCGATCACGGCCGTGTCCAAAGCGGGCGAGGGGCTCGCCATCGAGGCGGCGCCCAGCATTTCCGTCAAGCTCTCGGCGCTCTTCCCGAGATACGAGTTCACTCAGCGCGACCGGGTGCTCGCCGAGCTCACGCCGCGCCTGCACGAGCTGGCCGTCGCTGCTCGCGATCGAGGGATCGCCCTGACGGTCGATGCTGAGGAGGCCGAACGCCTCGAGCTTTCGCTCGAGCTGATCGAGCGCATCGCACGTTCCCCGGCGCTCGAGGGCTGGAACGGTTTCGGCCTCGCCGTGCAGGCGTATCAAAAGCGCGCGCTGGATGTGATCAAGTGGCTGCGCGAGCTGGCCGATTCCACCGGACGCCGTCTCAACGTCAGGCTGGTCAAGGGCGCTTACTGGGACACTGAGATCAAGCGGGCGCAGGAGCGAGGGCTGCTCGGCTATCCAGTCTTCACGCGCAAGGTCAATACCGACGTCTCATACATCGCGTGCGCGCGCGAGCTCTTGAGCGCCAGTGCAAACATCTATCCGCAGTTCGCCACGCACAATGCCCACACGGTGGCGACCATTCTCGACCTGGCTGCCGAGCGCGGCCGACAGTTCGAGTTCCAGCGGCTGCACGGCATGGGCGAGGAGCTGTACGGCCAGCTCGTCGGCCCGGAAAAGGAGGGTGTCGCTTGCCGCGTGTACGCGCCTGTGGGCTCGCACGAGGATCTGTTGCCGTATCTGGTGAGGCGGCTGCTCGAGAACGGCGCCAACACTTCATTCGTCAACCGCATCGTCGATGAGCAGACCTCGATCGCGGACATCGTTCGCGATCCGGTCGCCGAAGTGGATGCGCTCAAGCAGAAAGGACACCCGCGTATTCCGCTTCCGCGGATGCTTTATGGCTCTTCGCGCCTCAACTCACTCGGCGTGAATCTGGCCGATCCGTTCGAGTATGAGCCGCTGCGCAAGGCAATGAGTGCGGCCTCGCAGTCCACCTGGTCGGCCAGCCCGATCGTCTCGGGCAAGGAGCGCGAAGGCCGCCAGGTCGAGGTGCGCAATCCGGCCGATACGGGCACGGTGCTGGGCTGGGTGGTCGATGCCGATGAAGCTGCTATCGACGCGGCGTTTACGGCGGCGCACGCGGCTCAGCCTGGCTGGGACTCGACTCCCGCGAGCGAGCGTGCCGAGATCCTCGAGCGCGCGGCAGATTTGTACGAAGAGCGTATGCCCGAGCTCATGGCGTATTGCGCACGCGAGGGCGGGCGAACCATCGCGGACAGCTTGTCCGAAGTTCGCGAGGCCATCGATTTTCTGCGCTACTACGCTGACCGCGCGCGCGCCGAGTTCGGCAACGGGTTGCGCCTGCCCGGTCCGACGGGCGAGAGCAACGAGCTGAAGCTGCGCGGTCGCGGCGTATTCGTTTGCATCAGTCCCTGGAATTTCCCGCTCGCCATCTTCACCGGCCAGATCGCAGCAGCGCTTGCGGCCGGCAACTCGGTGATCGCGAAGCCAGCCGAGCAAACGCCGCTCATTGCGGCCCGCGCAGTGCGGTTGCTGCACGAGGCGGGCGTGCCGCCCGAGGTGCTGCATCTGCTGCCTGGTGACGGATCGGTGGGAGCGCGCATCGTGGCCGATCCTCGCGTCGCCGGTGTCGCCTTCACTGGATCGACGGAGACGGCCAAAGCGATCCATCGCTCGCTCGCCAACCGGGACGGGCCGATTCCGGTGCTCATCGCCGAGACGGGCGGTCAGAACGCGATGATCGTCGACAGCTCGGCATTGCCCGAGCAGGTCGTGCTCGATGCCGTGCAGTCAGGGTTCAACAGCGCCGGCCAGCGTTGCTCGGCGTTGCGGGCCTTGTTCGTGCAGGAAGAGATCGCTCCGCGAGTGATGAGGCTTCTGGCCGGCTACATGGACGAGCTCAAGATGGGCGATCCCATGCGCCTCGACACCGACGTCGGTCCGGTGATCGATCAGTCCTCGCGCGAGGTGCTGCGCACGCACGCGGCCCGGATCGCCGAGCGCGCCAAATGGCATCATGCCTGCAAGCTCGGGTCGGAGCACGAGCGCGGCGTGTTCTTCGCGCCGGTCGCGGTCGAGATCGAGGCACTTTCGCAGCTTACGCGCGAGGTGTTCGGCCCGGTCGTGCACATTATCCGCTACCAGGCCAATCGGCTCGATCAGGTGATCGAGGCGGTGAACGCCACCGGATACGGGCTCACGCTCGGTATTCACACGCGAGTGGATTCGACTGCGCGTTACATCGCCTCGCGCATGCGCGTCGGCAACGTGTAC
Source organism: Steroidobacteraceae bacterium (assembly GCA_036381695.1). Taxonomy (GTDB): domain Bacteria; phylum Pseudomonadota; class Gammaproteobacteria; order Steroidobacterales; family Steroidobacteraceae; genus Steroidobacter. The sequence continues at coordinate 3,130 of DASVCI010000013.1, forward strand.
GTAAACCGAAACATGATCGGTGCGGTCGTCGGGGTGCAACCGTTCGGTGGACGAGGTTTGTCGGGAACCGGTCCGAAAGCGGGTGGACCGCATTACCTGCATCGCTTCGCGACCGAGCAGACGATCACGATCAATACGGCTGCTGTCGGCGGGAACGCGAGCCTCCTTACGATCGCGGATTGATCCTCGCTCGAGCGTCGCGTCGAGGGAAAACGGCGCGACGCTCCAGTCACTCGTGGCCGGGCACGTGCAGGCGCGGATTCACGCCGCTCGCCCAGCCGATCTCGCTCCACACCACTCCAGCGAACTCGAGCGTGTAGACGCCGCACGTCGGCAAGCTGCTGATCTTCGGCTCGCTCGAGAGTCGCGCTGCGAGCTCGCTCAGGCCGGGATTGTGGCCGACGACCATCAGATGCGAAGCGCTCTCGCCCAGCTCGTGGATCACTTCGAGCGTGAGGGTCGCCGAACCCGGATAGAGCCGCTCATCGGTCAGGATCTGCCCGGAGCTGAGTCCCAGCTCTTCGCACATCAGTGTCGCGGTCGAGATCGCCCGCAGGGCCGGGCTCGAGAGGATGCGTTCTGGCGGTCCATGCGCAGCGGCGAGGCGCCGAGCCATTTCCCTGGCTTGTTGCTGCCCTCTCGTGTCCAGGAGGCGATCCCGGTCCTCCTGATCGGGCCGGGACGCCAGCGCGCTGGCATGTCGGACCACAGTCAATCGCAGCACGTCCATCGCTACTTTCGCAGCCGGCAAGTCGGATCTGCGCCCTCCGGTCTCAGGAGTCGGTCCCGACCTCGACGAAGCCGTCCACCACGCGGGTGGGGTAAGTGCGCACCGGCTCGTACGCGGGCGGTGTCAATGCCTCGCCGGTACGCAAACAGAACCGCGCCCCGTGGCGCGGGCATATGACGACGTCTCCCTCCACTGCGCCACCGGCGAGCTCGCCGCCGTCGTGCGTGCAGAGGTCATCGATGGCGTAGAACTCGCCCGCCACGTTGAACACGGCGACGATCGATCCGTCCACCTCGATCTGGGCATAGTCGCCGGGAGGAATGGAGGAGGCGGGGCCGACGCGAATCCACCTCATGAGGCTCGATTCTCCGAACAAAGGCTTGAAGGAAGCGGAAACGAGCGCGACGCGCTCACATCATTCCAGTCTGGAGCCGGGCGGCTTCCGACATCATGCTGTGGTTCCACGGCGGGTCGAATACCAGCTCGACGTCCGCGCGCTTGATCGTGGGAATGATCTCCACCTTGTCCTTCACATCCTGCACGAGGACCTCGCCCATGCCGCAACCCGGAGCGGTCAGCGTCATCTGGATCTGCACGATGCGCTCGCCGCCTTCCTCGTGCGCGATCTCGCACGAATAGACGAGACCCAGATCGACGATGTTGATCGGGATCTCCGGGTCGTAGCAGGTCTTGAGCTGCTCCCACACCAGCTGCATGACGTCTTCGTCAGTGGCGTTCGGCGGGAGCTCGGGCGCGAGCACCGGCTCTTTGCCGAGCGCATCGGCATCCTTGCCGGCGATACGGAAGAGGTTGCCTTCCAGGTAGACCGTGAAGCTGCCGCCCAGCGCCTGGGTGATGAAGCCGGTCTTGCCCTCGCGCAAAGTCACCGGGATCCCCGCCGGGACCATGATGGCCTCGACGTCTCGCTGCAAGGTGACTGGCTCGTGTTCGTGCCGATACACGGAAACTCTCGATTATTCGGTGGAAACAGGAGCGCTCGCATGCTCGAGCGCCGCATTGAGCGTGTGCCAGCAAAGGCTCGCGCACTTCACGCGCGCCGGAAACTCGCGCACGCCGCCTAGCGCGGCGAGCTTGCCCAGCCGCGCCGGATCGATCTCGGCGTCCTGGCGCGTCAGGAGCGCGTGCACATCTTCGAAGAGCGCTCGCACCTCGCTTTTGGTGCGGCCTTTGACCGCTTCGGTGAGGAGCGATGCGGAAGCGACCGAGATGGCGCAGCCGCTGCCTTCGAACTTCGCCTCTCGAATGCGCTCGCCATCGAGGCTCACGTACAGCGTCAGCTTGTCGCCGCACAACGGGTTGTGTCCGTCCGCGCTCGCATCGGCCGGCTCGAGCTTGCCGAAATTGCGGGGGTGACGGTTGTGATCGACGATGACGTCGCGGTAGAGCTCTTTGAGGTCCATGGTCGGTCAGCTCAGTAGCTTGCGCGCTTCCTGCAGGGCCGCCACCAGCCGGTCGATCTCCTCGAAGGTGTTGTAGAAGGAGAAGGAGGCGCGTGCGGTCGCGGGCACCTTGAAGAACTCCATCACCGGCATCGCGCAATGATGCCCGGTGCGGATCGCGACGCCCTCGGTATCGAGCACTGTCCCTATATCGTGCGGATGAATGCCTTCGAGCGTGAACGATACGACCGACGCTTTGTGCGGGGAGGTGCCGATGATTTTCAGTCCCGGAATCCGCCCGAGCCTCTCGCTGGCATACGCGAGCAGCTCCTGCTCGTAAGCCGCGATGCGATCCATGCCGATCGAACGCAGATAGCGGATTGCGGCCGCCAGCCCGATTGCGCCGGCGATGTGCGGCGTCCCCGCCTCGAATTTCCAGGGAAGCTGGTTGTACGTCGTCTTTTCGAACGTGACCGAGAGAATCATGTCACCGCCGCCCTGCCAGGGCGGCATCTCCTCGAGCCGCTCCTTGCGGCCGTAGAGCACGCCGAACCCGGTCGGACCGCACATCTTGTGCGCCGAGAAGCAGTAGAAGTCGCAGCCGAGCGCTTGTACGTCCACTGACCCGTGCGGCACCGCCTGGGCGCCGTCCAGCAGAACGGGAACGTTCAACTGGCGGGCGCGAGCAATGAATTTCTCGACAGGGACCACCGTTCCGAGCGCGTTCGACACGTGTGCGAGAGCAAGCAGCTTGGTGCGCTCGCCGATCAGGCGCTCGAACGCGGCGAAATCGACTTCTCCCGTCGTATCGATCGGAATCACTTTCAAGGTCGCGCCGGTCTGCTCACAGACGAGCTGCCAAGGCACGATGTTGGCGTGATGCTCGAGCGCCGAGATCAGGATCTCGTCTCCGGGCTTGAAGCGCGGGCGCGCAAAGCTCTGCGCAACCAGATTGACCGCCTCCGTCGTGCCGCGAACGAACACGATCTCTTTGCTCTCCCGGGCGTTGATGAACTCGCGCACCGTCTCGCGCGCGCCTTCGTACGCATCGGTCGCTCGCTGACTCAGCGTATGCACGCCGCGATGCACGTTCGCATGATCATGCTCGTAATAGCGGCTGATCGCGTCGATCACTGCGCGCGGGCGCTGGCTCGAAGCCGCATTGTCCAGATACACGAGCGGCTTGCCGTTGACCGACTGGTGCAGGATGGGGAAGTCGCCCCGGATGCGCTCGATGTCGAACGAGCTGCGGGGCGCGACTGCTGCGACACTCATCTTGCGGCCTCCGTTGCGCTTCCGTAGCGCGTCTCCAGCAGTCGATCGAGGTGCGAGCGGACTGCATCAAGCTCGATGGTCGCGAGGATGGACTCGGCGAACGCATGGATCAGCGCCTTGCGGGCCTCGCTTTCGGACAGACCGCGGGAGCGCAGATAGAAGAGGGCGTTCGCGTCCAGTTGGCCCGTCGTGGCGCCATGGCTGCACTTCACGTCGTCGGCATAAATCTCGAGCTCCGGCTTGGCGTCGATCTCGGCGCCGGGGGAGAGCAGGAGGTTGCGGCTCGACTGACGCGCGTCGGTCTTCTGCGCATGCGGATGCACGATCACTTTGCCATTGAAGACGCCGCGCCCCCGATCGCTCGCGATGCCGCGATAAGCCTCATTGCTCGTCGTGTGCGGCACGAGGTGATCGATCCTCGTATGCGAATCGAGGTGTTGTGTGCCGGCAGGGGCGAGCAGGCCCTGCAGCGACACGTGCGAGCCCGATCCGGCCAGGCGGGTGGAGATGCCCACACGCGCGAGCCCCGCGCCCAGGGCGATGTCATGAAGCGAGTAGCGGCTGTCGCGCTCGAGCGAGACACCGACATGGCCGATGTGAAAGCTCCGGGTCGACTCCTGCTGGATGCGGTAGTGCTGCACGGAGGCTCCGTCAGCCAGTTCCACCGTAGTCACGGCGTTCGTGAAGGATTCGATGTCAGCGGGCCCGAGATAATGCTCGATGATCGTGCAGCGGCTGTTCGGGCCGGCCCGCACGATCAAGCGAGGATGGCTCATGCGCTGCTGCCCCGCCTGATTCCATTGATGCACGACGTACAGCGGCTCGTCGGGGCGTGCATCCGCCGCCAGCTCGAGAACCACGCCGTCTTCGAAGAACGCCAGATTGAGCTGCTCGAACGGCGAAGCCTGCTCACCGGCCCACTTGGCGAGAAATTCCGCGACCTGCGAAGGATCGTGCCCGGCCCACTGCGCGAGCGTGAGCAACGTCATGCCGGGCGGCTGCGCGGCCTGGCTGGCGAGTGTCGGCATCGCATGCCCGTTGACCAGCACTACGCGCGTGCCCGCGCTCTGAATCCACTGGCTCTGTCCCGCCTCGAGCGCGAGCGAGCTTGCATCGGCCAGCGCGAACTCGCGCGATTCGAACCGTCGCAGGCTCGTGTACTTCCAGTCCTCATCGCGCGGGCCGGGCAGGCCCCGCGCAAGAAACTTCTCGAGCGCCGCGCGCCGGAGCGCGCTCAACGCGTCGTCCGGGCGGCGACGGGCCTCGAACTCGGCGCGATAGCGCTCGAGCGGCGAGCTCGCCTGCTTGAGGGTGACCGCGCTCATGCCGCAGCCTCTTCCTGACGGACCCAGTCATAGCCGCGCTTCTCGAGCTCTAGCGCGAGCGACTTGTCGCCGCTCTTGACGATGCGCCCGCCCGAGAGCACGTGCACCCGGTCGGGCTCGACGTAGTCGAGCAGCCGTTGATAGTGCGTGACCATCACGATCGAGCGCTCGGGGTTGCGCAAGGCGTTCACGCCATCGGCGACGATGCGCAGCGCATCGATGTCGAGCCCGGAGTCGGTCTCATCGAGGAGCGCCAGCTTCGGCTCGAGCACGCTCATCTGCAGGATCTCGTTGCGCTTCTTCTCGCCGCCCGAGAAGCCCTCGTTCACGCCGCGATTGAGGAAGCTCTCGTCCATGCGCATGAGCTTCATCTTCTCGCGCACGAGCGCCAGGAACTCGAACGCGTCGAGCTCGGGCTCGCCGCGATGCTTGCGGATGGCGTTGAGCCCGGCCTTGAGCAGATACACGTTGTTCACGCCCGGGATCTCGACGGGATACTGGAACGCGAGGAACACTCCCTCGCGCGCCCGTTCCTCGGGCGGCAGCGCGAGCAGATCGCGGCCCAGATAAGTGACGCTGCCGGCGGTCACCTCGTAGCCTTCGCGGCCGGCGAGCACTTGCACGAGCGTGCTCTTGCCCGAGCCATTGGGGCCCATGATCGCGTGCACCTCGCCGGGGGCGACCTCGAGGTCGATGCCCTTCAGCACCTGCTTCTCCCCGACGCGTACGTGCAAGTTTTCGATTTTCAGCATGTCGGTCCCGTCATCTTCGTCATCGTCTTCGATCGTCGCTGCGGCGTGCTCAGCCGACCGAGCCTTCGAGGCTCACCGCGAGCAGGTTCTGCGCCTCCACCGCGAATTCCATCGGCAGCTCTTTGAACACGGCCTTGCAGAAGCCGCTGACGATCATGTTCACCGCGTCCTCTTCGGAGACGCCGCGGCTCAAGCAGTAGAACAACTGGTCTTCGCCGATCTTCGAGGTCGTCGCCTCGTGCTCGACGCTCGCCGTCGGCGTTCGCACCTCCATGTACGGGAAGGTGTGCGCGCCGCACTTATCGCCCATCAGGAGCGAGTCGCATTGCGTGTAATTGCGTGCCCCGATGGCTGTCGGCAGGATCTTGACCAGCCCGCGGTAGCTGTTCTGCCCGTGACCGGCCGAGATGCCCTTGGAGACGATCGTGCTGCGCGTGTTGCGCCCGATGTGGATCATCTTCGTGCCGGTGTCTGCCTGCTGATAGTTGTTCGTCACCGCCACCGAGTAGAACTCGCCCACCGAGCCTTCGCCCTTCAGGATGCAGCTCGGATACTTCCAGGTGATGGCGGAGCCGGTCTCGACCTGCGTCCAGGAGATCTTCGAGTTCGCGCCGCGGCACTCGCCGCGCTTGGTGACGAAGTTGTAGATGCCGCCCCGCCCGTGCTCATCGCCCGGATACCAGTTCTGCACCGTCGAGTACTTGATCTGCGCGTTGTCGAGTGCGATCAGCTCGACGACCGCGGCATGGAGTTGGTTCTCGTCGCGCATCGGCGCCGTGCACCCTTCGAGATAGCTCACATAGGAGCCTTCCTCGGCGATGATCAGCGTGCGCTCGAACTGGCCCGTCTTGGCCGCGTTGATCCGGAAGTACGTGGACAGCTCCATCGGGCAGCGCACGCCTTTCGGCACGAACACGAACGAGCCGTCGGAGAACACGGCCGAGTTGAGCGTCGCAAAGAAGTTGTCCGTGTAGGGGACGACCGAGCCGAGGTACTGCTCGACCAGGTGCGGATAGGTCTGCACGGCCTCCGAGAACGAGCAGAAGATCACGCCCGCTTTGGCGAGCCGCTCCTTGAACGTCGTCGCCACCGAGACGCTGTCGAAAACCGCATCCACCGCGACGCCCGCGAGCCGTGCGCGCTCGTGCAGCGGAATGCCGAGCTTCTCGTATGTCTCGAGGAGCTTGGGATCGACCTCATCGAGGCTCTTCGGCGCATCGGCTTTCGGCTTCGGCGCCGAGTAGTACGAAATCGCCTGATAATCGATCGGCGCGACGCGCAGATGCGCCCAGCGCGGCTCCTTCATCGTCAGCCAGTGCCGGAACGCCTTGAGCCGCCACTCGAGCAGGAACTGGGGCTCGCGCTTCTTGCGCGAGATCAGGCGGATGATGTCCTCGTCGAGCCCGGGCGGAACCGTGTCCGCCTCGATGTCAGTCACGAAGCCGTGCCGATACTTGCGGCCGACGAGGGCTTCCAGAGTGGGATCTTGGGGATTGCTGGCCATAGGGCTGGCTACATGTCGTAAATCGGTTCAATCGTGCGGCGCGCGCAGTCTCGTCAAAGGCACCGTCGTCACGGTCGGCGCGCGCTCGGTGCCCGCCAGTTGCGCGAGGGAGATGTCCGTCAGCGCCCGTCGGATGGCGGCGTTCACGCGCTGCCATGTATGTCCGACTCTGCAATTGGACTCGAGGCCGCAATTGCTGTGCTGGCCGCTGCACTCGGTGATGGCAAAGGGCCCCTCCAGGGCGTCGAGGATGCGGGCCGCGCTGATCTCGCTCGCCGGCAGTGCGAGCTGGTAACCGCCGTGGCTGCCGCGAGTGGAGACGACGAGGCCGCTACGCTGCAGCTTCTTGAGCAACTTGCTGACAGTCGGCAGGCCGACGCGCGTGCGCTCGGCGACTTCCGCAGCCGTCCACAGCCGCTCGGGCGCGGCCGCGAGGCAGGCCAGAATCACAGTGCCGTAGTCGGTCAGTTTGCTGATACGCAGCATGTAGGCCTGGGCGTGAAAACTTTGCCCCGAAGAACTTTGCCCCGGAACTTTGCCGTGGGGTCCGCTGAAAATGGGACCATTCTAGTCCTATTGCAAGTTCGGCACCAGTGGAAGGGCGCGATCGCGTGGAGCTTTCGAGGGCTCCGATCGAGCCCGTAGAACCTCGCGGTTTTCACCGACCGGAGCACGGTGCTTCGACCCGCCGGCTCAGCGGCGCGATTTGTCGGGCTGCGGTATCCTACGCGCCCCCGAACCCGCCCGGCCGCCCTTCAGCGAGGCTTCCCGGCCTGTTCGGCATTACGAACGCAGCCGGCCGGTCCTGTGCAGGCGCCGCGGCGGCACGAATCCCACGTTGGAGGATGTGAGTCATGAATCTGACTGAGCTCGAATCGATCGCACGGGCGATGGTGGCCAAGGGCAAGGGCATCCTGGCGGCGGACGAATCGAGCGGCACGATCAAGAAGC
>DASVCI010000014.1:0-2497 GCA_036381695.1 Steroidobacteraceae bacterium
GGCCGCGGCGCAACGAGGGACACCGGCCGGGCAGGTGCGGCCGGGACGGAAAGGACGGGACAGAAGAATGGGCCTTGGGCCCATTTTTCGTTTCTGCGGGCGGAAAATCCGGGCGCAGAGGTGTGAGTTAGACCGAGACAGGGCCCGCAAGGCCGGAGGTGACCGATGCTGAGAGACCAGCTGGGGGCGCTCCTCGGCCCGGTCGTGGCCGGTCTCGGCTACGAGCTCTGGGAGCTCGAATACATCCCGCGCGCCGGCGGCGCGCTCTTGAGGCTCTACATAGATTCGCCGGGCGGCATCAGCCTGGACGATTGCGAGAAAGTGAGCCGGGCCGTGAGCGACGAGCTCGATGCGGCCGATCCCATTCCGGGACATTACACGCTCGAGGTGTCCTCTCCGGGGCTCGATCGGGTGCTGCGCACGCAGGCGCATTTCGAGCGCTTCACCGGCGCGCGCGTGCGCCTGGCGATGAGCGAGCCGATCGAGGGTCGCAAGCGCTTTTCCGGTCGGTTGTTGGCGGTGGGCGAGGGCGAGATCACGCTCGAGCTCGACGGAGGCAGCATCAGGCTGCCGATCGATGGCATTCACAGGGCGCGGCTCGCCCCCTGAACGGAGCCGGGCGAAGGCGGAGTGACGGACGATGAACAAAGAGATTCTGATGGTGGTCGACGCGGTCTCGAACGAGAAGGGCGTCGACAAGGAAATCATATTCGAGGCGCTCGAAGCCGCGCTCGCGTCCGCGACCCGCAAGCGCTACGGCGAGGGGATCGACGTGCGCGTCGCCATCAACCGGAAGACCGGTGATTACGACACCTGGCGGCGCTGGAAAGTGTTCGCCGACGACTCGACCGAGCTCGAGTCGCCCGAGAAGGAGCTCAGGCTCGAGGACGCGCTCGACATCTCGCCCGATGCGCAGGTCGGTGGCTATGTCGAAGTGCCCATGGAGTCGGTGGCGTTCGGGCGCATCGCTGCGCAGACCGCCAAGCAGGTCATCGTGCAGAAGGTGCGCGAGGCCGAGCGGGCGCAGGTCGTCGAGGAGTACAAGGGCCGCGTCGGCACGCTGGTCTCCGGCATCGTCAAGCGCGTGGATCGTAACGGCGTCTTCGTCGATCTCGGCGGCAATGCCGAGGGCTTCATCCCGCGCGATCAGATGATTCCGCGCGAGCCCGTGCGCTCGCAGGACAGGATCAAGGCGTACTTGCAGGACGTGCGCTCCGAGCCGCGAGGGCCGCAGCTCTTCCTGAGCCGCACCGCGCCGGAGTTTCTGATCGAGCTCTTCAAGCTCGAGGTGCCGGAAGTCGGGCAGGGGCTGATCCAGATCCTGGGCGCCGCGCGCGATCCGGGCGTGCGCGCCAAGATCGCGGTGAAGAGCAACGACAGCCGCATCGATCCGGTCGGTGCGTGCGTCGGCATGCGCGGCTCGCGCGTGCAGGCGGTCTCCAACGAGATCGCCGGCGAGCGCGTGGACATCATCCCCTACGACGACAACCCGGCGCAGTTCGTCATCAATGCGATGGCGCCGGCCGAAGTGGTCTCGATCGTGGTGGACGAGGACGCGCACTCCATGGACATCGCGGTCACCGAGGAGAAGCTGTCGCAGGCCATCGGGCGCGGCGGGCAGAACATTCGCCTCGCGAGCGAGCTGACGGGCTGGGAGCTCAACGTGATGACGCAGCAGGCCGCCGAGGCGAAGAGCGAAGGCGAGGCCCGCAAGCTCATCGAGATGTTCAAGAGCCAGCTCGATGTGGACGAGGACGTCGCACAGATCCTCGTGCAGGAAGGCTTCTCGACGATCGAAGAGATCGCCTACGTGCCGGCCGCGGAGCTCAACAACATCGAGGAGTTTGACGAGGAGATCGTCAAGGAGCTGCGCAACCGCGCCCGTGACGTGTTGCTCACGCAAGCGATCGCGACCGAGGAGAAGATCGACGGCGCCGAGCCGGCCGAGGACTTGCTGCAGGTCGAGGGCATGGATCGGCAGCTCGCCCAGACGCTTGCGAGCCGCGGCATCGTGACGCGCGAGGATCTGGCTGAGCAGGCGGTCGACGACCTGCTCGAGATCGAGGGCGTGGACAGCGAGCGTGCGAGCGCGCTCATCATGGCGGCCCGCAAGCACTGGTTCGAGTCCACGGCCGAGCAGCAGGCTTCATGAGGAGAAGGGTGAAGGTCGGGAGCGACAGTGATATTGATCGCAGCCGTGCGCCGAGTGCAGCGGCGGTGACGACTCGCCCGGGCGCAAGCGCGCTCAGGTCTGGAAAGTGGATTAGCAGAGACGATGATCGCAGCCGGGACGCGAGTAATCATAGCCTGCGCGGTCGGTGACTGGAGGGTTCATGGCGGATGTAACGGTTAGCCAATTTGCCGAGGTGCTGAAAGTGCCGGTCGAGCGGCTGCTCTCGCAGCTCGACGAGGCCGGCATTCGCGTCTCGGGCGCCAACGACACCATCAGCGACGACGCGAAGATGGAGTTGCTGACGTACCTGCGCCGTGCCCACGG
>DASVCI010000015.1:0-10693 GCA_036381695.1 Steroidobacteraceae bacterium
GCTGCTGCGGGGGCGGCTCGGGCGCGGCGGCGGCTTCGAGCTGCGAGCCCGTGTCTTCGACGAGCTTGAGCTCAGGCTTCATCTGTAATCCATCCCCATGGCCTGATGCACCTCCTCGAGCGTCTGGCGCGCGATGTCCCGCGCTTTCTCGCAGCCTTCGGCGATGATTCCTCGCACCAGGTCGCGATTCTCCTCGAACTCTTGCGCGCGCGCACGCATTGCGCTCACCTCGGCCACGATCACGTCGCTGACGCGCTTCTTGCAATCGAGGCAGCCGATGTCGGCCGTGCGGCAGCCCTGTTGCACCCAAGCCTGAGTGTCCGCGTCCGAGTAGAGCTTGTGAAGATCCCAGACCGGACATTTTTCGGGATCGCCCGCATCGCTCCGCCTGACGCGCGCCGGATCGGTCTGCATGGTGCTCAACTTCTTCACGACCGAGTCCGGCTCCTCCCTGAGGCCGATGGTATTGCCGTAGGACTTCGACATCTTGCGCCCGTCGATCCCCGGGACCCTCGGCGAGGACGTCAGCAGCACGTCGGGCTCGACCAGGATGCTGCGGCCGGTGCCCTCGAGATACCCGATGAGGCGCTCTCGGTCGGCAAGCGTCAGGCGCGGGTTCCCCTCCAGCATGGCGCGGGCTTTGAGGAGCGCCTCGGCATCACCTTGTTCCTGATAAAGGCGGCGTAAGTCCCTATATCGCGTGCCATTGCGGCTCCCGAGGCTCTTGATCGCCTTCTCGACCTTGACTTCGAAGTCGGGCTCGCTGCCGTAGATGTGGTTGAAGCGCCGCGCGATCTCTCGCGTGATCTCCACGTGGGCGACCTGGTCCTCGCCCACCGGCACATAAGCGGCCTTGTAGAGCAGGATGTCGGCGCTCTGCAGGAGCGGGTAACCGAGGAAGCCGTAAGTCGCGAGGTCCTTCTCCCTGAGATGCTCCTGCTGGTCCTTATAGGCCGGCGCGCGCTCGAGCCAGCCCAGCGGCGTGATCATCGACAGCAGCACGTGCAGCTCACAGTGCTCGGGGATGCGCGACTGGATGAACATGGTCGCGGCGGCGGGGTTGAGACCTGCGGCCAGCCAGTCGATCACCACCTCCCAGGTGTTCTTCTCGAGATTACGCGTGTCCTCGTAGCCGGTCGTGAGCGCGTGCAGGTCGGCGACGAAGAAGTAGCACTCGTACTGGTACTGCAGCTCGATCCAGCTCTTGAGCGCCCCGTGATAGTTGCCCAGGTGCAGCGCGCCCGTCGGGCGCATGCCGGAGAGAACACGTTTAGGGGTGGCTGTACTGGCGCTCAATGCCTGTCTCTGGAACGGGTCGATGGGAAGCTGCCCCGAGCCACACGCCGGTGGGCGTGCCTGCGCAATCCTGCGCGGCGCGGCGCGCCGCCGGCCGGGCCAGCATTCGATTCAGCGTAATCGGCTCAATGTCTTACGTGGCTTTCTTGAAGGCCGCAGCAAGGTCAGCCGGCGGCGCGCCCATTATAAGGCAGCGAGGGCGACACCTCAGCCGCCGGGCCCGGGCCCACGCCTCACGCCGTCTCCTCCACCAGAAACGGCGTGACATCTCCCTTGCCTCGCCTGAGGACGACGGGCACCGGCCCTTCCAGATCGATCACGCTCGTCGGCTCCAAGCCGCAATTGCCTCCGTCGATCACCGCGTCGACCTCGTGATACAGGCGCTCCTGGATCTCGCGGGCGTCGGTCATGGGCAGGGTCTCCCCAGGCAGGATCAGCGTCGAGCTCATGATCGGCTCGTTCAACTCCGCAAGCAGCGCCAGCGGCACCGGGTGGTCCGGCACCCGGATGCCGATCGTCCTGCGCCTGGGGTTCTGCAGGCGCTTCGGCGTCTCACGCGTCGCTCGGAGAATGAACGTGTACGGGCCCGGCGTGAAAGCTTTCAGCGTGCGGTATTGCTGATTGTTGACGCGTGCGTAGCGCGCGATCTCGGAGAGGTCCCGGCACACCAGCGTGAAATGATGGTGCTTGTCCGTCTGGCGGATGCGCGCGATCCGCTCCATCGCGGCCTTGTCGCCGATGTGGCAGCCGAGCGCGTATGAGGAGTCGGTCGGATAGACGGCGAGCCCTCCCTCGCGAATGAGCGCCACCGCCTGGCGAATCAGGCGCGGCTGGGGGTGCGTCGGGTGGATCTCGATGAATCGACTCGGCATCTGCGGTGGTCTGAAGGCCCGGGCGGTGCGTCAACAGGAGGTGACAACCAGCAACTCGGATCACCTCCCGGCGTTCCGGGCACGACAACCCTGCGAGCGTGCTCAAGTTCCTGACAGAGACTTCATCGGCCCGCCGGGCGCGACTCGCGTATGATACCCGCTCCGACCGACTCGTCCGTGGGACGCATGCAGCTTCTGTTCGATTTCTTCCCGGTCATCGCCTTCTTCGTCACGTACAAGCTGACGGACATCTTCGTGGCGACCGGCGTCCTGATTGCCGCCGTCATCGTGCAAACGGCGATCCAGTGGATCCGCCATCGCCGGGTCAGCGCCATGGCGCTGGTGTCCGCGGCGCTGGTGCTCGTGTTCGGCGGCCTGACGCTGTGGATCCACGACGAGATGTTCATCAAGTGGAAGGTCTCGATCGTGAACTGGCTGTTCGCGGCCGGCTTCCTCGTGAGCCACTACGCAGGCGACCGCCCCTTCATCGAGCGCATGCTGGGCGAGAGCGTGACCCTGGAGCGGGCGCAATGGCTCAAGCTCAGCTGGATGTGGATCGGCTTCTTTTTCGCCCTCGGGGTGGTGAATCTCTACATCGTGTACAACTTCAGCACCGACGTCTGGGTGGCGTTCAAGCTCTACGGCCTGCTCGGCCTCACGCTGGCTTTCGCGCTCGCCCAGGGTGTGTGGCTGTCTTCGCGCGCCCAGACCAAGCCTCCAGCCCACGCCCCGACCAACGCGCCCGAATGAGCGACTCGTCCTCCCCTGCTGCGCATCGATCCACTCGCCCGGCGCGCATCCAGGCTGCGCTCGAAAGCGCCCTGCGCGTGGAGAAGGTTGAGCTGGTCGATGAAAGCCATTTGCACGCGGGCCACGCCGGCGCGCGCGACGGACGCGGACACTTCCGCCTGCACGTGGTCTCGCCGGATTTCGAGGGCCGAAGCCTGCGAGAGCGCCATCAACTGGTGTACCGTGCGCTGGCCGAACTGATGCAAACGGACATCCACGCCCTGAGCATCACCGCCCTCAGCCCCGCCGAGGCCGCCGATTAAGCGGACGGGAAGCGCGGCGCCATCGAATCCGAAATCGACGCCGGGTGCGTCACTATGAGGTCGTCCATGAGCTATCGAACTTTCGCCGTCGTGCTGATCGCTCCGCTCGCGCTGACGGTCGCGTGCAGCAAGACCGGAGCAGGCAATGAGACTCCCGCCGCCGAGCGCGTCGCCGCGGTCAACGGTGAGCCGATCTCCCGATCCGAATTCGATCTGTACCTGGCGAACGTGAGCCGCCAGATGGGCCGGCCGGTCCCGCCGGAGCAGCACCCGGAGATTCTGGATCAGTACATCTCCATGAAGCTCGCCGCCGAGGCGGCGGAGAAGGAAGGCCTGACGAAGGATCCGCACATAAGCGATCAGCTCGAGCTCGCGCGCATGAACGTGCTCGTCGATGCCAGCGTGAAGAAGTACCTCGAGGCCCATCCGGTGGAGGAATCGGAGCTCAAGCCGGAGTACGACCGGCAGGTCGAAGCGCTCCCGCGTGAGTACCATGCCCGGCACATCCTCGTCGAGGATGAGGCGAGCGCGATCGCCATCACCAGGGAAATCGAGGGCGGCGCAGATTTCGCCAAGGTCGCCGCGAAGAAGTCGAAAGACGCCTCGGGCAAGAACGGCGGCGATCTCGGCTGGTTCACGCTCGACACGATGGTCCCGCCGTTCGCCGAGGCGGTGGCCTCGCTCGAGCCCGGCCAGATGACCAAGCAGCCCGTGCAGAGCCAGTTCGGCTGGCACGTCATCAAGCTCGAGGAGTCGCGGGCGGCGAGCGCGCCGCCGTTCGAGGATGTCAAGGAGCAGGTGCGCGCGCTGGTCCAGCGCAGGAAGCTCCAGACGTATCTCGAGGAGCTGCGCAAGGGCGCGAAGATCGAGAAGTCGATCTGAAGCCGTCGGCCCTGAATCGACTCCGAAAAGCTCCGGGCGTCGCTAGTCGCGCTCGCCCAGGAGCTCGAGGAACTGCGCTTCGTCGAGCACCTCGACGCCGAGCTCCTGCGCTTTCGCCAGCTTCGAGCCGGGCTGGGCGCCCGCCACCACATAGCTCGTCTTCTTCGACACGCTGCTCGAGACTTTGCCTCCGAGCGCGGTGATGCGATCGCTCGCCTCGTCCCGGCTCATGCTCTCGAGCGTGCCTGTGAGCACGAAGGTCTTGCCGCTGAGCGGCCCGTTGCCATTCGTCGCCCTGGGCTTGCCGTCGGTCCATTTCACGCCCAGCTCCCGCAAGGCCTGAATGACCTCGCGATTGTGCGGCTGCCGGAAGAAGGTGTGCACGTGACTCGCGACGACCGGGCCGATGTCCGGCACTTCCTGGATGGCCTCCTCGCTCGCCTCCATGAGCGGCTCGAGCGCGCCGAAGTACCTCGCGAGGGCGGCTGCAGTGGCCTCGCCCACATCACGGATGCCTAATGCGTACAGAAAGCGCGCCAGCGTCGTCTGCTTGCTGCGCTCGAGAGCTTCCATGAGGTTGGCCGCGGATTTCTCGCCCATGCGCTCGAGCGCGGCGAGCTCCTCGGCGCTCAGGCGATAGAGGTCGGCCGGGCTCTCGACGCGGCCGCTTTCGACCAGCTGGTCGATGAGCTTCGTGCCGAGCCCTTCGATGTCCATCGCGCGCCGGCTGGCAAAATGACGGAGCGATTCCTTGCGCTGCGCCGGACAGAAAAGGCCACCCGAGCAGCGTGCGATCGCCTCGCCTTCCTCCCGTTCGACCGCCGATCCGCACACCGGACACTTCTGCGGAAGCTCGACGATCTTCGCATCGGCGGGCCGTCGCTCGAGGATGACCTTGACCACTTCGGGGATGACGTCGCCTGCACGACGCACGACGACGGTATCGCCGATTCTCACATCCTTGCGCCGCACTTCGTCCATGTTGTGCAGCGTCGCGCTGCTCACAGTCACGCCGCCTACGAAGATCGGCTCGAGGCGAGCCACAGGCGTGAGCGCGCCAGTTCGTCCGACCTGGAACTCCACGCCTTTGACCAGGGTGTTCTCTTCCTGCGCGGGAAACTTGTGCGCGATCGCCCAGCGCGGCGCGCGCGCGACGAATCCAAGCTCGCGCTGATGAGCGAACGAGTTTACTTTGTAGACGACTCCGTCGATCTCGTAGGGAAGGCTCGCGCGCTGCGCACCCATGCGGCGGTAATAATCGAGGCAGCCCTGAGCGCCCTTCACCACTTCGAGAAGCGGCGAGATCCTGAGCCCCCATTCGCGAAGCTGGAGCAACGCCTCGCTGTGCGTCGGCGGCAGCTTCCAATCCTGCACTTCTCCGAGCCCGTAGAAAAACACTTCGAGCGGTCGGCTCGCCGCGAGCCTCGGGTCGAGCTGCCGGATGCTGCCCGCCGCGGCGTTGCGGGGATTCACGAACGTTTTCTCGCCCCGCTCGAGCGCGCGCTGGTTCATCGCCTTGAAGCCGGCGATGGGCATGAACACTTCCCCGCGCACTTCCAGCAGCTTCGGAGGCGAGCCGCGCAACTCGATCGGCACGGACTTTATGGTGCGCACGCTGTGAGTCACGTCCTCGCCTCGCATGCCATCGCCGCGCGTGGCGGCTTGCACGAGCCGGCCTGACTCGTAGCGGAAACTGACAGCGAGTCCGTCGAGCTTGGGCTCGGCGGCGTATTCGACGATTTCGATCCCTTCGAGCCGCTCGCGCACGCGGCGATCGAAAGCGATCACGTCCTCATCGTCGAACGCATTGTCGAGCGAGAGCATGGGCCGCGCATGCACGACCTCGGCCAGCTCGCTGACCGGGGTCGTGCCCACGCGCTGAGTCGGGGAATCGGGAGTGATCAGGTCCGGATACTGGGCTTCCAGCGCCTTGAGCTCGTTCATCAACCGATCGAACTCGGCGTCGGAGATCTCCGGCGCATCGAGCACGTGATATCGGTAGTTGTGATAGTCGATCTCGCGGCGCAGCTCCTGGACGCGCTGCGCGGCGCTTGAGGCTTCAGAAGACATGACTTACGGATGCGCGGATTCCGTGGTGGGGGCGCGGCCCGGACGCTCGAACTCTCTGACCTCCTGTCGCATGCGCTCGATGCGATGAACCGTCAGGGGCACGCCACGCTCGTCCTGCAACGTCCCTCCAAGGGCCTGCTGCAAGCGGCGCGCGCACGCGATCAGCTCGTTCAGGGCGTGCATGCCCGGCACCGGGCCCGGAAGCTGGGCGAAGAGCGTCACCCCCGGATAGTCGACCTCGCTCATGGTCTCGAGGTCGAACGTACCCGGCTCGACCATGCTCGCGACACTGAAGACCGCCTGGCCGTCCGTGTGCAGCCGGTGAAAGACGCTGTACTTGCCGTGCTCCAGCGATTCATTGAGGAGGCACTCGAGCAGCGTGTCTCCGGGCACCCTTTGCGGCAAGAGGGACAGTCGCACCGAAAGAATTTTCCGACGCTCGATCCGCCGCGGAGGCGGAGCGTCGCTGGACGACAGGGTCGGGGCGGCAACGGCGGGCTCGCGCCGGGCCGGCAACTCCTCGGTGATATCGGCTTCACCAAAGGTCGGCTCGCGCCGCTCGCGCACTCCCTCGTGAGCGAGGCCTCGATCTCGCTCGGGCACAGGCGCCGGCGGCGCCTCGTCCTCGATCGGCCGAAACTGCACTGATCGGCCTTGCGGGTCCTCCCACGCCGGCGCGAGCGCTTCGTCGGGACCTGAAATCCCCCCTTCGGATCCGCCCGAGTGAGCGTCCCCGTCGAGGCTCGGCTCCGGGCGCGCTCGAAGGTGGGTTTCGGATGCGCTCTCGCGCGACTGGCCCCGCCGCCCCCAGAGATAGATCGCCGCAAGCAGGACGATGCCGAAACCGATCAGGATCCAGCGCAGCTCGCTCATTCAGGTGCGCTCATGGTGTGGTGATCGTTTCCTGTTCCCGCCCTCTGATGCCCTGCGCGCTCCTTACATCGCGGCCATCCGCACCGCTTCGTCCACATCCACCGCGACGAGGCGCGAGACGCCGGGCTCGTGCATCGTCACGCCGATGAGCTGGGAGGCCAGCTCCATCGTCGTCTTGTTGTGCGTGATGAAGATGAACTGCACGCGGCTCGACATCTCCTTCACCGTCTCGCAGAAGCGGCCGACGTTGTTGTCGTCGAGCGGCGCATCCACCTCGTCCAGCAGACAGAACGGCGCCGGATTCAGCTCGAAAATCGAGAACACGAGCGCCACCGCGGTCAGCGCCTTCTCGCCACCCGAGAGCTGACTGATCGTGCTGTTCCGCTTGCCGGGCGGGCGCGCCATGATCGAAACGCCGGCGTTGAGCACGTCATCGCCTGCAAGCTCGAGGTACGCATGGCCGCCGCCGAACAGGCGCGGGAAGCGCTCCTTGAGCCCCGCGTTCACACGATCGAACGTGTCCTGGAAACGAGAGCGCGTTTCCCTGTCGATCTTGCGGATCGCCGCTTCGAGCGTCTCGAGCGCCTCGGTCAGGTCCTTGAACTGCCTGTCGAGGTACTCCTTGCGCTCGGACTGCTCCTTGAACTCGTCGATCGCGGCGAGGTTCACCTGCCCGAGCCGCTCGATCTTGCCCGCCACCTCCGCGAGGCTCTGCTCCCACTGCCCGATCCCGGCATCGGGCGGCAGCTCCTGATAGACGGTCGCCAGATCGAACTGCGTCGCCTTGAACTGCTCGAGGAGCGTCTCCTTGCGCACCTTGAGCTCCTGCGCCGCCATGCGAACGTCTTCGAGCCCCGCGCGCGCCTCCTCGACCGCTTTCTCGGCCTGCATGCGTTGCTCATCCAGCGTTCGCATGCGCGCTTCGGCGCTTTCGAGCGCAACGCGCGCATCGTGCAGCTCCTGCTCGACCTGCATGCGTTGCTGCAAGGCCTGCTCCAGCGAAGCCGAGAGCGCCTCGAGGGGCGCTTCGCCTTCGGCGAGCTGGCGCGTCAGCTCGTCGCGACGCTGCTGAAGCTGGTTCAACTGATTGCGCAGCCGCTCGAGGCCCGCGCTGATGGACGAGAGCGCCGAGCGCTTGGATTCGACCTTGATGGCCACTTCCTGCGCACCGTCCCGATCCGTCTGCGCCTGCGAACGCTTGAAGGACAGGCTTTGCCTGAGCTCCTCGCGCTCGCGCTCGAGCTCGACGCGGGCGGCTTCGAACTGCTCCATCGCCTCCGAGCCTTCCTGCAAGCGCGCTTTCGCTTCGGCGAGCGCGCTGGCGCGACTCTCGTGATCGCGATTGAGCTCCTCGATCTCGCTCGTGATGCGGCGGATGCGCTCGGCCGTTTGCTCGGCCCTGGTCCGCAACGAACCTGCCTCGGCATTCAGCTCGCTGGCCGAGCGATGCAGGCTGTTGACTTCCTCCTGCAAGGCATCGCGCTGCTCTTCCAAAGCGGCGAGTTGAGCGCGCGCTTCGGCGAGCTGCGCCTGGATCTCATCACGGCTTTGCTCGGCTGCGGCGACGACATCGCGCAGCGCACGCATTTCCTTCTCGCGCTCGATGACACCAGCATGCACGTCCTTGTCGCGGCTGACGCGCAGCCACTCGCGCCCGATCCAGATCCCGTCCCGCGTGATGACCGACTCGCCGTTCAAGAGCGTGCGACGCTTCTCCAGCGCCTCGGGAAGCGTCTCGACCGCTATGATTCCCGTGAGCAGAGCCGAAATCGCCGCAGGGCCTTTGACACGCGCCAGCAGACGGCCGCTGTCGACAGTTTGCGCGCCGGCGCTCGCCGATGAATAGAACGACACGGTGCCCGCCGAAAGGCTGTCGAGCTGGCCGGCGATCGCATCGATGGCGTCGACCGAGACTGCTTCGAGATACGAGCCCAGAACGGTTTCGACCGCCCGCTCCCAACCCGGCTCCACCACGAGCTGCTGCGCGAGACGGGGCCTCTCGCTCAGCGAATGACTGGCGAGCCACTCGGTGACCTTGCCCTGCGCGAGGCCGAGCGCCGCCTGCTGCAACGCTTGCAGCGACATGAGCCGGCCTTGCGAATCCTGCACTTGCTGGCGGCTGCGATCATCGGCGCTCACCAACTCACGCTCGCGCTCGCGCTGCCGCTGCAATTCCTCCGTCACCCTTTGCAGACGCGCCGACGCTTCGGCGACCTGCGCGGTCACTTCTTCATGCCGCGCTTGCAAGGTGGCGAGCTGCTCGTCCGCCTGGACTGCTCCCAGCTCGCCCAGCTCGCTGGTCAGACGCTCGCGCTGCACAGACAAGCGCTCGAGCTGATGCTCGAGCTGCTCGATGCGCGCGCGCTCCACCTGGATCTTTTCGCTGGCCGCGCGGGAATCGCGATTGAACTCCTCCCAGCGCTCCTGCCACTCCTGCATGCTCTCTTCGGCGCGCGCCAGCTCCGCTGCCGACGCACGCTCGCGCTCGCGAGCCGCTTCGAGGCCGGGCTCGAGCTGCTCGAGCTCGCGCCGCAATTCCTCGATCTGCGCCTCGTCCCGCCTCAGGTGCAAGCTCGCCTCGGCTGCGCCCTGCTCGACTTGCTCGAGATCCTGCCGCTGGCGTTGCCGCAGCTCGCGGCCATGCTGGATCGACTGCTCGGTGCGCGAGATCTCCGCGCCGATCTGGTAATAGCGCCCCTGCACCTCGTTGAGCGCCTCGGACTTCTCGGTGAAGTCCTCGCGGGCCGACTCGATCGACGACTCGATCGACCGCAGCTCCGCGATCAAACCCTGTAGCGCCGTGTCCCGCTCGCGCAGGATGCCTTCTTTCGATTGCGCGTCCTGCTCGATCTGCCGGAGCTTCAACGCCACGAGCTCGGCGGTGAGCTTGCGCTCCTCCTGCTTGAGTGCCTGGTAACGGCGGGCGGTGGCGGCCTGGCGCTGCAAGTGCCGCAAGTGCTTGTCCACTTCCTCGCGCACATCGCTCAAGCGCTCGAGGTTCTCCTTGGTGTGCGCGATGCGATTCTCGGTCTCGCGGCGGCGCTCCTTGTACTTGGAGATGCCCGCGGCCTCCTCGATGAAGCCGCGCAGCTCCTCGGGCCGGGCTTCGATCACCCGCGAGATCATCCCTTGCTCGATGATGGCGTAGCTGCGTGAGCCGAGGCCCGTGCCGAGGAAGAGCTGGGTGATGTCCTTGCGGCGGCAGCGCGTCCCGTTCAGGAAATAGGCGGAAGTGCCGTCGCGCGACACCACTCGCTTCAGGGACACTTCGGCGAACCCGGCGTACTGCCCGCCGAGCTGCCCGTCGGAATTGTCGAACACCAGCTCCACCGAAGCCGTGCCGACGGGCTTGCGCGAGCTCGAGCCGTTGAACACCACGTCCGCCATCGAGTCGCCTCGGAGGTGCTTGGCGGAGATCTCGCCCATCACCCAGCGCACGGCATCGATGATGTTCGACTTGCCGCAGCCGTTCGGCCCCACGATGCCGATCAGGTTGCTCGGGAAGTGCACGGCCGTGGGATCGACAAACGACTTGAAACCGGCCAGTTTGATCTTATTGAGTCGCATCGCGCCTCGTTCGGGATAGCTTGAGCTGTTCGGAGCGTTCTCGGATGAGCCCGCGGCCCGGCGCACAACGCGGGGCCGCAA
>DASVCI010000016.1:0-7282 GCA_036381695.1 Steroidobacteraceae bacterium
CGCTCGATACCGCCCGCCGGAGGTCCGCAAGGCGGCTTCGTTGGCCTCGATCTCGGCGCGAACCGCGTCGGGCGTACGGAGTTGCTGAAGGGGCGGCAAAGGGCGGTGACTGTGGGCGCCGGCAAGTTCAGCTTCGAGCGCAGCCTTCTTTTGCCGCGCTATTTCATTGACGCTCATGTGCGCCTCACGCCCCGACGCCGCACTTCCTCAAGCAACCAGACCGGCGGCGCTTCACCGCGCTCGCGAGCGCCGCGAATCTCGTCGGCGATCTGCTGATTGGTCATCGTGGCTGCGCGGGCGCGAACCTTGCGTTGGCGTTCCGCGGCGTTCGACACGGGGAGTCCGACGAGTCGGGCGAATGCATAGGCGTCGCGAACCGGCGTGCCTCCGTAGGCTGCGCGTTTCCTTTCGGCGGCGCATTCTTTGCATCTCGAAGCGCGTCCGCCGGCACCGCCACCGCCGCGATCGCGGTGGAACATCTCTAGGGGAAGAAGTCGTTGACAGCCTGTGCAGCGCTTCGAATCGATTATGGCGACGCGGACTCTGCTTGGCACGGCTGTGCCTCCTTCAGCACCTTCTTCAACGCCGCGTTCTCGTCGAGCAGGGCCTCGTTCTCATCGAGCAGCCGCTCTGCGTAGTCGCGCCATTTCGTGATCTCCGCGCGCAGCTCTTGCACGATGGTACGGCGCTTTTCCCGATACTTGGCCCTGCTCGGCGATTGCCGGTCGCACTCGACGCAGGTCTTGTTGCCGGCGAAGCGTTCGGCGATATGCCCGCGCAGACAGGGTCGGCCTGTGTAGTATCGCGGTAGCCCGAGCGCCTTGGCTTCGCGGCGAGAAATGAGCTTCTTCACATCGACCACCTACACCATGCCGCTGCCATACTGCTTGCGGCGCAGAGCGGCGCGGTGCAGCTCTGCCTCGATCGGATTCGACGGGATGAAGTGGATGTCTCCAGGCTTGCCGCGCTCGGCCTGCTCCTTCATCGCGCGCTCCTCGAGCTCGGCGAGCGTGCGACACGTCGAGCAGAGCGACTCCGGGCGCATGAAACGGATGACCTCGCCGTGGTGCGGGTCTCGGCAGGATGGGCACGGCGGAGCGTACATGGTGACAGTTCTCCGATGATGATGGCCCCTCCGCTCCGCCCTTCGCTCCCACTGCGGCTCCACGCTGTGCGCAGCCCGCATCGGGCACCGTGGTGCCTTCGTCGCGGCAAGCGAAAGGAGTTGCACAGGAGGATGCGAAGGGCGGGGGAGGGGTCGGACTAGGGGTTGACCGAGATCTCGTCTATCTCGCGTGGAACATCCCGTGAAACCCGCGCCACGCTTGGGCCTTCCCAAAGACCGGCTCGATTGAGCCGCAGGGTGTCCCGAGGCGGGCGACAGGCGTACTTCCCGGAGGCGACCAGGGCGAGATAGCGGGCGACCGACAGGCCGCGCTCGGGTAGCGCCGGACGGTGGGCGTCGAAGGCCGCTTCGTCGGCGAACTGCTCCCCACATGACCTGCACAGGCACGCGGCGCTACCGGGTCGGAGCTTCGTGCTCATGGCTTCGTGACGTCGCGCATGGCGACTTGCGTTACATACGGGCTCGTGTTCGAGGGCACGTATTCGACGCCGTCGCGGCGAACCGGGCCTCGCCGCGGAGGCTCACACTGAATGCAGCGCTCGGCACCGTCCGCATGCGCCGACCAGCGCGCACATTGCACGCAGATCTTCCAGACTCCCGACACAGCTTAGTCTCCGATCTTCAAGAGCGGCAGGCCGACACTGCGGCGCAGATCGTTCTCCGCGCTCGTTGCGGCCTTCTGCTCGGCGCGTTGCACAAGCTCGGCCTGTCGCTGCGCATCGGCAGAGTCGATCGCGGCGGCTTCCGCGAGTCTCATGTTGCCGATCTCGGTGATGCTTTCCAGCCGCTCGCGCAGGCCCTCGATACGACGACGGTACATCGCCTCGAGTTGCGCAGCTTCTCGCTCGAAGTGCTCCTGCTCGGCCTTACTGCGCAACCGACCATCCTCAGTCAGGACGCGATAGCCGCGCCTGCCAGTCCGTGGGTCATGCCCATAGAGCGCCTCGATCTTCGCCTCAAAGGCCCGGATTTCCCGCACGGTCGCGGCGTATTGCTCGCGGAAGTCCAGCCTTACTTGTTCGGTGCGGGTTTGGGGAGTGCCGACGCGGTGGGCGGACTCGAGCTGGGTGACGGTCCGAGTGCCGTCGGCTTCGAACTGGATTCGTACTGCCATTGCTGATTCTCCTTTGCTGCGAGAGATGTCGGGGAACCGCCCGACTCGGCTGCTGCTGTGAATAGAGAGCGGCCGACTCCGTGAGATCACGGAGCCGGCCGATGCGCCTCGCAGCAGGGAAGGCAGGCATTCAATTGGTGATAGGCGGAGACCGAAGCGCTACTGCTCTCGGCGCCCTTCGCACGCGTCGATGACGACCGCTTGCTTGGCGCCGAATAGCGCGCGCACCGCTGCGACGTCGGCCTTGGTAGCGTTGGCCGTGGTCACGTAGCGAATCGCCCCGCCTTCAGCGATCAGAACTACCCCGACCGGCTCGCTGCCACAGGTGAGCCCTACAGCGAACGTCAGTCGGCCCGGAGGCGCGACCTTGAGCACAGCCGGGCGCAGATCCTCGGGCTTCTCGAAGGCGGCGGCCAAGGGCGCAACCAGCGCGCCGATCGCCAGCATCGCAAGGAGCAACGGGCGCACGACTACACCACGAAGCACGCCAGATCGACGCTCGGCGGGAGGCCCGCGGCGGCGCTGCGGATGACACCGCGATGCAGTGCACGCAGCTCCGCGTGGTCGATCTTCGGTTCCGGCGGCGAGGCAGCCGAGGCAACCGAGGCGACGGCGGAGGCAACCGAGGTGCCTGCTGAGGCGCCTGCTGCGGTGGAAGCTGACTTCGTTTCCTCTCGTTCCACGGCTCCGGGCTGGCCTGTCCGCCGCTCGAACGCTTCGAGCATGACCGCCTTGGCGATCTCCGCATGCGGCTCGCCAACTATGACGGCGTCATGGATCGGAAGCGCGTGAATGTTCATGGCGCGAAGGCGCACGAGAACGTCGAGCAGGATGTCGCTCTCCACGCGGAACAGCTCATGCCCGACTTCGGCGCCGAACAGCGGCCTCAGCTCGGGCAAGTGTCGCTCGATCGCCGAAACGACGGCGCCGATGCGCGTGCCCTCGGGAAACAGCGCGCGGGCGTCCTTAGGCCATCGGGCGAGCTTGCCTTTGCAGAACAGCAGCGCCGCGAAGACCTTCTTGATGCCGTCGCGGTACTGCTCGAATCCCGGCACCGCATAGGGAGCGCGATCGAGGCGATGCCCGACGCGGGCGAACGCGAGCCGGGGCATGCAGGCCGCGAAATCGAGCGTGACGGCGCGGTGCCCGTTGATGCGCAGGAACTCGCGAGCGCCTCGCCTCGGGTACTCCACGCCCTCGCGCGTGCGAGGCATCGCCATCCAGAACGCGTCACCGAAGATGCGTGAGCCGGTCCAGTCGCGCCAGTAGAAGCGCCGGAGTGTCCGGCGCGATAGATCGACGAGGTGCGCAGTGTCGGCATCGGTGTACTCGATCCGCGCCGACGCCAGCCACGCGTTCAGGTCGCGGATCACCTCTCGCTCAGCACGGATGTCGAACGGGGCATCCTCGTCTCGATACTCGAGCCACACGGACTGCTCTGCATCCTCGGCGTCTTTCGGCGGCCCTTTGGAGACCACGGTCTCCACCCTTCGATGCGCCAGCGGCAGCCCTTCGGCAGTGAAGCCGAGATCGGCAGCGAGCCTTACAAGTTCCGGAGTCGCCTGGATGACAGTCCTTCGGCGCTCGAGGTGACTGCCCGCAGCGACCACCTTGATCCAGCCCAAGGACTTGAACAGCTCGAACACCTTGTTCCGCTGCCACGGCTTGTCACCGGGCGCCGAATAGCGCGACACGCGGCGTGTGTTGTCCTTCGAGATGTGCACTGCACGCCGAGGGCCATGCGTGAGCCAGCAGTGCACGACGTCCGCGAACATCGCCAGGACGTGGTCTCGGAACTCCGCCAAGGCGGCGGCCGAACGGGCGCGGCGGAGGGGGTACTTCGTGCGCTCGTGGTCGAGCACGAGGTTGAGCACGCGGTCCGCAAGTTGCTCGTCCGCGATCGTGCGGAAGCCGTTGTACGGCCGAGCCGTCTCCCCAAGCAGTTCGGCGAGCGCTTCGGAGATGTCGGCGGGTTGAGTGACTGCATTCCGTGCAGGTTGAGTGACTGCATTTCGCGCAAGACCTTCCCCGAGCGCGTCCGGCGCTCCGCCGTAGGGAATTCCAGAGGCCGCCAAGAGGGCGTCATCGGGGTCGGCTGAGGGCAGAAGGTCTGCGGAGAGTATGTTTGACGTCATAGATCACCGGGGATATGGGGAAGAAAGGAAGTCGCTCTCTGTCGGAGCGTTGATTGCGGCGTTCGGGCACCGCTACCGCACCGGGAGAAAGAAGCCCCCGGCCGCCATGTGTAGACGGCCGAGGAAACGACCCCGGTGAAGTCGTCGAAACTTGGGCTGAGAAAGATGGTGAGGGCGACTCTCTCTCTCAAGAACCACCCAGGGCACCCTATTACCAGTCACTGAAGAGCCCAGTATTCATGCGGGTCTTCAGTGACTGCATTTGATGCAGGAGGGTGATGAGGAGGCTTTCCCTTAAGAACCACCCAGGGCACCCTATTACCAGTCACTGAAGAGCCCAGTATTCATGCGGGTCTTCAGTGACTGCATTCGATGCAGAACTCGCGTCAGGTCGCCACTACGTACCGGAAAGAGACCCCGCCAGCCCGCCACAAGGGCGGGCCAGCGAGGCGTTGGCTCCGGTACAGCCAAGGATGGGATGAAGGCGGGGCTTCCTACCTAAGAGGGAACCCGCAGCAAAGCTCCTTAGTAAGTCCGCTACAAGCCGCGCCGCGCTTGGGTTCTAGCGTACTTGTGTTCGTGCGCGCAGGCTTACGCCGCAGCCGGCCGCTGCTCGCCCTCGGGCCGCCTCTCAGCGAACCGCTCGACCACCAGCCGCCCCAAGTCGGTCGCCTTCCAGAGTTTCTGCGGCCGTCCTCGCCCGGGCGATCGGATTGCCCCAACCTCGCGCAGAAGTCCGCGAGCTTTGAGGCTCCGAATGAGCCGGCGGCTGGCATGCTCGCCGAAGAACGGCGCGATGGCTCGGAAGCTCAACTCGGAGCGACAGGCCGCCCGGAGGAGCTGGACGTGCCGATCGGTCAGTCTGGCCATCGAGCCGGGTTTAGGAGTGCGCATCGAGTTCCTCTGGGGGTTCCTGTAGTGCGAAGTTCATAGACGGGTTCTGTACGGAGGATTTTTCTGGCGGGGTTCTTGTACAAGGGATTTCTGAGGCGAGGGCGGCGAGGCGCCCTCAGCACCGCCTCAGCAACCGCCCTTTGCCGACCCTTCAGACTGACCCCTTCGAGCCGCCCCGGCTTTCCTACCGCTCGATCGAGATGACCACCACTCGATTACCGACGGCCAGGAACAGGTCGCGCCCGCGCCGCTCGATTTGTGGCCCTCTCGCCTCGCCCGGCAACCACAAGGCCCGCTCGCACGTCGCGTAGTTGAGCCAAGGAAAGACCACTCGCATCACTTTGTAGAACATCTCTGCAACCCTCGAAGTAGGCGAGCAACGCTCGACCGTGCGAAGGTGGCGCGCTTCGGTCAACCCTCCGCAAGTCCAAACGAACGACCCTAGGCAGTTCGCGGGCTGGAGGGCTCCGGGTCGGCAATGGTTGCCACGGCGGAGGTGGTTTTGCGCTGCTGAGCGGAGGGCGAAGCCTCGGTGCCGGCTGAGGGCGAGCGGAGGTGCCGGCTGAGGGCGAGCGGAGGTGCCGGCTGAGGGCGAGCGGAGGTGCCGGCTGAGGGCGGCTCGAAGGGTCGGCTGAGGGGCTGCGGGCCGCAAAAACAGTACAGAGCAAAGGCGCATACGACTACGTGGGTAGCGCCCACCCTGCGATCTCGCGCCCAGACCGCCTGTATTCGCCTAGGAGACGCGATCTCGGATAGGCCGGCCCGTAGCGGCCCCCTGGGCGATCTCGCCCGCTACGCGAACCTGTCTCGCACCGGCCGGCACCGCCGATGCGTCGCCCGCGGCAGGTCTCGAGGCATACCATCTCGATGTTGTGGTTAGGACCGCCGAGGCTCAGAGGTCGCTCCAGCCAGCGCTCGGGAACGAGCCGGAGCCAGAGTCCAGCGCGCCCCGTGGCGAATCAAAGGCTTGCGTGCGGATGTGCCGTGGAATGTGCCAGGCTCGCGATCGGGCCGCAGCCCCGCGCCGCGCTTCAGGCGGGCACCCCTACGGGGGGATTCGCGGCGCCAGCGTGCACGTAGAGGCGCTCGGAAAAGTGCAACCAATGTTTGGGTCTTGACGCCCCGACATCTTCATGTTAGAACGTCACGACCCCAACGGTAGCGACCGCCGAGGACTTGATGAACATGGAGCAAGAGCAGCAGCCGAGCCCAAAGAGAAGGGCGTACTCCTACGTCCGCTTCTCCACGCCCGAGCAACTCCGGGGCGACTCGCTGCGTCGGCAAACCGAGGCCGCCGCGGAGTTTGCTCGAAGGCACAACCTTTTGCTCGACACTGAGCTCACCTTCCGCGACCTCGGAGTGTCCGCCTTTCGCGGCGCAAACGCCGACCGCGGGGCCTTGAGGATGTTCCTGAGAGCGGTTGAAGATGGCGTCATCGCGGAAGGCTCTGTGCTGATCTTGGAGAATCTCGATCGCATGAGCCGCAAGGCGCCATGGGAAGCGCTGCCTACCCTGCAATCGATCATCAACGCAGGCGTGGCCCTCGGCATCCCCATGAAGGACCGCATTATCGGTCGGGAAGACCTTGCCGGTCCGTCGGGAGTGTTTCTGTTGATGGAGATTCTTATCGATCTCCAGCGCGCGCATGAGGAGTCCGCCACGAAATCGCGCAGGCTGAAAGCGGCGTGGGCCGCGAAGCGCGAGCGCGCGTACTCAAACCGCGAGGCGTTGACGGCAATGACGCCGGCTTGGATCGAGAAGACAGGCGATAGCTTCGAGGTGATTCAGGAGCGCGCGGAGGTGGTGCGCTGGATCTTCCGGCGGTTCCTTGAGGGAGCCGGGAAAGAGGCGATCGCGAGGGCACTCAACGAGCAGCGAGTGCCAACGTTCGGGCGAGGCCGCCGGAAAGGGCGTCATTGGCACCGATCGTATGTGCAGAAGATCCTCACCAACCGCGCGGTGCTCGGGGAGTTCACGCCGCACACGGACGACCACGAGCACCGCTCGCGCGTG
>DASVCI010000017.1:0-11104 GCA_036381695.1 Steroidobacteraceae bacterium
TTAGCCTCACGAATCAATGCCGCTGGCGCTTATCTAAGTGCCATTGCGCCTAAGGCCGCTTCCCCTCGCTTACTTTTCGACGTCTGCCCGTGCGCAGTATCGGCTTGATGATCGATTCCGCGAGCTGCAAGCATTCATCGAAGTGCATCGCGTCGCCGATGACATCGATCTCTGCGAACTCCCGCCTGAGCACGTCCTCGCGCTCCGCGAGTGCTCGCAAGAACGCGGAGCCATGCCGCGCCAAGAAACGTCGCGCCGCTCGCAACTGCTCCGGCTCGCCAGTTGCGACTGCACATAGATCGAACAGATCTCGAGCCTTCGCACGGTCGCCACGATGCCACATCTTTTTGGCGATGATCTCCGCGGACGTCTCCACCCGGATCAGCCGTCCTCGGTAGTCGATCGTTTCGTGCGGAACGTCAGTCAATGGCGCAGCAACGATTACGTCGATCTCGCCGCCGGGGAGGAACAGCTTGATGAACTCCGCCGACTCCTCGTAGTCCGTGCTGATCTCTTCGGCAGCATCGCTCAGCCGCGGATTGACGTACCCGAGATACTGCGGATCTGGAACGAACAGATCGATGTCTTTGCTCTGGCGATGCGCGAGCCGCAGCATGAGCACCGTACCGCCACCGAATGTCCACGGAGCGCCAGGGACTTCGTGCTCCAGATGCGACATCAGTTCCAGGGCGCGGGGAAACAGTCGCGCCCAAACACCGGGTCGTTCGAGATCGGGCCTACTCATTCCCAGATCGGACGCCTGCTCTTCACCTGACGCGCGAGACTGCGGTAGTTCTTCCAAACAGTTTCACGACTGAGCTTTGCTTCTTCGTGAAGTTGCTCAGCGACCGCACTCAGCAGCGAGACCGGTGCATCGTCCAGCAGGGAACAGACATGCGGGATGTATTTCTCCGAGGTTTCGCCCGTCGCCAGAATGCGCTTCAAGGTCGCTGGCGCAATACGATGCTTGTAGCTCACGCTTGCGGTGGCAGCGGCACGTACCAGCGGAGTCATCCGCGCGCGCGTTTCGGGGCTCGGTCGGCCTGCGTCGACGCGCAGCATCAACCCGAGCACCGAGGCGAGCCGCTCGGCCTTGTTGAGGCCCAGATCTGGAGCGGCGCCCGTCTCGATCTGGTTGACGGTTTGTCTGGACAGACCGCTGAGCGCTGCAACGCGCGCCTGGCTCAAGCCCATCTCGGTGCGCCGCGCGCGCAAGGCATTCCCGAGTTCGTGGATAGTGCTCATGCGAACATCGTAAGCAAGATCGCGGTAATGTCAAATATATATGACACAAGACTTGCCACAGATCCCCCTGTTGGGCGAGTTATGCTGCGGAGCGCAAGAGTACAACAGAGCAAGCGCCCTTTACGGCTGACTTATCGGATCCACGCATACTGATACAAATCCTCGGTTGATAGGCTTCCGTTGCCGAGGATCTGTATCAACGCAAGGATGTACCCGGTACGGACCCCTACAGACCATCGACAACCCGTTCGGCACGAGGTTGTCACCCATGTCTTAGGTACAGTCTGTTACCTATGTCTCCGGGCCGTACAAAAGTGGAGGTGGTGGAAAGGGAGGGACTCGAACCCTCGACCTCGGCATTATGAGTGCCACGCTCTAACCGGCTGAGCTACCTTTCCATCCAAGCGGGCCGGGAAGCGGCCGTCGCCACCGCGAAATCCCGAGATACTGAAGCCCGGAACGGGGCGGCGATTCTCTCGACCAGGGTCCTGGGTGTCAAGGGAGCCCGGGCAGGGCTCCGGGGGCCGTGGAACGCCCCTGAAGCGCCGCCTTTCGGCTGTTTTCCAGGCCTGTTTGTTAAAGTTCGCGCAGATCCACACAGCCCGCCCGCGCTGGCGCTTTCACACACCTGGCCGCCCCCCATGTCCGAACACAGCGAAACCCGCCCCTCACCACTCCCTGCGTCTTCCTGCGCCTCCCGCCTGTTTTCGGTCGCCGGGAAAGTCGCAATGGTGACGGGAGCTTCCCGCGGGCTGGGAGAGCACTTCGCCAAGGTGCTCGCTCGCGAGGGAGCGAAGGTCGGGCTCGCGGCGCGGGACCGCGAGTCGCTTGAAACCGTGGCCGACGAGATTCGCCGCGCCGGGGGCATCGCTCATGTCGCCGTGCTCGATGTGACCGATGCGAAGTCCGTCGAGCGAGCCGTCGGTGAGATAGAGAACGCGCTCGGAGGAATCGACGTTCTGGTCAACAACGCCGGCGTCTCGATCCCCAAGCCGGTACTCGAGCTGACGGAGCAGGATTTCGACGGCGTGCTCGACGTGAACTTGCGAGGCGCGTTCCTGGTCGCCACCGAAGTGGCGAGGCGAATGCGGGAGCGGGGAAGGGGCGGAAGCCTCATCAACATAGAGTCGATCCTGAGCTTCAGGCAGATCGGCTACTCCGCTCCCTACGCCGCGTCGAAAGCGGCGCTCACGCAGCTTACGAAGAGCATGGCGCTCGAGCTCGCGCGCCATCGAATCCGCGTCAATGGCATCGCGCCTGGCTACGTCCGCACTTCGATCAACAGCGAATTCTTCGAGACCGAGGCGGGTGCAGCCCTGATCAAGCGCATTCCGCAGCGGCGCCTGGGCTCGTTCGAGGACCTCGAAGGTCCGTTGCTCCTGCTCGCCTCGGACGCATCGAGCTACATGACGGGCGCAACGCTCGTCGTGGACGGCGGTCATCTCTGCTCGAGTTTGTAGCCGTTCGCCTGCCCGGTCGAGGCTCGCGCGCCATCGCCGCGCGTCAGCTCGGCCGCCACAATCCGCCACGATCTTTCCTTTCCCGGCCATCACGCACCCCGGATTGCGTCGGCATCGCGTTCCTAAATAGCTCCCACGGGTAACTCGTCACCCGCTCGAACGACGAGCTGCTTCAGGAGCGTGGGTCATGTTCAAGAAAGCTTTGATCGGGGTCGTGAGCTCGGTGCTCGTGGCAGGCACAGCAGGAGCAGGAGAGAACAAGCTCACGAAGGAAGAAGGTGCGGGCATGTTCGCCGGCGCGGCAACCGGCGCTCTCGTCGGAGGGCCCATCGGGGCCGCGGTCGGGCTGATGTTCGGTGGCATCCTGGGCGACAGCATCGGAACGGCAAATCGTGCGGAGCTGCGAGCGGACACCCTCGAGCAAGAGTTGACGGACGCGCGTCTCGCGCTGGCGCGGGCCAGTGAGCGAACCGGTGGAGACGAAATGCTCGATGCGCTTGCGGAGCGATTGCATGCGGATGTGATGTTCCGCACCGGGCAGGCCGACATCGATACCCAGGTGGCGGCCAAGCTCGAAGAGCTCGGGAAGCTGCTCGCGGCGCACTCTCAGCTCGAAGTGCAGCTCCACGGGTTCGCCGATCCGCGCGGCAAGTCCGAAAAGAATCTCGAGCTCTCGCTCGAGCGCGCCAACGCAGTGCGTGAGGCACTGATCCGCGGCGGCGCTTCCCCGGAGCAGATCCGCCTTTCGGCGCATGGCGAGGATCTGACCACCGCGCCCGAGGGAGATCTGGAAGCGTACGCGTGGGAGCGCAGGGTGAGCCTCTACATCCGTCCGGCCGAGACCGCGGCGGTGGCTCAGTCTCAGTGATCCTGACGGGGCCGGCGCGCGCAAGCGCGTCGGCCCGCTGCTGCGTTTGGAGATTTCCGCATGTGTCTCGCAAGCATCGTGATGAGCGAAGTCTTCGCGCCTGAGATCGTGCCCTTCGGCGCGTCGCGCCCGACGATTACGCGTTCCAGGCCGCCGCGCGATCGCTTGCTCGTCGGTGATTTAGAGCACGTGACTCGAAGCTACTTCAGCGACAGCACGGGTCGCTTCTCGGTGGGAGTGTGGGAAAGCACGCCAGGTCGCTGGCGAGTGAGCTACACCAGGAACGAGTTCAGCCATCTTACTCGCGGACGCATGCGCATCGAGGACACTCGTGGCGTTGTTTGGGAGCTCTCGGCGGGCGACTCGTTCGTCATCCCGGCGGGGTTCTCCGGAACGTGCGAAGTGCTCGAGCCGGTTTCCAGGCTCTACGTTCTCTGCGAGCCCGCTCCGCAGTAGTGCGGCGAGTACGCTGAAGCGCGCTATGCTGGAGCGCGAAGCGCACCGATTCGTTGCAGGCCGACGCATGCGCGTGCGCTTTCATCGCGCACTGCTTGCACAAGACCTTCCCTTTCACATCAGTTGTCGCGTGTATTTCCCTCGCTGCACGTTCGTTCGCTTGCTCTGCGAGGCGCGCGCGAGATCTGCTGGCACGGTTGCTGCATTGAGGCCGTCGCGCTGCGGCGCTCGCTTTGTTATGAGTGAGCTCCGCGGTACGTGAATCGATCCGCACGTCTCGATCGGCGTGCTCCTTACTCTCAAGCAAGGGGAGCCTTATGCGCAACTCCAAGATCCTGGCCACGCTCGCAGTCCTGTCAGCCTGCGCTGCTGCGAACGCCGATGTCTCTTCCACATGGACGCTCGCGAGCGATTACGACTATCGCGGCATCACGCAGACCGCGCATGATTTCGCCGCTCAGGGCAGCATCGATTTCTCGACCAGTAGCGGCTGGTACATCGGCGCATGGGGAAGCAACCTCGATTGGGGCGAGACGGACGTCGATCTCGAGATCGACGTTTACACCGGCTTCAGCGGTACGACCAAGAGCGGCATCGGATGGGATGCGGGCCTGCTTCATTACACGTATCCTGACGATTCCGATTTCAACTTTCTCGAGGTCTACGGGAGCGTGAGCTACGAGTGGTTCAAGGCGAAGCTCTCGTACTCGACCGATTTCGGCGGCGATTCCACGCCGGGCGACACGCCCGCGTACTATCTGGAGGGATTCGGTACGTTCCCGCTCCCCGCGAGCTTCTCGATCCTGACGCACGTGGGTTACAGCGGGGGCGATTACTGGGACGACGCGGACAGCGAGTATTTCGATTATTCGATCGGAGTGGGCTACTCGAGAGGCCCGTTCAGCTTTGCGTTGAAATGGATCGACGGGAGCGATCTCGAGGTCTTCGATGGCACGCCGGGAAACGTGCTGAGCAGCGAAGCGCGCTTGGTGTTCACGATGGCGACGACATTTCCCTGGCGCAATGAGTAGGTCGGTGTCTGAGCCTTCGACTGATCTGACCAGTTCCCCCCTTGCCCCCATCTTGCCCCCTGCGGGGCGTGCCTCCACCCTGACCCTCCCCCGCCGCGCGGGGGAGGGGATGGAAGCAGGAGGGCAAGGTGGGGGATCTTTTTTTCTCTTCTCTGACAGTTGCGTCCCCTCCCCCGCGTGCGTGGAGGGTCAGGGTGGGGCATTCTTCATTGCCCCCATCCTGTCCTTCCCCCGTTTTCACGGGGGAAGGGACGCAACAATCACGCGCAATTCTCTTCATTCCCTCCCTCGCGTGCGGGGGAGGGTCAGGGTGGGGGACTCGCCGAGAAAACCTACGCCACCGACCGAATCAGCTCCGCAAGCGTGCTGACGAGCTGATCGATCTGCGACGGCTCGACGATGAGCGGCGGAGAAAGCGCAATCGTATCGCCCGTCGTGCGCATCAGAATGCCGCGCTCGAACCCTCGCACGAAGATCTCATACGCCCGCGCGGTCGGCGCGCCCGGGCGAGGCTCGAGCTCGATGCCCGCCATGAGCCCGAGATTGCGAACGTCGATGACGTGCGGCAGTCCGCGAAGCGAATGAACCGCCTCTTCCCAGGTCCTGGCGAGCTTCGAGGCGCGCGTCAGAAGCTCCTCGCGTTGATAAATCTCCAGAGCAGCCAAGCCCGCAGCACATGCCGCCGGATGTGCGGAGTACGTGTATCCGTGGAAGAGCTCGATTCCTCCCGGCGGCCCGCTCATGAAAGTCTCATAGATCCCCTTGCGCACGAACACCGCGCCCATCGGAATCGCGCCATTCGTCAGACCCTTCGCGGTGGTCATCATGTCCGGCTGCACGCCGAAATACTGCGCTCCGAAGGGAGCGCCGAGGCGGCCGAAGCCCGTGATCACTTCATCGAAGATCAGCAGAATGCCGTACTTGTCGCAGATCGAGCGCAATCGCTGCAGGTAACCGCGAGGCGGCACGATCACGCCGGCTGAACCGGCCACCGGTTCGACGATCACCGCCGCGATCGTCGAAGCATCGTGCAGCGCGACCAAGCGTTCCAGCTCATCCGCCAAGTGCGCTCCCCATTCCGGCTCGCCGCGACTGAACGCGTTGTGCTCGTGATCGAGCGTGTGAGGCAAATGATCTACGCCGGGCAGCAGGCTTCCGAAGAACTTGCGGTTGTTGACCATGCCCCCGACGGACGTTCCGCCGAACCCGACGCCGTGATAGCCCTTTTCTCGCCCGATGAGCCGCTGGCGCGAGCCTTCGCCGCGCAGGCGGTGATAGGCGATTGCAATCTTGAGCGCGGTGTCGACGGATTCGGAGCCCGAGTTCGTGAAAAACACGTGGTCGAGGTCGCCGGGCGCAACGCTGGCGAGGCGCTCGGCCAGCTCGAACGCAGCGGGATGGCCCATCTGAAACGAAGGCGCATACGCCATCGTCGAGAGCTGCTTGGTCACCGCCTCGACGATTTCCTTGCGCCCGTGGCCCGCGTTGACGCACCAGAGCCCCGCCGCGCCGTCGAGGATTTGTCGTCCATCGGGCGTCCAGTAGTACATGCCCTCGGCGCGCGCGAGCAGCCGCGGCCGGGCTTTGAACTGCCGATTGGCGGTGAACGGCATCCAGAATGATTCGAGATCGGCCGGGGAGGAAGTGGGCATGGCGGGTCTCTCGGCGATGAAATTCAGGCACGCGGGATGATAAGGAAATTCAACAACTGCCACAAACGAGCCCGCGCGCTCGGCCTGGAAACTTCTCCAGCTGTCGATTATTCTAAACAACCGCCGCATGAATCCTTGAGACCCGGACCGGGCGAGCACGCGAGGGCGAATTTCCATGACGATCGATGTAGGCGCGCACTTGAGAGCCGTGCGCATGATGTATGGGTTATCTCAGCGCGAGCTGGCCAAGCGTGCGGGGGTCACGAACGGAACCATTTCCCTCATCGAGCAGAACCGCGTCAGCCCCTCGGTCAGCTCGCTCAAGAAGGTGCTCGACGGGGTGCCGATGTCGCTCGCCGACTTCTTTACGCTCGATCTGAACGTTCACCCGCAGGTGTTCTACAACCGCGAGGAACTGACGGACATTGGGGATCGAGACGTCTCGCTCAGGCTCGTTGCGGCCAAGCGCGCGAATCGGGCCATGGCCATCATGCACGAGCGCTATCAGCCGAAGGCCGACACGGGAGCGGACATGCTGCGCCACAAAGGTGAGGAGGGCGGGGTCGTGATCGCCGGCAGCATCGAGGTCACTGTGGGCGCGCAGACGAAAGTTCTGCATGCAGGGGACGCGTATTACTTCTCGAGCGGCGTCCCGCATCGGTTCCGCAACCTGGGCGATGAGCCCTGTGAGATCATCAGCGCGTGCACGCCGCCCACCTTCTGAGCCGCTCCTCTGGGCGCGGTAAGGGCGGCGCGCCAGGCGCATCAAGGGCTGGAGATTGTCCGCGATGGCCTCATACTGCGGCCCTGCGCCGCAGGTCCGTTCGCTCCCTGCCGCTTCGAGGTCCGCGCATCACCATGAAAGTCACGCTTGCCGCTACTCAATTCGCCTGTGGCGAGGATCGCGCCGCCAATCTGGCCACTGCCGAGCGGCTGATCCGCGCCGCTGCCGCTCAGGGCGCGAACGTCATCCTGATCCAGGAGCTGTTCGAGACGCCGTACTTCTGCAAGGACCACAACCCGGCGTACTTCGAGCTCGCGCGGCCGATCGAAGAAAACCCGGCGGTGCGCCGCTTCCAGGAGCTCGCGCGTGAGTTGAACGTAGTGCTGCCGGCGAGCGTGTTCGAGCGGGCCGGGAACGTCTTCTACAACAGCGTCGCCATCATCGATGCGGGCGGCAAGCTCCTCGGCACGTATCGCAAGACGCACATCCCGGAGAGCCCCGGCTATCACGAGAAGTTCTATTTCTCGCCCGGCGACACGGGCTTCAGGGTCTGGCCGACGCGCTTTGGCACGATCGGCGTGGCGATTTGCTGGGACCAGTGGTTTCCGGAGTCCGCCCGCGCCATGGCGCTGATGGGTGCGGAGATGCTCTTTTATCCGACCGCGATCGGCTCGGAGCCGCAGGATCTGAGCATCGATTCGCGGGATCACTGGCAGCGGGCGATGCAGGGGCACGCGGCTTCGAACGTGATGCCCGTGGTCGCCTCGAATCGCGTCGGGACGGAGCGGGGCGAGCGCTGGGAAGTGACGTACTACGGTTCTTCCTTCATCACCGATCACACGGGCGCGATCGTGACGCAAGCGCCTCGCACGGATGAAGCGGTCGTGACGGCTACATTCGATCTGGACGCTATTCGCGCCTACCGCACGGCCTGGGGAGTGTTCAGAGATCGCCGGCCGGAGCTCTACGGTCCGATCACTACGCTCGATGGCAGGTCCGCGCGGTAGAGCGTTCGCCGCGCGTCGCTTTGTCCAAACCACTCCGACCTTGCAATTCTTCGCTTCCTGCCCGCCGGGTGTCGCCGACCTCACTGCCCAGGAGCTGCGCGATTGCGGCGCCGAGCGCACGCGTGAGCTGCGGCTTGGCGTCGCCTTCGAAGGCTCGCTAGAAGTAGCGTATCGCGCGTGTCTCTGGTCGCGCACGGCGAGTCGAATCCTCGCCCCACTAGCGACGGTGGCCGCTGATTCGGCTGAGGCGCTCTATGAAGGCGTCGTCTCTATCGACTGGACCGAGCACCTGGCGCCTGGCGGCACGCTCGCGATCGAGTTCGGAGGCGCTTCCGACGCGATTTCGCACACGCATTTCGGCGCGCTCAAGACCAAGGACGCGATCGTCGATCAGTTGCGCGCCCGCACAGGAGAGCGGCCCTCGATCGACGTCGATCGTCCGAGCGTGCGCGTGGATGTGCGCCTCGATCGCGATCGAGCCACGGTCAGCCTGGATCTTTCCGGCGAAAGTCTCCATCGCCGCGCCTATCGCGCCCGGGGCGTGGCGGCACCGCTCAAAGAGAATCTGGCTGCCGCCGTCCTGCTGCGATCCGGCTGGCCCGCGATCGCCGAGCAGCGCGGGGAGCTGGTCGATCCGATGTGCGGCTCGGGCACGCTCGTCATCGAAGCGGGCCTGATGGCGCTCGATGTCGCGCCCGGCCTCCTGCGCAGCTACTTCGGATTCCTCGGCTGGCGCCGACACGACCGCGCCTTGTGGGAGCGCTTGCTCGAAGAGGCCCGTGCGCGGCGCGAGGCGAGCGCACAGAAGCGGATCACTCTGCGGGGCTATGACAGCGATCCCGCCGCGATACGCGCTGCAAACGAGAATGCGCAGCGCGCCCGGCTCACCCGCTTCGTACATTTCGAGCGGCGCGAGCTCTCACAACTTACGCGCGAAAGCAGCGCTGAAATCGGGCTCGTCGTGACGAATCCGCCCTACGGCGAGCGGATAGGGGCGCAGGAGCAGCTGCAATCGCTTTATGCCGTCCTTGGCGAGAAGCTGCGAGAGCACTTTCCAGGCTGGAAAGCCGCGGTGCTGACGGGAAATCCGCCGCTGGCGAAGGCGATGGGCATCCGGGCGCGCCGCAGCCACACGCTGTTCAACGGGCCGATCGAGTGCCGCCTGCTGCGCTTCGATATCGATCCGGCGCATTTCGAGCGGCGGGAGGCGCGTCCTGAAATCGATGCCGCCGAGCTGCGGGCGCGCCCCGGCGCGCAGATGTTCGCCAATCGCCTGCGCAAGAACCTCAAATCGATGCTCGACTGGGCGCGGCGCGAGTCGGTCGACTGCTTTCGCCTGTACGACGCCGACATGCCGGAGTACGCGTTCGCGATCGATGTCTACTCGGACGGTCAAGGAGAGCGCTGGGTCGTGGTGCAGGAATACGCCGCGCCCCGCACTGTCTCCGTCGAGGCCGCGCGTCAGCGTCGGGCGGAGGCGCTCGCGGTCATCCCCGCAGAATTGAACATAGTGCCGGAGCGGATGTATGTGCGCGAGCGCCGGCCGCAGAAGGGTGGCGCGCAGTACGAGAAAGTCGGGAGCGAGCGCGAGTTCCACGTGGTGAGCGAGAAGCCGTACCGCTTCCTCGTCAATTTCACCGATTACCTCGATACCGGGCTCTTTCTCGATCACCGCCTGACCCGGCGCCTGATCGGGGAGCTGGCGCGTGGAAAGCGCTTCCTCAATTTGTTCGCGTATACAGGGACGGCGACGGTGTATGCGGCTGGGGGAGGCGCGAGCGCCTCGACCACCGTCGACATGTCACGGACGTATCTCGATTGGGCCAAGCGCAATCTGGCGCTGAACGATCTGGCCGGCCCGCAACACGGCTTCGTGCAAGCCGATTGCCTGGCGTGGTTGCAGGAGCAGCAGGGGAAGGAGCGCCGCTGGGACTTGATATTCATCGATCCCCCCACCCACTCGCGCTCGAAGCGCATGAGCGGCGACTTCGACGTCCAGCGCGATCACGTGAAGCTCCTCGAGCAGGCCGCGGGGCTCCTCGCGCCTGGAGGAACGATCGTGTTCTCCAACAACTACACGCGCTTCAAGCTGGACGCCGAAAGCCTCTCGTCCTTCGAGATCGAGGACATCACCGCCCGAACGCTGCCAAAGGATTTCGAGCGCAATCCGCGCATCCACTCGTGCTTCATGCTGCGCCGCCGTGAGCCGGATCGGGCAGGTTCAACGAAAACTTCCGACGCGACATAGAGCTGGCGCATGAAGTTGGCGCCGTACCGGAACTCGGCCGGCGCTTCGGGCATCGGCAGAATAAGTAACCGCCTCATTGAACCTGACCCCCGCGTTGCAGCACAATGTCGCCCACATCCCAGACCCCCAAAGCCCCTCCACGAAAGCGGGACATTGCGGCCGCGCGACGCCGGCCTCAGGTCTCGCTGCGCGGCGCTGAGGGCCAAACCGACAGTTTTATTTCGAAGCAACGTATGAGCGGCGACTCGTTCCAGATCCATTTCCATCCGAAGCTCGGCGCGGTGATCTACGATCCCCTGGCGCAGATGGGGCTGGCTCGCGAGCAGATGCGCCTGTTCAAGCTGGGCTCGATGAGCGCGAGCACGTTCCTGCGCGGCATCGTCAGCAAGGATCTGGGCGCCTGCACCGAGGCC
>DASVCI010000018.1:0-10684 GCA_036381695.1 Steroidobacteraceae bacterium
CTGTCTCGGTCTAACTCACACCTCTGCGCCCGGATTTTCCGCCCGCAGAAACGAAAAATGGGCCCAAGGCCCATTCTTCTGTCCCGTCCTTTCCGTCCCGGCCGCACCTGCCCGGCCGGTGTCCCTCGTTGCGCCGCGGCCGGGCCTCACCCTGCCGGCGGCGGACGGTGAACCGCTTGGCCGCGATTTGCCCGCCTCCAATCGAAAAAGGCCCTCGAAATCGGGCCTTTTCACGCCGAAAAAGCGTGGTAGCGGGGGTAGGATTTGAACCTACGACCTTCGGGTTATG
This sequence comes from Steroidobacteraceae bacterium, assembly GCA_036381695.1. Lineage (GTDB taxonomy): Bacteria > Pseudomonadota > Gammaproteobacteria > Steroidobacterales > Steroidobacteraceae > Steroidobacter. The sequence goes on from DASVCI010000018.1 coordinate 290, forward strand.
AGCCCGACGAGCTGCCAGACTGCTCCACCCCGCAACAGAGGGCGCGGATTGTAAGGACCTTGCCAGGCCAATACAAGGCAACCCGGCTTGGCCACGGGCCTCATGGTTGCCGCGCAAGACCCGAAATGGGGTTGGATCGGGGAGGAATCAACGCACGGGACGGGCCCGGATCCCGCCTTCCGGGGCGGCACGGGAGCTCATGCTCCGCGTCCCCGGGCCCCTGCGATCCGCCGCTTCTTAGCTGCTTCAGCGTGCGAATCGCGGCGGATCTGACCAAACCTTTCCGGAAGAGTTCCTCGCAGGAGCCGACTTACGGCAGCACCCGGGCGCACAGGTCCAGAAGGACCGACGGGAAGACGCCCAGCGCCAGCAAGGCCACTCCGTTGGCGCTCAGGACCGCGCGGAAGGCGCCGCCCGCTTGAATGTCCAACGCGTCGACCGGCTCGTCGAAATACATGAGCTTGACCACGCGCAGGTAGTAGAAAGCGGCCACGACCGAAACGAGCACCGCCAGGGCGGCGAGCCACTCCAGCCCCACGTCGAGCACCGCGCCGATGACGGCCACTTTCGCCCAGAACCCGACGAAGGGCGGCACGCCCGCGAAGCTGAACATCACCATCAGCATCATGGCGGCGAACCACGGGCTCTTGCGGTTCAGGCCCTTGAAGTCCTCGAGCCTGTCGGCCTCGAAGCCTTCGCGCGAGAGCAGCAGGATCATGCCGAACGCGCCGAGCACCATGATCACGTAGCTCAGCGTGTAGAACATCGCGGCCCGATAGCCCTCGTTGGTGCCGGCGAGGATGCCGAGCAGGATGAAGCCCGCGTGCGAGATGGTGGAGTACGCGAGCATGCGCTTGAGATTCGCCTGCGCGATCGCGACGACGTTGCCGATGATCAGGGACAGAGCCGACAGCGCCACGAGCATGTCCTGCCAGCCGCCGACCATAACGTCGAGCCCCTCCGCGAGGACGCGGATGGCGAGCACGAACGAGGCAATCTCCGGGGCCGAGCCGATGAAAAGCGTCACCGGCGTCGGTGCGCCGTGATAGACGTCCGGGATCCACATGTGGAACGGCACGGCGCCGAACTTGAAGGCGATGCCGACGATCACGAAGGCGAGCCCGAACACCAGCCCGATGTTGCTCGCTCCTACCTCGCGCACCGCGAGTGCCACCTCGTCGAGCGCGAGCGACCCTGTCACTCCATAGATCATCGAGAACCCGTACAGGAGCGCGCCCGAGGAGATCGCGCCCAGCACGAAATACTTCATCGCCGATTCGGCCGCGACGCCCGACTCGCGATCGAGCGCGACCATCGCGTAGAGGGCCAGCGAAAGAAGCTCCACTCCGAGATAGACGGTGAGCAGGTGGCTCGCGGAGGTCAGCACCATGATGCCGAGCAGCGCCAGAAGCGCGAGCACGAAGTATTCGCCCTTCATCAGCCCGCGTCGCTCCAGATACTCGCGCGAGTAGAGGAACGTCACCGCCACGGTGCCGTAAGCGAAAAGCTTGAGCACATTCCCCATCGGATCGGCGACGAACATGCCGCCGAAGGCGCTCTGGCGGGCCTCCACCCCGTACCGGACCGTCATGTACGCGGCCCCGGCCAGCGTCACGAGCGAGAGCGCATAGGTGATCCAGCGCTGCCGATCGGTGAGCAGCACATCGACCATCAAGATGACGCAGATCGCGGCGAGCAGGAAAATCTCGGGCGCCGCCACCGCGAGACCCATTTCAGTCCAGGCACTCATAGTTTGGATACCGTGATCTGCTGCACCAGGTTCTCGACCGTCGGACGCATCACATCGAGAAGCGGCGCCGGCCAGATGCCGAGCAGGAGCACCGCGAGCGCGAGCACCAGCAAGACGATGAACTCACGACCGTTCACGTCCTCGAGCGCCGCCACGTGCTCGTTACCGATAGGTCCGAAGACCACGCGCTTGACCAGCCACAGCGTATAGGACGCCCCGAGGATCAATGTCAGCGCGGCGAGGAACGCATACCAGAAATCGGCGCGGAAGCTCGCGATGATCACCAGGAACTCGCCGACGAAGCCCGACGTGGCGGGCAAGCCCGAGTTGGCGAGCGCGAAGAGAACCGCGAACGTCGCGAAGATCGGCATGGTGTTGACTACGCCGCCGTAAGCGCTGATCTCGCGGCTGTGTACGCGGTCATACAGAACGCCGACGCAGAAGAACAGCGCGCCCGAGATGAGGCCGTGCGAGATCATCTGCACCATCGCTCCGTCGATCCCCATCGCCGCGCCGGTGAGGTCGCCGTTGACGCGCCTCAACTCGAAGGCGAGGAAGCACCCGAGCGTGACGAACCCCATGTGGGCGACCGAGGAGTAGGCGATCAGCTTCTTCATGTCGCGCTGCACGATCGCCACGAACCCGATGTACACGATCGCGATCAGCGACAGCGAGATCACCAGCCAGTCGAGCGCGTTGCTGGCATCCGGTGTGATCGGCAACGAGAACCGCAGGAAGCCGTAGCCGCCCATCTTCAGCATGATCGCGGCCAGAATCACCGATCCGCCGGTCGGCGCCTCGACGTGCGCATCAGGAAGCCAGGTGTGCACCGGCCACATTGGCACCTTGACGGCGAACGCGAGCATGAAGGAGATGAAGATCAGCACCTGCTCGGTCATGCCGAGCGGCAGCCGGTGGAAGTCCGCGATCAGGTAGCTGCACTGCCCTGCTTCGCACGACTGCAAGTACAGGTAGATGAGCGACACCAGCATGAGCACGGAGCCCAGGAAGGTGTACAGGAAGAACTTGATCGTGGCGTACACGCGCCGCGGGCCGCCCCACACCCCGATGATGATGAACATCGGGATGAGCATGGCTTCCCAGAACACGTAGAAGAGCAGCGCATCGAGCGCGGCGAACACGCCGATCATCAGCCCTTCGAGGATCAGGAACGAGGCGTAGTACTGGGCGGGCTTCTTCTCGATCACCGTCCAGCTCGCGATGATCACGAGCGGCGTGATGAACGTGGTCAGCAGAATGAGCGGCATCGAAATGCCGTCGACGCCGAGCGCATACCACGCGTTGAAAAACGGAATCCACGGCAGCTCCTCGGTGAACTGCATCTGCGCCGTAGTGGTATCGAAATAGACGTAGAGAAGCGTGGAGATACCGAACGTCGCGGCTGTGGAAGCGAGCGCCACCCAGCGGCCGAGCGCAACGCGCTGCTCACCGAGCGCAAGCATGACCAGGCCGCCTGCTATCGGCAGCCAGATGAGGACGCTGAGGATGGGCCAGTCAAGCTGCATGGTTGTGCTGTCTTGGTTGTTCAACGATCTCGCGGGCGATCACAGGACGTACCACGCGAGCAAAAGCGACAAGCCGATGATCATCGCGAAGGCGTAGTGGTAGAGATACCCCGACTGCATGTGGCGAAGCACGCCCGACAGCCATCCGATCACGCGCGCCGAGCCGTTGACCAGGGCGCCGTCGATCAACGCCACATCGCCCACTCTCCAGAGCGCCACGCCCAGGCCACGCCCGCCGCGCGCGAACACAGCCTGATACAGCTCGTCGAAATAGAACTTGTGCGCGAGGAGCTTGTAGAGCCAGGAGGCTGACTCGGCGACCTTGCCGGGCAGATCCGGTCGCTTGATGTAGAAGAACCACGCCGCGAGCACGCCGAGAGCAGCCAGATAAATCGTCGGCGACTGCAACGCGTGCAGCACGAACGCAGCCGGGCCATGGAACTCTTCGGCCAGGTGGCCAAGCACGTCGTGCTCTGCGCTCACCACGATGGCGTCGCCGAAGTAGCCGTCGAACAGCACCGGCCCGATGGTGAGCCAGCCGATGATCAGGGACGGAACGGCAAGCACCACGAGCGGCACCCAGACGACCCACGGGCTCTCGTGCGGCGGGCCGTGATGCTCGTGCTCGTCCGCTTCCGGTTCGTGCCCTGCATCGGTATCGGTCTCGACATACGTGCTTTCGTGGGCGCTGTGATGAGCGGCCGCTTCGCGGAAGCGCTCCGGGCCATGGAACGTCATGAAGATCAGTCGGAAGCTGTAGAACGCGGTGATGAACACGCCGAGCGTGACGCACCAGTACGCGTAGCCAGCGAGGGGGAGGCTCGAAGCATGCACCGCCTCGATGAGCGCATCCTTCGAGAAGAAGCCCGAAGTCCCCGGAGCGCCGATGAGCGCGAGCGAGCCGATCAGTGCCGTCGCGTAGGTGATGGGCATGTACTTTCTGAGGCCGCCCATCTTGCGCATGTCCTGCTCGTGATGCATGCCGATGATGACCGAGCCGGCCGCGAGGAACAGCAGCGCCTTGAAGAACGCGTGCGTCATCAGGTGGAAGATCGCGCCCGCGTAGGCCGACACGCCGAGCGCGACGGTCATGTACCCGAGCTGCGAGAGCGTCGAGTACGCGATCACCCGCTTGATGTCGTTGTTGACGATGCCGAGCAGCCCCATGAAGAACGCGGTCGTCGCGCCGATCACCAGCACCGTCGAGAGCGCCGCTTCGGACAGCTCGAAGAGCGGCGACATGCGGGCGACCATGAAGATGCCCGCGGTCACCATCGTGGCGGCATGGATCAGCGCCGAGATCGGCGTCGGGCCTTCCATCGAGTCGGGCAGCCACACGTGCAGCGGCACCTGGGCCGATTTACCCATCGCGCCGATGAACAAGCAGATACACACCACCGTGATGGCTTGCCACTCGAGCCCCGGGATGATCTGCATCGTGCCCGCCGCGAGCGCAGCACGCTCGGCGAACACCGTCGCGTAATCGAGCGAGCCCGTGTAATAGACGACGCCCGCGATGCCGAGCACGAAGCCAAAGTCGCCGACACGGTTCACCAGGAACGCCTTCAGGTTGGCGAAGATCGCCGAAGGCCGCGTGTACCAGAAGCCGATCAGCAGATACGAGACGACGCCCACCGCTTCCCAGCCGAAGAAGAGCTGCATGAAGTTGTTGGACATCACCAGCATCAGCATGGAGAAGGTGAACAGCGAGATGTACGAGAAGAACCGCTGATAGCCCGGGTCGTCTCGCATGTAGCCGATCGTGTAGACGTGCACGCACAGCGACACGAACGTCACGACCACCATCATGAGCGCGGTGAGCCGGTCGACCAGGAAGCCCACCTCCATGCGGATGCCGTCGCTGACGAGCCACGTGTAGACGGTCTCGTTGACCGGAGCCGCCCCGTCGAAGAGCAGCGCCTTCAACACCCCGGCGGACAAGACGAAGGAGAGCGCCACGCCCGCGATCGTGACGGTATGCGCCCCCGCGCGCCCGATGAGCCGGCCGCCCACGCCCGCGACGATCGCCGCAAGGAGCGGCGCCAGGACGATGGCCAGTAGCGATGTCTGAGAGATCATGTGGAGCGGTGCTGCAAAAGAATTCTTGTTACGGCGAGCTGCAAGGTTGTCCTGTCTGGCTGCTGGTGGACCCGACCGCCTAGCCCTTCATCGTGTCGAGCTGCTCGACGTTGATGCTCTGACGCTGGCGGAACAGCACCACCAGGATTGCGAGGCCGATGGCCGCCTCGGCGGCGGCGACCGTCAGGATGAAGAACACGAACACCTGCCCGTGCAGATCCCCGAGGTGGCGCGCGAAAGCGATGAAGTTGAAGTTCACCGCGAGCAGCATCAGCTCGATGCACATCAAGAGCAGGATGACGTTCTTGCGGTTCAGGAAGATGCCGGCCACGCTGAGCGCGAACAGCACCCCTGCGAGCATGAGGACGCTGGACAGCGGAATCATCGTTCGGTCTCCGCAGGCATCTTGACGATGCGGATGCGATCGCGCGCCCGCACCGAGACCTGACGGGCGATGTCCTGCATCTTCATGCCGGTACGACGACGCATCGTCAGGGTGATCGCCGCCACGATCGCAAGAAGCAGCACGACGGCGGCGATCTCGAACGGATACAGATATTCGGTGTACAGGAGCCCGCCGAGCGCCTGCGTATTGCTGTAATCGGCCGAAGCCACGCTCGGGGCGGCTTCACTTGCCGAGACGCCCAGGCTCCGCACCCACACGACGCTGCCGATCTCGAATACGACGAGCGCCGCCACCACGATGCCGAGCGGCGCATAGCGCGTGAAGCCCTCCCTGATCTGCGCCAGATTGATGTCCAGCATCATGACGACGAACAGGAACAGCACCATCACCGCGCCGACATAGACCAGGACGAGCACGATCGCGAGGAACTCCGCCTCCATCAGCAGCCAGATCACCGCACTGTTGACGAAGGCGAGCACGAGGAACAGCGCCGCATGCACCGGATTGCGCGCGGTAATGACGCCGACGGCGGCGACCACCAGCACGGCGGCGAAAGCGTAGAAAAGGATCTCGGTGATGCTCATAAAGTGACGGCGGCTTGCGTTGGGTTACCTGTACCTCGCGTCCGCCGCCTTGTCCGCGGCGATCATCGCTTCGTACCGTTCGCCGATCGCGAGAAGCTTGTCCTTGGTCATGATGTTCTCGCCACGATTCTCCATGTGGTACTCGTGGATGCGGGTCTCGACGATCGCATCCACCGGGCAGGCCTCCTCGCAGAAGCCGCAGTAGATGCACTTGAAGAGGTCGATGTCGTAGCGCGTGGTCCGGCGCGTCCCGTCCGGACCGACGTCCGACTCGATCGTGATCGCGAGCGCGGGGCACACTGCCTCGCACAGCTTGCACGCGATGCAACGCTCCTGCCCGTTGGGATAGCGGCGCTGCGCATGCAGGCCCCGGAAACGCGGCGACTGCGGAGTCTTCTCTTCCGGATACTGCACGGTGATGTTCGGGCGCAACGCGAACTGACGCAGCGTCACCGCCAGACCGACCAGAAGCTCGGTCAGGAAGAACGTCTTGAAGAAGCTTGCCGGTGTTTTCATGGCGACTCCCTCAACCGGCCGACCAGGGGCCCACGCCGTAGTACTTGAGCACCCCCTCGACCGCGATCCACACCAGCGTCACCGGAATGAAGACTTTCCAGCCGAGCCGCATGATCTGATCGTAGCGATAGCGGGGGAAGGTGGCGCGGAACCACAGGAAGCAGAACAGGAAGAACGAAATCTTGAGGAAGAACCACAGGAAATGCGGCGCGCCGAGCCAGGCCAGCCACTGAGGCAGCGGCCAGCCGTCGAACGGCGAGAGCCAGCCGCCGAAAAAGAACACCGAGGTCAGCGCCGAGATCAGGATCATGTTGACGTACTCGGCGACGAAGAACACGGCGAAGGCCATGCCCGAGTACTCGACGTGAAAGCCGGCCACGATCTCCGATTCGCCCTCGACCACATCGAACGGCGCGCGGTTGGTCTCGGCGATGCCGGAGACGAAATAGACGATGAAAAGCGGCGCCAGCCACCAGACGAAGTAGCTGAAGAAGCCGCCGCGCTGCGCCTCGATGATCTGCCCGAGGTTGAGCGAGCCGCTCGCCATCACGACGCCGACGAGCGCAAAGCCCATCGCGATCTCATAAGCGACCATTTGCGCTGCACCGCGCATGGCGCCGAGCAACGCGTACTTCGAGTTGGCCGACCAGCCGGCCAGGATGATTCCATAGACGCCGGCCGAGGTGAGCGCAAGGATGTACAAGAGCGCCGCATCGATGTCGGCCACCGTGAAGCCCGGCCACAGCGGCATCACCGCCCACGTGCACAGTGCCGGAATCAGGGCGAGAAGCGGCGCCAGCACGAACAGGAACTTGTTCGAGCGGGACGGAATCACGATCTCCTTCACCAGGAGCTTCACCACATCCGCGAACGGCTGGCCGAAGCCCCAGGGACCGACGCGATTCGGGCCGATGCGCGCCTGGATCGAGCCGATTACGCGCCGTTCGGCGAGCGTCAGGAAAGCCATCACCAGAATGACGCTGATGAACAGCACGCCGGCGATCACGCCGTACCAGGCAATGGCTTGCGCCCATTGCGGCAGGAACGCGAGCCAGACGCTGACGAATTCGGGAACCACGGTCATTGGCCAAGCCCCTCGACGGCGGCGCGCGCCTCACGCGTCGCTTGCAACGCGCTCGAGCGCCGGACGATGGCATCGATCTGATAAATGGGAACATCCCGCTCGCCGACTGCGGGGCCAAGCGCGAGCTTCGATTGCAGCGTCCGCGACGTGGCCTGGGAAGTGAACTGCGGTGCGCGCTCGATTTGATTGCGCGCATCGTCCGTCACTTGGTCCGCGCTCGTGTAGTCGAACGACGGGAGATCCAGCAGGTTGGCGAGGACTCGCAACACCTTCCATCCGGGCCGCGACTCGCCCACCGGCGAAGCGGCACCAGGCACGCTCTGCCAACGCCCTTCGAGGTTGACGTAGGTGCCGGCGGTCTCTGCGAACGTGCCGATCGGCAGAATCACATCGGCAAACTCGCGAGCCGTTGCGTACGGCGTCAGGGCTACCACGCATTGGGCCGCCTTGAGCGCTTCGAGCGCGCCCGGGGTCGCGATGTCGAGCGCAGGCTCGATGGGGCCCATGAGGAGGTAGCTCTTCAGCCGCGCAGAGAGCATGTCGGCAACGTTCAGCCCGCCCGGCTGAATCGCTCTGCCGCCTGCACCACGATGTGGAATGCAGCCGGCCAGGTGCCCCGCCACGGTGTTGCCTCCATCCGGCAGATAACCGAGCGTCGCTTCCGTCAACTCGGCCAGCGCGCCCGCCACCAACCGCAGATCGGCGAAAGCAGGATCGCGCTGGGCGAGCGCGCCGAGCAGAATCAATCTGCGCGGGCCATCGCTCAAGTCCCGGACGATGGCGCGATGCGCATCGCCGGGTTGCACGCCTGCGAGCAAGTTGGAAATCGACGCCGGCGCCGAACGGCCGCTGAGCTCGACCGCCGCCGCAGCGAGCGCGAGCAGGTGCTCGAACGAATCCACACCATTGCTCGACAGATACTGCGCGACCGGGAACAGATACTCGTACCGGCGAGCATTGAGGAACGAAACTTTCGCTCCCTTGAGCGCCGCCTTGCGCAAGCGATGTGCGATGAGCGGCAGCTCCTTGCGGACGTTCGAGCCGATGACGAGCACGCTGCTCGCTCCCTCGAGCTCGGCGATCGAGCAGCCGAGCGACGGATAAAGCGGATCTGCAAGCTCGTCACGGAAATCGACTCGTCGCAACCGATGATCCACGTTGTGGCTTCCGAGCCCGCGGACGAGGCGCGAGAGCAGGAAGAACTCCTCGAGCGTCGAAGTCGGAGCGGCGAGCGCACCGAGCTGCCCGCCTCCGTGCTGCTTGACGATCTGCGAGAGCCTCCCGGCCGTCCATTGCAGCGCCGTTTCCCAATCGGTCTCCTGCCACATGCCGTTCTCGCGCAGCATGGGCTTCAGCACCCGATCCTCGCTGTAGATACCCTGGTAGCTGAAGCGATCGCGGTCCGCGATCCAGATTTCGTTCACGTCCTCGTTGGCGCGCGGCACGATGCGCATGATCCGCCCTCGCAGGACGTGCGCATAAAGGTTCGTTCCGACGCTGTCGTGCGGCGAGATGAGCGGATGCTGCGTCATCTCCCAGGCGCGCGCCCGGTAGCGGAACGGCTTGTTGTTGAGCGCACCGACCGGACACAGGTCGATGATGTTCGCCGACAGCTCGTGATCGACGCTCTTCTCGATGAAGGTGCCGATCTCGGTGAGCTCGCCCCGCCCTATCGTGCCCAGCTCCTGGAAACCCTGGATCTCCTGCGTGAAGCGCACGCACCTCGTGCAGTGAATGCAGCGGGTCATGTCCGTGGACACGAGCGGACCCAGGTTCTTGTCCTTCACGACGCGCTTGCGCTCGGTGTAGCGCGAGACGTCGCGGCCGAAGCCCATCGCGAGGTCCTGCAGCTCGCACTCCCCGCCCTGGTCGCAGATCGGGCAGTCGAGCGGATGATTGATGAGCAAAAACTCCATCGTCGCGCGCTGCGCGGCGATCGCCTTGGGCGAGCGCGTGAAGATCTTCATCCCTTCCGCGACCGGCGTCGCGCAAGCGGGCATCGGCTTCGGCGCCTTCTCGACCTCGACGAGGCACATGCGGCAATTGGCCGCGATCGCGAGCTTCTCGTGATAGCAGAAGCGCGGGATGTAGACGTCGTGGGCATCGGTGACCTGGATGATCATCTGCCCCTTGCGCGCCTTCATCGGCACGCCGTTCACTTCGATGTTGACCTGATCATCGCTCATGGCCGTTGCGTCAGCGTCCGTCGGTCCGGCTGTCGGGTTGGAGAATGGAGGGCCGCTCGCGCGAGGAGCGCCTCGCCGAGGCGAGCGTCACGCCCACAGTCACGATGGCGGCCCCGCTCGCGTAACGCGATCTCGCCGGCATGCACCGCCGTTGCCTCATGCCGCCCGCCGCTCGCGCTCGACGATGCTGTGGCCGTGCTCGATCATGTACTCGAACTCGTGCCGGAAATGCTTCATGAAGCTCTGCACCGGCCACGCCGAAGC
>DASVCI010000019.1:0-78859 GCA_036381695.1 Steroidobacteraceae bacterium
CCGACCCAATTGAGCACGATGTGATCCGCAAGAGAGCACGCTCCTGGCAGGTAATAAAGCTTCATCTCGTGACCTCCGTGACCTCTATCGTTGCGCTACATCTCCCCTCAGCCACTCCTCGAAACGCATCGAGCCGACCCGCGCGCCCGGGCCGGCGATGAGGCTCAGATCGTTGAGCTCGGCTCCGAAGTAAGGCGCGTGAGCATCTGCGATCACTTCGCGCTCATCGCCGCTTGCGCGCAGGACCCGTCGGACCAGATCGTCCATCCGGAAGCGCTCCGGCCCGCCGATCTCCACGATGCCGTTTACGGGCGGGCCGAGAGTGAGAGCGGCGAGTGTAGCAACGACCTCGGCGGAAAGGATGGGCTGGAAGAGCGCGGAGGAGACGCGGACCGAGGACTGCCGGTCGGGGGGCTGCGCGATGCGGCCGATGAACTCGAAGAATTGCGTCGAGCGCAGGATCGAATAAGGGATCCCGGAGCGCTCGATCAGGGTCTCCTGGGCGAGCTTCCCGCGCAGGTACGCACTGTCTGGAACGCGATCGGTCCCGACGACGGACAAAGCCACGTGATGTCGTACACGCGCCCGTGTTTCGGCCGCCAGCAGATTCGCGCCAGCGGTCTCGAAGAAGCGGATGGACGCATCGTCGAACGTGGGGGAGTTCGCTACGTCCACGACGACCTGCGCGCCGCCGAGCGCCTGATCCAATCCTTCGCCGGTGAGGATGTCGACGCCGGATTGGGGCGAGGCTGCGAGGACGTCGTGTCCACGGTTGCGAAGAATGCCCACCAGCCTGGAACCAATGAGACCCGTGCCGCCGATGACGACGATTTTCATGTTGCGCTCCGGAAGTGGCGCCAGCATCGGGAAGAGGCGCGGACCGTGCCGGCGATGCGTCCGCTGATTCACGATTGACCTGCGTGAGGGGCGCTCGCTCCATGCGAGCGCATCGCCTGCCGGCTCGATCGTGCGCCTCGATCGCGACAACTGGAACGGCGGGGAAGAGGCAAGCTCTCCGTTCGTCTCATTCCCGGTGGCGCAAGGGGCATTTCAAACCGCGCCAGCATACGCCTCGATCATGAACGCGAATACTCGAAATGCGAAGCGGTGCAGCATTTCATGCTCGCGATCAAGAGCGACGCGACAACGTTCGACATGCCGAACTTGCCACACGAGCCGCGAGTTGCCCCCGTCGTCCTTTCCTTCCCTCGGACGACAGGAGTGCGAACGATGAGCATGCTCACCAGCAAAGACGGTACACAGATCTATTACAAGGATTGGGGCCAGGGGTCGGTCGTTACGTTCTCGCACGGCTGGCCATTGAATGCCGACGCGTGGGACGGGCAGATGAACTTTCTCGCGCAACAGGGCTTCCGCGTGATTGCACATGACCGTCGCGGTCACGGTCGCTCGGAGCAAGCTTCCTCGAACAACGACATGAACGGCTACGCCGACGACCTGGCGGCAGTGATCGAAACGTTGAAGCTCGAGAATGTGACGGCAGTCGGGCACTCGACCGGCGGCGGCGAGGTCGTTCGCTACGTTGCCCGGCACGGCACGCGCAGAGTCTCCAAAATCGTGCTGATTGCGGCTGTGCCGCCGCTCCTGCTCAAGACTGACTCGAATCCCGAGGGCCTTCCGCTCGAGCTGTTTGATGGGCTGCGCGCCGCGCTCGCGAAGGATCGCTCCCAGTTCTACAAGGATTTGGCGCTGCAGTTCTATGGCGCGAACCGGGAGGGAGCCAAGGTCTCGCAGGGCACGCTCGATCAGTTCTGGCTCTGGAGCATGCAGGCGGGGCTGAAGAACGCTTACGAGTCCATCAAGGCGTTCTCGGAGACCGACTTCACGGAGGGTCTGAAAAAGATCGACGTGCCGACGCTCGTGTTGCACGGCGAGGATGATCAGATCGTGCCGGTGCACGATTCGGCCCGAAAGTCAGCGAGGCTCATCCAGGGCGCGAAGGCGATCTACTATCCGGGCGCTCCTCACGGCATCACCTCGACGCATCAAGATCAGATCAACGCCGATCTGCTGGCATTTCTGAAGGACTGAGCCGCCCTGTCCATCGCGAACTTCCCGATGCGGGATGTCCGCGCTTCTCACGACTTTTCCGGAGCGCTTATGGACCGTTGGATGTTTCCGCTCGAGCTGAGTGGCGTAGTGCCCGCCGTGTGCGATGCCGAAGCAGGCGAAAGCAGCTCCTTCGAGCAACTGGTTGGTTTGGAGTTGCGCTTCGTATCGGGAAGCGAGCTCGACGATGAGCGTGCTGTTGCGGAAGGCACTCGCGCGCCTGGCTCTGTCGCGGCTCCCCTCGAGTGAGTCCGAGCTCGCAGGCGCGTGTCGACGCTCCTGTCGACGGAGGTCAGGTCGACTGGCGGTTTTCCTGACCTTTGCGCGCGCTGGTTGGCTTGGTGGTCTCTTCGCGGCACCAGGGGATCGGGTCGCTCGCGGGAAAAGTCTGTCTCAGGGCTTCATCGAGCCACTGATCGTCCTCGACCCAGTGCTCGTGCTCCGCTTGTGAGGCGGCTGCTCGCTCTCTGTCCTCGTGCATGATTACACCTCGAGCCAGTCGCGGCGCGCAGCGCCAGGCGCCGCGACAAAGCAGTTGATCGTCAGGATCGGCGTGCCTTCGTCCCAGCGACCGTACCAGACGCGCAAGCTCGGCGCTGCCCGCATTCTTGCGTGGATGCGTAGGGCATCCGGCTCGTCCTTCAAGCCCCAGCTTGCGGAGGATCGGACGCGACGCGCGCCCTGGATCAAGAGGTGAGAACCGCTCCGGTCAACTACGTACGGGACCGGGACCTCTCACGGCTGTGCGCAATGAGCGCGGCTGGCAAGCTCTTGCGCCAACAATGATCCAGACGCCGGCGCAGAATCCAACCGGTCCGGAGGCAGCTCAGATGAGGCAAGGACAGAACCGTTGGGACACGCATTGGGACGCCGGCCACAACTGGGCCCTCGTGCTGGCCGCGGGCGAGGGCAGTCGCCTGCAGGCGCTGACGACGACGGCCTCCGGCGTCGCGATCCCCAAGCAGTTCTGTTCCATGGGCGGACATGCGTCGCTTCTTCAGGAGGCGTTGTGGCGCGCGCAGACCGTCGCCTTGCCGGAGCGAACGTGCGCCGTAGTGGCCGAGCGGCATCGTCGCTGGTGGCAGGCCCTCCCGCTCGACATCCCGCCGGAGAACCTGATTCGCCAGCCGCTGAATCGCGGCACAGCAAACGGCATTCTTCTGTCGCTCCTCAGCATCGTGCATAGGGACCCCGAGGCCACTGTGCTGGTCCTTCCGTCCGATCACTACGTACGCAACGAGGAAGTACTGGCCGCGAGCATGCATCGGGCCATGCGGGAGCTGGAGCGCGACCCGGATCATCTCATCCTGCTCGGGATCACCCCGGAAGAGCCCGATCCGGAGCTTGGTTATATCGTGGCCGAAGGCAGCGATCCCGAGGCCATTCGTGCAGTGCATGAGTTCGTCGAAAAGCCGAGCGCCAGCGCGGCACGTGCCCTGATCGCGCGCGGCGGGGTCTGGAATTCATTCATCTTCGCGACACATGCTCGTACTCTGATGCGCGCTTTCGAAGCGCGCTGCGGGGATGTGGTCGCGGAAATGGCCGGCATCGTCGCATTGCCGCGCGACAGCGCAACGAGCTACGCGCACCTCTGCGAGTTGTACGAGCGACTGCCGGTGCTGGATTTTTCGGCGGACATCCTTCAGCGCTCGCCTTCGCTATTGAAGCTGTTGACCGTGCCCGCCTGCGGTTGGAGCGATCTCGGGACCCCGCGCCGGCTCATCGAGGCGGTCGTCCGCCTCGGGACGACGAGGAGGCCCGCAGCTTCCCCGGCGTTGGGGAACGCAGCGTTTCTCGATCTGACGGCGGATCGCCATCACGCCCGATTGCAAGCGTAAGCGCGCGACTGTTCGTAAAATGAGCGACGGTTATGAACGTAGGTGAACACTGCAAACGAGGCGTCGTCAGCATCGCTGCGGACAATGACGTGGTCGAGGCGGCGAAAGTGATGCGTCAGCATCACGTGGGCTTTCTGGTGGTGCACGAGCCGGGCGATGAGCTGCGCAAGCCCATCGGCGTAGTGACCGATCGTGACCTGGTGCTTGCCGTGATGGCGCGTGAAGTTGATCCACACGCCGTGACGGTCCGGGACGTGATGACGTTGCAGCCGCTCATGGCGAGCGAATCGGATGATCTGGGCGATGTCCTCGCCGCCATGAGGTTGGCCGGCGTCCGGCGGGTCCCGGTGGTCGATGCACGGGGCGCGTTGACCGGCATTCTCGCGATCGACGATGCCATTCAGCTCATTACCAGCCTGATGTGCGATCTTTCGGGCTCGATCAAGAGCGAGCAGCGGCAGGAGCGGCAAACCCGGGTGGGGCTGTAACGGCACGGTGACGACGGCACGCTGGGAGCATTTTTCGCACGAGGCCGACATGGGCGTGCGTGGGGTAGGGCCCACGCTCGCCCATGCGTTCGAGCAGGGTGCGCTCGCGATGACGGCGTTGATCACCGATCCAGCGGAAGTAGAGCCACGCTTTCGCGTAACTGTCGAGTGCCAGGCGCCCGACGTCGAGCTTCTGTTCGCGCAGTGGCTGAACAGCATCGTTTACGAAATGGCGACTCGCCGGATGGTGTTCAGCAAGTTCGAGGTGACGGCCGAGGAAGGCCAGCGCCTCAAGGCCGTGCTCTGGGGGGAACGTGTCGATCCGTATCGACATCATCCGGCGGTCGAGGTCAAAGGCGCGACTTATACGGACTTGCGTGTGGCGAATGAAGGAACGCACTGGGTCGCGCAGACGGTCGTCGATGTCTGAGCGCGCTGGCGCTCGAATCGGAGATTTCCGCCGCGAGCTAAGGGAGTCGGAAGCTTGCCCCGGCCGGGGCCCGAGACTTCAATTTCGCGCTATGGACCTCAGCCGTTTTACCCGTCGCTCCGAGCACCTCTGGGAAATCGCCCCGCAGGGGGCGATGCGCGTGCCCGCCGTGATCTACGCGAGCGAAAGCCTCCTTCGTGCAATGGATGACAAGGTGTACGAGCAGGCCGTCAACGTGGCCTCGCTCCCCGGCATCGTGAAGGCTTCCTATGCGATGCCCGACGCACATTGGGGCTATGGCTTCCCGATCGGCGGCGTCGCTGCTTTCGATGCCGACGAAGGGGGCGTCATCTCGGCGGGCGGAGTGGGATTCGACATCTCCTGTGGTGTGCGCTGCCTGCACACGGGCTTGAAGCGCGAGGACGTCATGGCGGTGCAGAAAGAGCTGGCCGACATGCTCTACTACCGCATTCCGGCGGGCGTCGGCAGCACCGGTCTCATCCGCCTCGATGCCCGAAGCATGGACGCGATGCTCGCCGGCGGGGCGCAGTGGGCCGTCGAGTCGGGCTGGGGCGTGGCGGAGGATCTAGAGCGCATCGAGGAACATGGCCGGGTGCCGGACGCGAAACCCGGCAATGTCTCGCAGCGGGCGAAGGCCAGGCAGCGAGAGCAGATGGGGACGCTCGGCAGCGGCAATCACTATCTCGAGGTGCAGGAAGTCACAGCGGTTTACGACGAAGCGATCGCTCAGGCCTTCGGGCTTCACGTCGGCGACATCGTCGTCATGATCCACTGCGGCTCCCGCGGGCTCGGGCATCAGATCGGCAGCGAGTTTCTGCAAGAGATGGCGATCGCGGCCCGCGATTACGGGATCAAGCTGCCGGAGCGCGAGCTCGCCTGTGCCCCGATCACCTCCGAAGTGGGCCAGAAATACCTGGGCGCGATGCGGGCGGGGATCAATTGCGCGCTCGCGAATCGGCAGATCCTCACGCACCTGGTGCGCGAGGTGTTCGCCGACATCCTGCCCGAAGCCAGCTTGCCGCTCCTCTATGACGTCTCGCACAACACCTGCAAGCTCGAGGAGCATCGCGTGAACGGCGAGACGCGCCAACTTTATGTGCACCGCAAGGGCGCTACTCGCGCATTCGGTCCGGGTCACCCGGCGTTGCCCGAAGCCTTGCGGCCCTTTGGCCAGCCCGTCCTGATCGGCGGCTCGATGGGCACCGGTTCCTATGTGCTGGCCGGCACGAGGGAATCCGAGTCGCTGTCGTTCAGCTCGGCCTGCCATGGAGCGGGTCGGGCCATGAGCCGGCACCAGGCCTCGCGAACCTGGAAGGGGCGTGAGCTCGTCGATCAGCTTGCCGCGCGAGGCATCTTGATCCGCAGCCCCTCGATGCGGGGAATCGCGGAGGAAGCGCCCGATGCCTACAAGGATGTGTCCGCAGTAGTCGATTCGGCGGACGCCGCTGGACTCGCTCGCAAAGTCGCCCGCTGCGAGCCGCTGATCTGCGTGAAGGGCTAGCGCTTAGTTCGGACTGCGCGCCGGATCGAAGAGCGCCGCGCCGCTTGCGAGCATCTCCCCGACTGCACGCTCGTCATCGCCTGGCTGGACGTTGACGCCCCGAATGGCGTCGGCGAGCACGACGACTTCGAACTCGTGCGAGCGGGCATCCAGCACCGTGGCGCGTACGCAGTAATCTGTCGCAAGCCCACCGACAAACAAGCGCCGAACACCTTGATCGCGCAGCAAGGTGAGTAGCTCCGTGCCGCTGAAACCGGAATAGGCCTCAGCCGCAGGCTCGGTGGCTTTCGAGATGATTCGTGCGCTTGGAGCGATCTTGAGGCTTTCGGGCCACTGCGCTCCCGGCGTATCGCGCACGCAATGCGGCGGCCATGGGCCTCCGGCGCTCCGGAACGAGCAGTGATCCGGCGGGTGCCAGTCTCGCGTCATGAAAATCGGGAGCTTTCGCTCCTCGAAGGCCGTGATGTAGTCATTGAGCGGCGCGATGACCTGGTCGCCTTCCGGGACGCCGAGGGCGCCGCCGGGCAGGAAATCCCGTTGCAGGTCCACTATCAGGAGCGCGTCGCCGGGTCGAAGGTCGAGCTGCTCGTGAAGCTTGGCTTGCGCGCCGCCGGTCGCCTTGCGTGTTCCGCTATGGGCAGTCGTGATCTCTTCCGCCATGATCGTCTCCTCGCTTCGCTTCAGGGCGAGGCGGGTTGCTCTCGAGGCCACCTGGGCTCGAGAGCCCGCCAGCACCCGTGGATGTCCACGGTCGATCCCGTATGGTTCCGGATTGGACGTCCGTGGGTCGTGGCCGACAGTGGCGAAGCTGACACTCTGTGGGCATCTGATTATGAATCAAGCCGACGCGTCGGGCTCTACTCGCCGTCTGGCCGACATCGAAGAGCTGCGGCGGGACTTCGCTGCCGCCGATCTCGACCATGACAACCGGATCGACTTCACCGAGTTCACGCGCCTGCTCGAGGGGCTGCAAGCAGACATGTCGCGGGATGAGATGCGCATCGGCTTCCAGGAAGTGGATCTCGACAAGGACGGCTTGATCGACTGCGAGGAGTTCATCGAATGGTGGAGCAGCGACTAGCCGTGGGGAGAGTGGATCCCCGCTCTTTCAATCCGGAGCGCGCGCCCGTGTCGCTCCGCCCTGAAACTTCGGCGCTGCTGACGGACCTCTATCAGCTCACGATGCTCGATGCGTATTACCGCCTCGGCATGGAGGAGCCGGCGGTCTTCGAGTTCTTCGTCCGGCGGCTTCCCCCGGCGCGCAATTTCCTCGTGGCGGCCGGCCTCGAGCAGGCGCTCGAGTACCTCGAGTCCCTGGCCTTCACGGGCGAGGAGCTCGAGTGGCTCGCTTCGACCCGGCTCTTCAGTCCGACGCTCCTCGAGCATCTCGAATCGTTCCGCTTCACCGGGGATGTCTTCGCCATGCGGGAAGGAACGGTGTTCTTCGCGAGCGAGCCAGTGCTGCGCATCGTAGCGCCGCTCCCGGAGGCGCAGTTGGTGGAGAGCCGCATCGTCAATCTCTTGCAGTATCAGACGCTCGTCGCTTCCAAGGCCGCTCGTTGCAAGCTCGTCGCTGGCGACGCGCAACTCGTCGACTTCGGGATGCGGCGGGCGCACGGTGCTGAAGCGGCGCTGCTCGCAAGTCGCGCGAGCTATCTGGCAGGGTTCGATGCCACCGCCACTCTCGAGGCCGCGCGCCGGTTCGGGATCCCGGTCGTGGGCACCATGGCGCATTCATTTGTCCAGGCGCACGAGCAGGAGCTGCAGGCATTCGAGAACTTTGCTGCCTGCCATCCACAGAGCGTGACGTTGCTCATAGATACGTATGAGACGAGTCGCGGTGCCCGGCGTGTGGCGCAACTTGCCAGCGAACTCAGAAGCCAGGGCATCGATATCAAAGCCGTGCGCATCGACAGTGGCGACCTGGGCGCCGAGGCGAAGCGTGTTCGAGACATTCTGGACAGCAAAGGGTTCAATGACATACGCATCCTGGTGAGCGGTGGGGTCGACGAGTACGTCATCGCGGCGCTACGAGAAGCGAAAGCGCCGATCGATACGTTCTGCGTCGGAACCCGACTCAGCGCCTCGGAGGATGCACCTGTCCTCGATTGCGCTTACAAGCTGCAGCAGTACGCGGGCCGCCCGTGCCGGAAGCGCTCATTGTGGAAGGAAACGTGGCCAGGCCCTCGACAGGTGTATCGGCAGTACGATCCGAACGGTCGCATCGGCAGGGACCTGCTTGCCTGCGCGGATGAAGCCAAGGAAGGCAAGGCCTTGCTTCAGCAAGTGATGGTCATGGGCCGCCGCCTCGCCTTGCCGACGCTCGAGGATCTGCGCGAGCACTGCAAGGAGGAGCTCGCGACCCTGCCCGTCACTCACCAGGGCCTCGAGCGCGTGGCGTACGCGCCGGTGAAGGTGTCGACGCGTCAGCATGCGCTCGCCGCGGAATTCGATCGGCGGCTCAACTAGTGCGGACCGGGGTACGACAAAGAGCGCGTTGCGCTCGCAACAATCCCGTCATATGCGTGATCTTGAGCGCGCGTGCGAGGTCCGCATGAAGCGCAGGCATTGACATGGCCGAGATTCAAATTCGAACGATCCTGGTCGCGGTCGCGGATCCCTCGAGCAGCCGGCAGCCCGCCATCGATCGCGCCGCGCAGCTTGCGACAGCATTGCAGGCGCGTCTGATTCTTTTTCATGCGGCGGCAGACCCGGCATTGAGTGGTCGGCCGTTCTTCGATTCCCGGCGGCTCGGGCGTGCTCGCGGGTGGTTGCTCGCGGAACGGATGCGATCACTCGAGAAGCGCGCCCGTGGCTTGCGTAAGCGCGGCCTGCGTGTGGATGTGACGGCTGTCTGGGAGGAACCAGTTTATGAGGCAATCCTTCGCGGCGTTCTGCGTGAACAGGCGGATCTCGTCGTAGCCGGGCGGCACGAGCCTCGCGAGGACGGGCCGCCGCAATTGCGCTTGACGGATTGGGAACTGATGCGCCTTTGCCCGCGGCCGTTGATCGTCACGGCTGGCGCTTCGGGCGTGCGCCCGACAGGCGCCGTCATTGCAGCGCTCGACCCCACGCATGCCCGGGACAAGCCCGCGAGTCTCGATGTCTCGATCGCGAGCTACGCAGCCGCTATTGCCGATGCGCTGAACGTCGAGTGTCATGCCGTGCATTGCATGCCCCGGGTTGCCTATCCGCTCGGGAGCGAAGCGCAGGAGCGCAGGCGGATCGATCAGCGCCTGCGTTCGCAGATGGAGCGGGTGCTCGACCGTGCCGGTCTGCAAGTGGCGAGTGTGCGCATCGTGCACGGGAGTGTGCCGGAGGCGCTGCCGGAGCTGGCGCGCAGGCTTCCCGCGCAGATTTTGGCGATGGGCATCATCAGCCGGCGCTGGCTGAAGCGCTTCATCGTCGGTGATACCGCCGAAACCGTGATTCGCAAGGCGCCGTGCGATCTGCTTCTGATCAAGCCCGACAACTTCAAGCTGCGGCTGGGTCGTGCTCACAAGGAGCCCGTCGAGCTGCCGAGAGCAGTCGCTGGCTTGAAAGCCAGGGGTCGCGCAGCCTGATTGATGAGCGGCTCCCGCGGGCACTGCCCGACTTACGACTGACCCGCTGTCGCCTCGGCCAACGCAAACTCGATTGCGGTACACACCGCCGCCACCTGCGCATCATTGCACTGTTCGGGCGTGATTCCACGGGGGCTGTCGGGATAGACCTCGGTGGTGGTCGTGTAGCGCGCCCCTGTGATGCCGGCGCACAGTCCGAGCTCTCGCATCGGATATCGAATGACGCCCGGCGCCACCACGTCCGACTCGATGATCTGGCCGTTCGAATCTGCCTGCGCGATGTGAGTGACCCGGCTCACCGCTTCGATGATGGCCTGCTGGAACTCTGGCTGCGGGTTCTCGCTGTCGTCGACCAGATAGAAACCGTCCGGAATGATGCCAGGCACGAAAGGCTTGCCGTCGCGCGCCGCGAGGGCAGGCCTGAACTCGCTTTCGTCGCTGTCAGTCGTCTCGTGCAAGTCGACGTGGAGCAGGAAGCGCCCGCGGAGCGGGGCGATCAGGCGCATCAGCGCGGCTGATTCCTCCGCTGGACTGTTCTCCCGGAAGGAGCGGTTCGGGTCGATGGCATTCGCGTTCCATCGATGGATGCGTTCGTAAGCCCAGGGGCTCACGCAGGGCGCCACGAGCAAGTTGATGCGGTCCACATATTCTTCTGCGCGCGTTTCGAGAAACTCGAGCGCACCGTGCACGCCGCTCGTTTCGTAGCCATGCACGCCGCCTGTGATGAGCGCGATCGGATGCTCGTCGCGCCAACCCCGGCTGCGAAGCGCGAACAGTCGGTAGTGGTCCGGAGGGTAGTCGAGCTGACCGTACTCAGTGACGTCGAAACGAGAGGACAGGCGCTCGATCACGCGCACCACATCGTCGACGTAACTGCGACGGCGAACCTGGCGCGATAACCACTCGGCACGTTCGGCGTCGCCCCAGGGAACGCCCGGTTGGCCGATGGGGTAGGGCATGGAGGCAGCAGTCACGTTCGGTCAGCTCCTTGGGTTCGGGGTGCCGTTACTGTAATGCAAAGCTCAGTGCCTTTGGGGACGGATCCCGAGGCTCGTCTGGAAAGTTGCAGCCGCAGCCGACGGACAATGCGAATTCCACTCGGTGCGGTACGGTCTTCCTCCATGGACACGTTTCGGTGGCAGGGAGATTCTCGTTGAGTCGAGCGAGCGGCTCGAAGGTTCAAGTTGTTTATGTGCGAGACGGCCAACGCCCGTGCTGAAGCTCCTACGGGCTGACGGTGTCTCGCTACAGCACGTGAGCGGAGGAGGGCACCATGCAGTCCGTCAGATTCGTCGGCGTTGGTCGTGCGCCAGAGCTGCAGGATGTTCCGAAGCCTTCTCCCGGGCCGGGCCAGGTGCTCCTCAAGATTGGCGGCGCGGGAGTGTGTCACTCGGACCTGCACATCATGGAGGAGGATCTCGGCTTCGAGCCGCCGTTCACCCTGGGTCACGAGAATGCAGGATGGGTAGCGGCGCTCGGGCAAGGCGTCAAAGGGTTGAAGGAAGGGGATGCGGTCGCAGTCTATGGACCATGGGGCTGCGGGCGTTGCCACGCGTGCCAGCTCTCGATGGAGAACTATTGCGAGAGCTGGGCGCAGATCAAAGGCTTCGGCGGCGGGCTCGGCCTCGACGGCGGGATGGCTGAGTACATGCTCGTACCCTCCCCGCGACTGCTGGTGCCACTCGGCGATCTCGATCCGGTCAAGGCAGCGCCGCTCAGCGATGCAGCGCTCACGCCGTATCACGCGATCAAACGAGCGTTGCCGAATCTTCATGCGGACAGCACGGTCGTGGTCTTCGGAGTCGGTGGCCTCGGCCACATGGCGATTCAACTGCTTCGCGTGCTGGCCCCGGTCCGGATCATTGCCGCCGACGTCGACGACGGGAAGCTTCAGCACGCGAAGAAACTGGGTGCGGACGAAGTCATCAACAACCGCAATGTAGAGGAAACGGCGGAGCGCATCCGTCAAATCACGGGACCCAAGGGAGCGGGCCTGGTTCTCGATTGCGTCGGAGTGCAGGCAACGTTCGATTTGGGCGCGAAGCTGCTTGGTCGAAACAGCGTGTGGACCATCGTCGGATTGGGAGGCGGCCATCATGACTTCCATCACGGCAGCACGCCGTATGGAACGTCGATGAGCATTCCGTACTGGGGCTCGCGCGTCGAATTGATGGAAGTGATCGTTATGGCGCGCGCAGGGAGGATTCACGCCGACACGACGAGCTTCCCGCTCAGCCAGGCCGTTTCGGTCTATGAGAAGCTCAAGGCGGGGCAGATCACCGGGCGCGCCTTACTCGTACCGGAGTAAGTGCACGTCTGCCGGCCCTGTTCTTCGCAGATCGG
Source organism: Steroidobacteraceae bacterium (assembly GCA_036381695.1). Taxonomy (GTDB): domain Bacteria; phylum Pseudomonadota; class Gammaproteobacteria; order Steroidobacterales; family Steroidobacteraceae; genus Steroidobacter. The sequence goes on from DASVCI010000019.1 coordinate 12,255, forward strand.
CGACAAAGGAATACTGCCGCGGACGCTTCGTGACTCGATTTCAGGGCTGAAGCTTGCGACGCCCGGATTCTGACGTGCGTCTTTGATGGCGACTCTTGTCGTGCGAAGCTAGGCCGGGAGCGCTCTACGGTCCCGACCGAGCGAATCTCGAATCCCCGATCATCATGAAACTGCCCGATCTGTCTACTCTCGAGCATGCGGCCCGCATCGTCTACCAGGCGATGCCGCCCACTCCCCAGTTCTCCTGGCCGCTCTTGAGCGAGCATCTTGGCACCGAGCTATGGGTCAAGCACGAGAACCATACTCCGCTCGGCGCCTTCAAAGTCCGGGGCGGGCTGGTCTATTTCGACGAGCTGAAACGTCGGGAGCCACGCGTATCTGGTGTCATAGCGGCGACTCGCGGGAATCATGGGCAGAGCATCGCCTTTGCCGCACAACGGCATGGTCTCAGAGCAGCAATCGTCGTGCCGCATGGGAACAGCCGCGAGAAGAACGAGGCCATGCGTGCACGCGGAGTCGAGCTGATCGAGCATGGGTCCGATTTTCAGGATGCGCTCGAGGAAGCGACTCGCTTGGCGGAGGGGCGTGGCTTGCACATGGTTCCGTCGTTTCACGAGGCTCTGGTGCGCGGAGTGGCGAGCTATTCGCTCGAGCTGTTCAGAGCTGTGCCGGATGTGGAGACGTTGTACGTGCCGATCGGCCTCGGCTCCGGCATTTGCGGAGCGATCGCTGCGCGCCAGGCACTAAGCCTGAGAACCGAGATCGTGGGCGTAGTAGCTGAATCCGCGCCAGCCTATGCGGAGTCGTTTCGAAAAAGGTGCGCAGTCTCCCGCACGGTCGAGCCAACCGTTGCGGATGGCATGGCCTGCCGCGTGCCCAACGAGGAAGCGCTGGAGATCATCTTTCACGGTGTGGAGCGCATCGTCATCGTGACGGAGGATGAGATCCGGGAATCGATGCGTCACATCTACACTGCGACGCATAACCTTGTGGAAGGCGCGGGAGCCGCAGCCTTCGCCGCCGCTCTCCAGGAGCGGGCGAGATTGCGAGGCCGCCGCGTTGCTGTCGTCCTGACAGGCGCCAACGTCGATCGGGACGTATTCGCGAAGATTCTATCGGATTAGCCCGGCCGCCCTGTTCAGGCAGCGGACTTTTTGTCCTTCGCCCGTCCCCGGGCCAGTTTCGACACGCGGGGAGCGTCAGCTGCTGCTGCCTGCTGCGCTTCCTTTTCGCCGTGCAGCTCCATCAGCGATTCCATGAGACCGTCTTCCGCGCTCGAGCATACGCCGAGGACGATCGCTTCCTCGCACCCTTCGGCGGCTACGTAGGCATGGCCCATCATCGAGTCGATGTAAATGGACTGCCCGGCTTCCAGCACGATCGGCTCGTAGAACTCGGTGTGGATCTCCACGCGACCTTCGAGCACATAGATGAACTCTTCGCCATGATGCCGCACCAGCTCGCCAAACTCGCTGACGCTCTTTGCGCGAATGCGCGTGAGCACAGGAATCATGCGTTTGCGGCGCAGCTCGGCGCACAGGTAGTAGTAGTCGTAGTTCGGCGTGGTGACGCGTACGGCGCGATCGACCGTCCCGACGCTGCGCCTGGCCGTCACCGGTTGCTCCGACCCTTCGGTCGGCTCGGCGAACAGGTCGGACATGCGTATCCCCAGACGCTCGCTGAGCTGTTGCAGCTTGTCATATGTCAAAGTGAGCCGGTCGTGCTCCACTTTGGCGAGCGTCGAGAGCGGAATTCCCGTGCGCAGGCTCATTTCCTTGAGCGTCCAATCATTGCGCGTCCGCAGCGATCGCAGCAGTCGCCCCAGAGTCGGTCTAGGCGCGGAGGCGGAGGGCTTGGGTGTGTTCATCGCAAAAATTATAGCGAAGAGCGCGAACTTACGAAGTTTCGCAACCGAGGCTCCTTAACGCCTGTTTGGGTTTACCGGTTCTCTGGGCAGGACTAATATTGCCATATAGGATAATATGGCGCTGCACGGGAATCGACCCAGGAGCGCATACCGGCGGTGAGGCGCTTTCGGGTGGCTGGTCGCATCGGGAGTGCGTTCATCTCTTATCTATCTCTATCCGCATTCCACGCGAATCCACTTCGGGCGCACCCTCGAGCGACTGACGAGTGCGCGCAAGAATCACACGTATGGGAGAGCGACAATGAGCGGTTTCAAGAGTGTCCGTCGCGGGCTTGCAATCGGCGGCTCCGCTAGCGCATTGGCGATGCTGATGGGCGCGGGCGAAGTGCTCGCGGCCGAGGACATCATCATCGACGAAATCATCGTCACTGCGCAGAAGCGCACCGAGGCGCTGATCGAGGTCCCGCAATCGGTGACCGTCGTCGGGGGCGATGTGCTCGAGCGGCAGCAGGCGGCCAACTTCCAGGACTATCTGAAGCTCGTGCCGGGCCTGCAGCTCAGCCAGAGCACGCCGGGCGTCGGCCGTCTGGTCATGCGCGGAATCAACACCGGCGGCGTCGCTTCCACCGTGGGCGTATACGTTGACGAAACGCCTTTCGGCTCGAGCAGTGGCCTCGTCAACGGCGCCATCCTCGCAGCCGATTTCGATACGTTCGACATGCAGCGCATCGAAGTGTTGCGCGGCCCTCAGGGAACCCTCTACGGAGCCAGCTCTCTCAGCGGCGTGCTCAGGTTCGTCACCAATCCGCCGGAGACGGACGGGTTCGATGCGCGCGCGCGCGTCGGGGTCGAGACTGTGGAGCACGGCGATACGGGCCATTCCGCCCTCGGCATGGTAAACGTCCCGCTGTCGGACTCATTCGCCGTTCGCGGCGTGGGCTACTACCGCAAGCTCGGCGGATTCATCGACTCGATCGGCACGGCGGGCTCGGACATCGCCGAGGACATCAATGAGTCGGAGAGCTACGGAGGGCGCCTGTCGATGCTGTACCGCCCGAGCGACGCATTTTCGCTGCGCCTGACGGCGATGACGCAGAACATCGAGACGCTCGCCTCGAGCAGCGTCGAAAGCGATCCGAACACGCTCGACACCCTGTATTCCAACTTGTCGCAGTCGCGGTTCGTTCCGGAGTTCACCGATGTGAAGTATCGCGTCTACAACGCCACGATGGATATCGACCTCGGCTTTGCGACGCTGACCTCCGCGACCAGCTACAACGATTTCGAGTCGCCGTTCCGGTCCGATCTCACTGCGCAGTTCAGCCCGGTTCTCGAGCCGATCTTCGGACCGAACGAGTTCATGACCGAGCAGACGACCGCCTACGACAAGTTCACCCAGGAGCTGCGTCTCGCCTCGGCCCCGAACGAAACGTTCGAGTGGCTGGTCGGCGTCTACTACACGCGCGAGGACGGCGACATCATTCAGCACCTCGAAGCGCTGATTCCAGGCACGCTCGATCCCATTCCGGGGCAGCCCGTGCTCGGCGATCTGAGCCTTGCCTCCGAATACGAGGAAATCGCCGGCTTCGTGAGCGGCACGATCCATTTCAGCGAGCGCTTCGAGCTGACGCTCGGGGGGCGCTACAGCGAGAACGATCAGAATGCGAAGCAGAATGCGATCGGACTGTTCGCCGGCGGTGAGACGTCCTTCCCGACAGCGACCTCCTCGGAGGACGTGTTCACATGGTCGATCGCGCCGCGGCTCGAAATCAGCGATCACGCTTCGTTCTACGTGCGAGCCGCGACCGGATTTCGTCCGGGCGGACCGAACGTCCTGCCGCCGGGCGCCACGGATGTTCCGCGGACATATGGTTCCGACGAGCTGACGAGCTACGAAGTCGGCTTCAAGGTCGAATCCGCGAATCGCGCGTATACCCTCGACGTCGCCGCCTTCCATATCGATTGGGAGGATGTCCAGCTCGCGGCCCAAGTGAACGATTTCGGGGTGAACATCAACGGCGGTGACGCAACGAGCGAGGGCGTCGAGTTCACGGCGACAGCGCGTCTCGCCACAGGCTTCAGCGTTGGGCTGAACGGGGCTTACACGGACGCCAAGCTCGAAGACGATACGCCTGCCATTTCAGGAGGCCTGAAAGGCGACGGGTTGCCGTTCACGCCGGAGTACAGCCTGGGCTTGAACGCGGAGTACGAGTGGCCCGTGGGCGCGCAGGCGATGGCGTATGTGGGCGGTTCGTTGCGATATCTTTCCGATCAGACCGCCTCCTACGATCTCGACTTCCGCACCGCCAACGGACGTCAACGCGAGATCCCCTCGTATGAAGTCCTCGACCTGACGGCAGGCGTGGATTTCGGCCGCTTCTCGATCGAGCTGTATGGAAAAAACGTCACGGACAGCGACGGGCGGACTTCGGTCGGCACGGTCGGAACGGTTCCGAACGGGGCGATTGCGACCGGCGTGATCCGGCCGCGCACCATCGGACTGATGTTCGGTGTCGGGTTCTGAGTGACCCCCAAGGGCCGGCAGCGCATGTTGCGCTGCCGGCTCGAGCCCGAGCCTTTTTTCAAGCACGCTGATTCGTGCCTCGAGCAGTCGGCATGAGCATGAACGAGGCATTGGCGGCCGTTCGAGCGGCTTTTCGGACCGCTCACCCTCGAGTTCGCCAGCGTGCCGACGTTGGTTTACCTTGCCCTCATGGATCGGCCGCCGACAGCCACTTCCTTGAAGGCTCCGACTACATCCGTCCGGGTCGGGCCGCCGACGCAGACTACGCGCGCGTATTGGACCTGCCAGCTCCTGGGATGGGGGCTTTATGGCTCGAGCCAGGCATACAGCGCGCTCGCGACTTTGCCCGTGCCATGGGAGCGCGTTCTGCTCGAGATTACGTTGCTGAACGTCTCTGCCATCGGGCTCACCCAGCTGCTTCGCAAATTCATGCTGCACAGAGGCTGGACGAAGCTCAGCATGCGCCAGCTCCTTCCGCGCAGTGTGGTCGCGAGTGCGATCCCTGGCTTCTTGTTGGGCGCCGCGATGCATTTCATGGCCGTCGCGTCGCTCTGGGGACTCGAGCCGGCGCGCGACGCAGAGCTTCTCGAGGCGCTTCCCCCGTTCTTGCGGAACATGGATCCGCTGACGCACAGGACCCTCAACTGGAGCCTGGCGTTTTTCATCTGGATCGCCCTGTACATGGGCATCACGTCGGTGCGCGACAGGCATGCGGCGGAGCTGCGTCAATCGGAGCTCACGCGCGCGCTGCAATCCGCGGAGCTCAAGCTCCTCAAGTCGCAGCTCAATCCTCATTTCCTGTTCAATTCGCTCAACAGCGTGCGTGCGCTCATCGCCGAGGATCCGTCGCGCGCCCGGGATGCGGTCACGCAACTCGCCGGACTCCTTCGATATACGTTGAGATCACACCAGGAAGAGCTGGTGACGCTCGAGCGCGAGCTCGAGGCGGTTGGAGACTACCTGGCGCTCGAGTCGTTGCGTCTCGGCGAACGCCTGCGCGTCGATCTCGACATTGCTGCCGAGGCACAGGGCGTCGCCATTCCCGTCATGTTGCTGCAAACGGTGGTCGAGAATGCGATCAAGCATGGAATCGCGGAATTGCCCGGTGGAGGAGTCCTGCGCATTTCCGCCACTCTCAACGACGGTGCCTTGCACATCGAGGTTCGCAATCCGCGTCCGGCTATAGCACCGCCACGCCAGCAGCAGGGATCCGGTCTCTACAATGCAGCGGAACGGTTGCGGCTGTTGTTCGGAGCTCGCGCGGGGCTCGAGCTGGATCTATCGCACCCAGAAAAGGCCACCACGCGAATCCGCATTCCGCATGCGGACTCGCCGGGCCTGGCGCAGGTGTCTCGTGAAGGCGCTCATCGTCGATGACGAGCCGCTGGCACGACGCGAGCTGAGGCGCCTCCTTGCGGAGTTCCCAGGGATCGAGGTCGTGGGAGAAGCGGGCGAAGTCGGCGAAGCGGCTGCGCGCATCGAGGCCATTGCGCCGGACCTGCTGTTTCTCGACATCCAGATGCCAGGGGGCTCCGGTTTCGACCTGCTCGCCCGCCTCGATCACGTGCCGCGCGTCATCTTCACGACTGCGTACGACCAGCATGCCGTGCGGGCTTTTGAGGTCAACGCGCTCGATTATCTGCTCAAGCCGATCGAGCCCGAGCGTCTGGCGGCGGCGGTCGTAAAGGCGCGATCGGCGTCGGAGGATCGTGGCGCCGAAGCTCGCCCGAGCCAGATCCTCGAGCGGCTTTTCGTACGCGATGGCTCGCGCTGCTGGTTGGTGCCGCTGCGAGAAGTCAGCATGCTGCTCGCGGAGGGGAATTATGTGCGCCTGTTCTGGGGCAAGGAGCGTCCCCTGCTCGGACGTCCTTTGAACAGCCTGGAGCAACGGCTCGATCCGCAGTGCTTCTTCCGCGCGAACCGCCGGCAAATCATCAACCTCGAGTTCATCGAGGGCGTCGAGCTCGGCGTCGGAGGGCAGCTCCACGTTCAGTTACGGGGCGGGCCGGAAGTCGATATCTCGCGCCGCCAGGCGCGACTGTTTCGGGCGCGAATGAGCGTGTAGGCGGGGGCATGCCGTTCACAGTTGCCGTTCATGGGGGCGATCGGACCGTTCGACACGAACTTCTCGCCTGCGGCCGGGAGCGTCGTAGATTTTCGACCGAATGCCCCTTACCGGAGCACGTATGCGTCTCTCAAAGCTTGTTGCAGCCCTCCTTTGCAGCGTGAGCTCGCTGAGCGTATCGCTCGCGGCGGACGTGAATGATCCCGACCTGAAGGCAGACGACACTCTTCAGTCTGAGCCGCCAGCGACCTCAACCCCTGAGCTCACGCGCGCCGATGTCGAGGCCTGGCTGGACGGATTTCTGAAATACGAGCTCGAGCGCGGTGACATCGCGGGAGCTGTCGTAGTCATCGTGAAGGACGGCGAAGTGCTGCTGCAGAAGGGCTACGGCTACGCCGATGTCGAGAATCGGCGGCCAGTGGATCCCGAACGGACGCTCTTCAGGGTGGGCTCGGTCGCCAAGCTGTTCACGGACACCGCGGTGATGCAGCTCGTCGAGCAAGGCAAGGTGAAGCTCGATGAGCCCATCGGGACTTACCTCGACTTCGAGGTCCGGGAAGGCTTCGATAAACCGGTGACCGTGCGCAATCTCATAACGCACACGGGTGGGTTCGAGGAGTTGCTTCGGGAGCTCATGCATTCAGATCCTGAGAGGTTCGGGAGCCTCGAGGACTACGTGAAGCGCACGCGGCCGGTGCGCATTTTTCCTCCCGGCGAGGTGCCCTCATATTGCAACTATTGCCTCGCGGTCCTGGGCTACATCATCGAGCGCGTCTCCGGCGAGACATTCGATGACTACATGGATCGTCACATCTTCCGGCCGCTCGGCATGCAGCGCTCGACGTTCCGGCAACCTCTGCCCGAGGCGTTCGCGGCCGACATGTCGAAAGGCTACGAGCGCGGATCGGGTCCGGCCTGGCCGTACTTCGAGCTGGTGGGCCCCGCGCCGGCAGGCAGTCTGAGTGCGACCGGTGCGGATATGGCGCGCTTCATGATCGCTCACTTGAGCGCGGAGGACGGTGGAGCTGCGACCCTGTTGCAGCCGCAAACCGCGCGTCTCATGCACAACACGTTGTTCCGGGCGACTCCGCCCGTCAACGGCATGGCGCTCGGCTTCTTCGAGGCCAACCGCAACGGCCAGCGCATTCTCGAGCACGGCGGCGACACGCAGGTCTTCCACAGTCAGCTCGCGCTGTTCATGGACGCGGGCGTCGGCCTGTTCGTGTCGTTCAACAGCACCGGCAGGGAAGGCGCTGTCGGCGGCATTCGCAGCGCCCTCTTCGAGCAGTTCACCGATCGATATTTCCCAGCGCCCATCCCTGATGAACCGACGCTCCCGACAGCGGTCGAGCACAGCCGGCTCGTTGCCGGTCGGTACCAGACCTCGCGCCGTGCGGAGACAACTTTCTATGCGGCGGTGGGCTTGCTCGGCCAGTTCACGGTGAACGCCAACCCGGACGGCACGCTGGTGATTCCGCCACTGCGCGGATTGAATGGTCAACCCAAGGTCTGGCGCGAAGTAGCACCTTTTGTGTGGCGTGAGGTGAGTGGCAAGGAGCGCCTTGCAGCGAAGATCGAGAACGGGCGAGTGCGATTTCTCGGCCACGACGGTTCGAGCGGAATCCAGGTGTTCCTGCCCGTGCCGGCCTCGCGGTCCGCCGGATGGATCATGCCGCTCGCGCTCGTGTCGGCTGCGAGCCTCTTGCTGACCCTCCTCGTTTGGCCGGTCGCCGGATTGATCCGACGCCGGCGCGGAATGGTGCTCGAATTGACGAGACAACAGCTGCTGGCGCGGCGGCTCGTCTATGCAGTGGCGCTCGTCCATCTTGTCTTCCTGGTCGGTTGGGTCGTCCTGATCCAGGCGGGCCTGTCGGATCTCTCGCTCTTCGACGGCCGGGCGGATGGCTGGTTCCACGTGCTGCATCTGCTCGGGTTCATCGGCCTCGTCGGAGCCGGTGTGGCCATCTGGAATGCCTGGCTTACGTGGCAGGGTCCTCGCGGGTGGCGGGCCAGGGCGTGGAGCCTCGTGCTCGCAACGTCCTGCGTTGCTCTCACTTGGATCGCGTTCACTTTGAATCTCGTGAGATTGGACGCCTATTACTGAGTGGCGAGGCGAGAGAACACGAGAGTCCGATGCTCGAGCGCTATCACGAGGGGTTTCATATGCGTGCCCATGCAGCGACGTTGCTGGCGATGCTGTTGTTGTCGCGTGGAGGGCTGGCGGCAGACGCCGGGGAATCCACACCGCCAATCTCCGAGCCACCGCCCGCACCCGACACGCACGTTACGTCCGCCGATGGGCAGGTATCTGAACCGCGGCCCTTGACGCGAGAGGATCTCGAAGCGTGGCTCGATGGCTTCATGCCGTATGCGCTTGCGACCGGTGACGTGGCCGGCGCCGTCGTGGTCGTCGTGAAGGATGGCTCGACGCTTCTGCAGAAGGGCTACGGCTACGCCGATGTGCAGGCACGCAAGCCAGTAGATCCGGAAACCACGCTGTTCCGCACTGGCTCGATTTCCAAGCTGACGACCTGGACCGCGGTGATGCAACTGGTCGAGCAGGGCAAGCTCGATCTCGACGCCGACGTGAACGAGTATCTCGATTTCGAGATTCCGCCGCGTGACGGCAAGCCGGTCACGTTGAGAAACATTCTCACTCATACGCCGGGCTTCGAGGAATGCCTCAAGGATCTGATCGTCCCCGAGGGAACACCCTTCACGCCGCTCGAGGAGTACATCAAAGAGTGGGTGCCGACCCGCATCTTTCCGCCCGGCGAAGTGCCGGCCTATTCGAACTACGCCACTGCGCTCGCCGGCTACATCGTCTCGCGCGTCTCCGGTCTTTCGTTCGACGAGTACGTCGAGCAGAACATCCTGGCTCCGCTCGGCATGGAGCACTCGACGTTTCGTCAGCCGCTGCCGGAGGGCTTGCGCGAGTTCATGGCCAAAGGCTACGCGCGGGCATCAGACGGGAAGGCAAGGCCGTTCGAAATGGTCTTGGCGGCACCGGCTGGCAGCCAGTCCGCTTCTGGCGCCGACATGGCGCGATTCATGATCGCCCATTTGCAGAAGGGAGCCTTCGGCGAAGCCCGCATTCTGCAGCCCGAGACTGCCGAGCAGATGCACACGACGGCGCTCACAGTGTTACCACGCGTCCATCGCATGGTCCTCGGCTTCTATGAGCAGAACCGCAACGGCCGACGCATCATCTCGCATGCCGGCGATACCGCGTGGTTTCACTCCGATCTGTATCTGTTCATCGACGACGGCGTTGGCCTCTTCATCTCGATGAACAGCGCCGGCAAGGAGGGCGCGGCCGGTACGATTCGCAAAGCCGTTTTCGAGCAGTTTGCCGATCGCTATTTCCCGGGCCCGACGCTCGACGGCGAGGTCGATCCGCAAACAGCAGCCGAGCACGCGCGCATGATCAGCGGCTTGTATCAAATTTCGCGCCGTCCGCAGACGAGCTTCCTGCGCCTCCTGGCGCTCTCGGAGCCGTTCAAGACCTCGGTCTATGTGAACGACGACGGAACGATCAGTGTGTCGGCCGCCAAGAATGCCGCGGGCGTGCCGATCAAGTGGCGTGAAGTCGAACCGTTCGTCTGGCGTGACGTCGACGGAAAGAACCTGCTCTCCGCGCAAGTCGTCGACGGGCGCGTCGTGCGCTTCGGTTTCGAGTGGGTCTCGCCGTTCATGGTGTTCGAGCCCATACCGGCGGCGATCTCACCGGCCTGGGTCAGCCCGGCACTGCTGGGCGGATTGATCGCGTTGCTTTTCACTGCGCTTGCATGGCCAGTGTCCGCACTGGTGCGCAGACACTACGGCGTTGCCTATGCCCTGACGGGCCGCGATGCAGTGGCGCATCGCTGGATACGCATCGCATCGACCGCTGTGGTTGCGGTGTTCATCCTTTGGGGAGTGACGGTGCCGCTCATCATGAGCGATAGCTTGTCGTCGTCCACCGCCGATGCCTGGTTGTGGATCGTACAATTGCTTTCCGCCATCGTGTTCTTCGGAGCCGCCGCGATTGGCGTGTGGAATGCAACTGTCGTCCTGCGCAGCGCGCGCAAGTGGTACGCGAAGACCTGGGCTGTCGTGCTCGCGCTTGCGTTGCTGGTCGTGCTCTGGGTCGGGCTGGTGTTCCATCTCATCGCCTTCGATGTGAACTACTGAGACGATCTCGCAGAGCTCGGCTTCGATTTCCACGATCTGCGGGACAGCGGGCTGCACCAGGAGCGGATAGATGCACAAAACGATGATTCGTCTGTGGCTGATGCTGGCGATCCTGGGGGCTTCTGCCGCCACTGCAGCCCCCGCCTATGATTTCGTGATCCGGGGCGGCACCGTCTATGACGGTTCGGGCGGCGAGCCGTATGTCGGCGATATCGCAGTGGAGGACGACAGGATCGTCGCGGTAGGTCAGGTCGAAGGAACCGGGCGGCATGAGCTCGACGCCAAAGGAAAGGCGGTCGCGCCCGGCTTCATCAACATGCTGAGCTGGGCGACCCGCTCCCTGCTGAAGGACGGACGGGCGATGTCCGACCTGCTTCAGGGCGTGACGCTCGAGGTCTTTGGCGAAGGCTGGACCATGGGGCCGCTCAACGACCCGATGCGGCGCAAGATGCAGGAGAGCAACGGGGGCGAGTTCCCCGTGGTCTGGACGACGCTCGGCGAGTATCTCGAGTATTTCGAGAGGCGGGGCATCTCGCCCAACGTCGCAAGTTTCGTCGGAGCGACGACGATCCGCATCCATGAGCTCGGCGAGGCGGATGTCGATCCAACTCCCGAACAGCTGGGCAGGATGCGCGCGCTGGTCCGCCAGGCGATGGAGGAAGGCGCCCTCGGTGTCGGCTCTGCGCTGATCTACGCACCGGGCAACTACGCCGAAACGCCGGAGCTCATCGCGCTCGCGAGCGAAGCGGGCCGATGCGGCGGCATGTACATCAGTCACATGCGATCGGAAGCCGACGATATCGACGACGCCATCGACGAGGTGATCACCATTGCCCGCGAGGGCAGGCTTCCGGCCGAGATCTACCATCTGAAGCTCGCCGGCACGCGCAACTGGGATCGATTGCCCGAGGTCATTGCGAAGATCGAGGCCGCGCGGCGGGAAGGTCTGCGGATCACGACCAACATGTATCTCTACACCGCCGGCGGAACGGGACTTGACGCGGTGCTGCCGCCCTGGGTGCAGGATGGCGGCGAAGAGGCTTTCCTGGCGCGGCTGCGCGATCCCAAGATTCGGGCGCGCGTGATAGAGGAGATGCGCGCTCCGGAAACCGATTGGGAGAATCTGCTTCGCGCGTCCGGCGGCGGCGAGGGCGTTCTGCTGGTCGAAGTGAAGAATCCAGCGCTGAAGCCTCTCATCGGCAAGACCGTCGCGGACGTAGCAGCGATGCGCGGAGTCAGTGTGGAAGACGCTGCAGTAGACCTCGTGCTCGAGGACAGCCGGATCGGCGCCATCTTTTTCATGATGTCCGAGGAAAATGTGCAACGACAGGTGGCGCTGCCCTGGATGAGCTTCGGATCGGACGCCGGCGCTCCCGCCGCCGAAGGGGAAGTGCTTCAAAGCGCTGCGCACCCGCGCACCTACGGGAACTTCGCCCGGCTGCTCGGAAGATATGTGCGCGAGCTCAAGGCCGTGTCGCTGGCTCAGGCGATTCGCGGGCTGACCGCGTTGCCGGCTTCCAACCTTGGGCTGCGTGATCGCGGCAGACTCGTCCCCGGTGCTTTCGCCGATATCGTGATCTTCGATTCGAATACGATCAGCGATCACGCGACGTACGCGGATCCGCACCGCTATTCGACCGGTGTGAGCGATGTCTTCGTCAACGGGATCCAGGTGCTTGCCAACGGCCAGCATACTGGCGCCACTCCCGGTCGGGTCGTGCGCGGGCCGGGTTGGAAGGGCTGGCCAGACGGAGGCGCGTGCGATCGCCCACGTGGCGGCAACGCCTCCATCGAACGAATCACAACCGGAAAAACTGCGAGCGAGGCTCGATGATTCATCTCTCTGCGCGAGGGGCAGTGACGCGCAGCCGTCATGCCCTGTTTCTTGCGGCCGCCGCGTCGGCGATGCTCTGTGTGGCGGCCGTTGCCGCTCCCTCTTTATCCAGGACGCCGACGCGTCCGGCGACGATCGATCCAGCGCGCCTGCAAGGTCTGGCCGATTTCGTTGACGGCGTCATGGCGGAGCAGATCGCCGCGCGCGAAGTCGCAGGCGCCGTCGTAACTGTCGTGCATGACGGGAAAGTCCTTTTCACGCGGGGTTATGGCTACGCGAACATCGCCGAGCGCCGCCCTGTCGATCCGATGCGCACGCTGTTCCGTCCCGGCTCGGTCTCGAAGCTCTTCACCTGGGTCGCGCTGATGCAGCAGGTCGAGCTGGGTCGCGTCGATCTCGACGCCGACGTGAATACCTATCTGGATTTCGAGATCCCGCCGTTCGAGGGGCAGCCGATTCGCGTGCGCGACCTGATGCAGCACACGCCGGGCTTCAGTGATGTGAGCGGCATCATCACGCGCGATTCCGGGAACGTTCGCGACTATCGCCAGTGGGCAAAGGAGAACATCCCGGAACGGCTCTGGAAGGCTGGAACCGAAATCTCGTATTCGAACTACGGCGTCGTGCTCGCCGGCTACATCGTGGAGCGCGTCTCGGGCGAGCCCTTTGCCGACTATGTGGAGCGCCACATCTTCCGGCCGCTCGGCATGAGCTCGACGACCTTCCGCGAGCCGCTTACCGGCGCGCTACATGACAACATGGCGACCGGCTACAGGCTCGTTGACGGACGTTTCGTGGCGCAGCCGTTCGAGAACATAAGTGCGGTCATGCCTGCCGGATCCTCGTCGGCGACAGCACCCGACATGGCGCGCTTCATGCTGGCTTTGCTTGGCGAGGGCCAACTCGATTCGGTGCGCATTCTCGAATCCAACTCGGTTGCGCTGCTGCTGAGCGATTCCGTCGCGAATGCGCCGAATCTGCCCGGAATGGCCCATGGCTTTTACGTCGTGCGGGCTGCCAATCCGCGGCTCCTCGGGCATGGCGGCAACACCGGGGATTTCCATTCCAACCTGGTGATCGCCCCGGAGCAGGACTTCGGATTTTTCATCTCGACGACCGGCGGGCGCGGGAGCGGGGCGGGCAGAACCGAGCTGACCGACGCGATCATCGGGCGGATTTTTCCGCAGCAGCCAGCGCCGCGATGGACGGGGACGGACGACCCGCAGCCGCCGATGGGCTCGTATCGCTCGAACCGGCGTGATTACAGCCGGCCCGCGCGGCCCGAGTACGATCTCGAGCTCTCCATGCCTGAGCCGCATCTCATCATCGTCGAAAGCCCGGAAGGAAAGACGGCGTGGGAGCAGATCGGGCCTTTGCTCTACGAGCGGGTGACCGGCGCGCGCGAAGGCGGGCCGTACCACCGGCTGCAGTTCTATGGTCTGCCGGACCATCCGCGCCTGTCCTTCTCGAACGAGCCCTACCTGACCTATCGCCTCGTCAAGCCGTGATTTTTTGCGGCGCGCGCCGGACGTTCCGGCGCTTCGAAGCCGGTCCCGGGTCATGGAACGGGACCGGTCGTTGCCGTGAGCGTTGACAAAACCCCGATTTGGTCGCCTAATTCTTCATATAGGCCGGTACAGTCTCGATTGGGATAAATAAATCCCGAATCGGCAAACTCGGCTCATCGGGGCACGGGCCCCGATCGGGCGGGGCCGGTCGAGGTCGCGCGGGAAAGAAAGACATGAGGTCGATCACCGGCCGCGCAGAGCCCGGCGCCAGCTATATGGGGGAACCAACATGATCGTACGGCAACTCGCACCTCGCACGACGCTGACAGCTTCCGTCGCAGGCGTAGCCTTGCTTGCGGGCGGCCCAGCGCTTGCTCAGTCCACGGGCCCGACGCAACCGGCTGCGCAACGCGAAGCGCAGGAGGTTTCCCTGGAAGAGGTCGTGGTCAGCGGTTCGCGCATCGAGCTCGCCGGCTTCGATCAGCCGACGCCGACGACAGTGCTGGGCGCAGTCGAAATCCGGCAGGCCGCGCGCGTCAACCTGCAGCAGGCGCTCAACGAGCTGCCGCAGACCCGCAACTCCGTTTCTCCAAACCAATCGATCGCCAACACCTCGAGCGGAACCGCGCCGCTCGAGCTTCGCGGGCTGGGAGTGGCGAGAACGCTCACCCTGGTGAATGGACGGCGCTTCGTGGGCGACAACAACCTGAATTTCGTTCCGACCAGCCTGGTCGAGCGGGTCGAGCTCGTGACCGGCGGCGCCTCGGCGGCCTGGGGATCGGGAGCGGTCTCCGGCGTCGCGAACATCATTCTCAACGACAATCTCGAAGGCGTTACGGTCGGCGCACAGACTGGCGAGTCCTCGCGCGGCGACGGGCAGCGCCATGCATTCGATGCAGCGTTCGGCACGAACTTCGCCGACGGTGCCGGCCACTTCATGATCGGCGCCGAATACGTGAACGACAAAGGCATCGGCATCGGTGGGCGCAAAGATCGCCCGTGGTTCGGCGCCGGCATCGTCGAAATCGCGCCAGGCCAGTTCGAGCTTCAGCCGAACATCGATGGCCTGGCGCCGATCACTTTCGGAGGTACGATCCTGAGCGGGTCGCTCGCCGGACAAGTCTTCGATCCCGACGGGAGCGTGCGTCCTGCCCAGGAATCCGATTTCTTCGGCCTCTACGACACGCTGATCGTCGGCAGCCCGCTCGAGCGTCTCGGCAGCTATGCGCGCGTGTCCTACGACATCGGCGAGACGACTGTTTGGGTCGACGCGGTCTACGGCCGCTCGGATGTGAACCAGCCTTTCCTGCCCGATCCGGCCAACTCGGTGCTGGCTTTCGCCGTCTCGGCGACCAACCCGTTCCTCTCGCCTGAGATCCGGCAAACGCTCGCCGATGCCGGTGAGCCTGCGTTCGTCCTCGGTCGGTTCTCTCGGGATACGTTCTTCTTGCAGTTCGATGCATTGCGCGAGACCAAAGAGGTGGCGGTTGGCATAGAAGGCGCCTTCGGCGGCGGATGGAAATACGACGCGCATTTCAGCCATGGAGAGCTCGACAGCCGGATGAGGTTCTACAACTCGGCGATTCCCGCCAACTTCCTGCGCGCCATCGATGCGGTCGACGTCGGTGGCCAGATCGTCTGCTCGGTCAACGCCGATGCGGATCCGACCAATGACGATCCGGCCTGCGTGCCGTTCAACCCGTTCGGCGAAGGCGCCGCCTCGCCGGAAGCAATGGATTACGTGCGCGGCACGCAGATGCAGGATGCGGTCACCAAATTGGATTCCGCGGCGGTCCGCCTGCAAGGCGATCCCTTGTCCCTTTGGGCGGGGCCGCTGTCGATCGCAGTCGGTGCGGAGTGGCGCCGGGAATCGCAGTCGGAGCGCGCCGGAGAGCTGGACCTCGCGGGCGTGTTCGGCACGCCGCTCGCCAACGATCCGCTCAGCGGTAGCTTCAACGTCAAAGAAGGCTTCTTCGAAGCGTTGGCGCCGCTCGTGGAGAATGAATCGCTCGAGCTGGATCTGAACGGGGCGGCTCGCTATTCGGACTACAGCTTGAGCGGCGGCATCTGGTCGTGGAAGCTTGGAGGAACCGCGCGCCTGTTCAAAGATGTGCTGATTCGCGCGACACGGTCTCGCGACATCCGCGCGCCGAGCATTTCCGAGCTGTTCGCGGTCAACGCCCTCAACATCCGACCCGTCGTCGACAATGACACTGAAGGGCGCGACCATCCGGACTACAACCCGAATCCCACCGCGACGATCCTGAGCGGCGGCAATCGGGACCTGGTGCCCGAGGTCGCCCAGGCCTGGACGGCCGGGATTACCTTCTCGCCCTCGTTCCTGCCGGGCTTCGATCTCTCGGTCGACTACTACGACATCGAGATCGACAACGCCATCAGCACCCCCAGCACGGCCGATATCACGGCCGCTTGTGCGGCGGGCGATGCGGACGCATGCGCTCGCGTCATCCGCGACGAGACGGGCACGATCACGCAGGTTTCGGCGGTCGCGCAGAATATTGCCGCGTTCGAGACGAGCGGCTTCGACATCGAGGCTTCATACCAGGCCTCGCTGTTCAATCTGCCGGGCTCGGTGCGGTTGCGCGCCCTCGCGACCTACGTCAACGAGCTGATCTTCGATTCCGGCTCGAACGTTCGCGACACGGCCGGCGATGTGGGCGATTCGGTGACCGACGGGCTGCCGAAATGGCGCGCCAACTTCAGCATCGCGTACCTGACCGATGTGTTCATGGTCGACGCGCGCGTGCGTTATGTGGGCGGCGGCAAGTTCAACGACGAACTGAACATCGTGAACGGCGACATCGGTGGGCGCAGCTACCTCGACCTGGGCGCGGAGCTCACGCTCAATGACAAGTACACGATCTTCGGAAGGGTGAGCAACGTCTTCGACAAGCACCCGCCGCTGATCACCACGACATACAGCCCCCATTACGATGTCGTGGGCCGATTCTTCACGGTCGGCGCCCGGGCGAGCTTCTGAGGCTCTCACGTCTCTTGTCCCTCCCCCGCGTGCGGGGGAGGGCAGGGTGGGGGTACGCTTCCCCTCCCCGCGTGCGGGGGAGATGGGCAGGTGGGGGTTCCACGCGCAAACGTCACCGACGCGGGTAGGGTCGTCCGTCCCGGCGCGCATAGCCCGCATCACTCTTGAGCGCGCGCAGGTCGATGTCGGGATAGAACACCTCGTCATCCGCCGGTCGACGCGTGCCGATTTCGAGCACCGTGGCTGTGTTCGTGGATCGATTCTGGAGATGATGACCATCGGGTATTCCCGCCGGAAAGCCCGCACAATCACCGGCTCTCAGAACCTCTTCGCCGGCATCGGTCACGAGCACGACCTCGCCATCGAGAACGTACACGAACTCGTCCTCCATCGTGTGCCAATGCCTCTGGCTGGACCAGGCGTCCGGCGGCAGTGTGAGTAGATTCACTCCAACCTGCGTGAGCCCCGCCAGATCGCCCAGTCGACGCCGAAATCTTTCCCTGCAAGGCCCATCGAACGGAGACGGATAACCCGAGCCTCGCACGCCCGGCGCCTGCTCGATCTCGATCTTGTGCGCCATGATCGCCTCGCTTCGTAGCCATCGAGCTGCCACTATACGAACCCGCTCGACCACGCGTCATTGCTGATTTCATCGAGAGCGCACGCGCTCAGCCTGCGTGAGCAGATGTGCGACGATGATGCAAGAGCATTGGCCCGATGCGCACCACCGGCGACCCGTGAGGCACCGCAAGACGTGGCCGGATGAAGTAGCATCGACGCCTCCGCCAGTCCGTAATCCGCAGCCGAGGTGCCCACGTGTCTGTTGTGGAAAAGATCGGCGAGACGCCGAAGAGCAGAACGCCTGGATTCTTGAGGGCAGGAATCATCGCGGCGATAGTCGCGATGACCACGCCAGCGGCCGCCCAGACGGCGGACGAGTTACGACGAGAAATCGAGGCGCTGCGGGCCGAGCAGGCGCGTATCAACGAGCTCGCGCGGGAGCTCGACAGAAAGCTGCAGGCCCTTGAGGCTCGCGCCGCTGCGAGCACAGAAACGGCGACGAGTGCGAATGCCCCGGCAGCAGCCAGATTGGCTTCACGTCAGCCTCAGTCATCCGAGCCTTCGCGGCTCGAGATTTCGGGCGACTTGCGCCTGCGTACGCAGGGCGACTATGCCGACGATGCGCGTGACCGGGAGAGCGCGCAAGTTCGCGGTCGTCTCGGCGCGAAATATCGAGTCAACGAGACGATCAAGATCGGCGCCCGGCTCGTGACCGGCGATCCCGACGATCCGAACAGCACCGACGTCCAGCTCTCGAATTTCGACGACGACTTGCAGTTCACGCTCGACCAGGCGTACGTGCAGTTCGATTTCGGCAATCTCAGCCTCTACGGCGGCAAGATTCCCCAGCCGTTCACGCGCACCGATCTCGTGTGGGATGGCGATGTGAATCCTCAAGGCGTGAGCGCGGTGTACCGACGGCCGCTCGAAGGCGGCTCGGCCTTCCGGGTCAACGGTTTGTTCTTCCTCGTCGACGAGGATGCGGTCGCTGCCGACAGCACGATGACGGGCATGCAGCTCGGATACGATTTCCTCGCCGGGGATGCGTTCAAGTTCGATCTGTCTTTCGGATATTACGACTACAGGCTCGGCAGCGTGGTGGGAGGTGATGCGGGCGACTTCCGCAGCAATCTGCGCAATCCGGACGGCAGCTACCAATCCGATTTCGATCTCGGCGATGCCATCGTCGGAGCGACCTGGACCGGCCTGGGCGAGCGCTGGCCGCTGCGGGCGGTGGCCGACTACGTCCACAACTTCGGCGCGATCAACGACGAGGACACCGGCTTCGGCATGGATCTCTCGATCGGCCGGGCGAGCCAGGCGGGAGACTGGCGTGTGACGTATGGTTACTCGGTGGCGGAAACGGAGGCGGTCCTGGCAGCGTTCTCGCACGACAACATCGCGCTCGCCACCAACTACCGGCTGCACGCGCTCACGTTCGATTACGTGCCGATGCCGAAAACGCTGTTGAGCGCCATCTGGTATCACTACAAGCCGGACGAGCGCCTCGGGGCGGTCGATCCCGACTGGATCGAGCGCCTTCGCGTCGCTTTCGCAGTGAGCTTCTGATTGCCGCCGTCAGGCTGCGGCTGCCTGACGCTCGCGGGGGACTCGTAGAAATGGCTGGCGCTTGCCGTGCGCGAGCGAGCGCCATAGCCATTCGAGCGGGCCATAAGTAAAGCGCTCGAGCCACGGCTTGGACCAGAGCAGAATCAGTGCCCACACCGGGAGCACCACGAGATAGCTCTGCCAGCGCTCCAGATGGCCGTACAAGCCAAGTCCGTACCCGTTGAAGATCAGCGTGACGACGATGCTCGTGCCGAGATAGTTCGTGAAGGCGGCCCGGCCGGCGGCGACGAACCGTTCCGCCAGCCAGCGCGCATATCCTGACTGCATGAACAGCACGACCACCGAGGCATGCGCCAGTGTCAGCCATGGGCGCAGGAACGTGAGATGAACGGCCTCCGTGAAATGCAGCGTAATCGGTGAGAAGCGGGTGCTGTCGTTCCACTCGATCAGCGGCAGATAAAGCGGCAGGCAGATGAGGTAACCCCACACTGCGATCCGTCGGTACGTGCGCGGCGACCAGGCGCCGGAGAAAAAGCCAAGGCGCAAGAGCGCCATCCCGATGAGGATGAGGGCGATCGTATCGGACATCGCCAGCGGGTGGGCGGAGGTCAGGATGTAAATGGCGAGCGGAATGCGCGCTTCGAGCGCATCGAGATAGCTGCCGCGATAGCCGGCGAGCTGGCTTTCCACTGTCGGGAGCTCCAGTTTTTGCTGCAACTCCTCCCACCGCTCTCGGGCTTCGGGCGTGGCGTTCGGCGCTTCGCCAAGCCGCTGGGTTTCCAGCATCGATTGATAAGTGAGGCCGGCGAGCACGACTTTGAGGAGCAGGAGCGCGATCCCGACGCCGATCAAGGCACGTGTCGACCAGCGCCAGGCGAAGTACGCGATGGCGCCGCATGCCGCGTAGAGCACGAGGATGTCGCCGTACCAGATCAGCCAGACGTGGATCATGCCGAACACGAACAGCCAGAACATCCGCGAGTAGTGGACCTTGGCGGGACTCTCGCCGGATTCGAGCGCACGCTGGGCGATCAAAGCGGTGCTCGCGCCGAACAGCATGGTGAAGAGGCCCCGCATCTTGCCGTCGAACAGGGCGTAGTTGATCGCCCAGGTCAGGAAGTTCACGCCGTCGGCGCCGCCGTAGTAGTACGGGTTGTAGTAGGCATAGCCGGGCATCGCCATGTCGACGATGTTCATGAGCAGAATGCCCATGACGGCAACGCCGCGGATCGCGTCAAGAGTGTCGATGCGCCCGGTCAAAACGGCTGTCCCCCAAGTTGCCGACGCAGCGATCGTATCGGCCGCAGCCCGTGCCCCCCGGCGCGTTCTGCGAGGTGCCCGGTGCGCGAAGATCACCGTCGCGGCCCCAGAACGCCCCTTCTCAATGTCGAGGCGCTTCGCGATCATGGCCCGGTTCGACCGGGGGGACAGATGCATAGAACAACGATCGGTCTTCTGCGCGCTGCGCTTCTTTGCGTGACTTCAGCAGCCTGCCCTGGGGTATTGGCCGATACGGACTGGGCCGCTGGCAAGGAGGTGACCCTGAGCTTGAGCGAGGGCACCTGGATGAGCCTGGACGTGAGCCCGGACGGCGAGACGATCGCGTTCGATTTGCTCAACGATATATATGTGATGCCGTCGACCGGCGGGGAGGCGAAGGCCATCCATACCGGTCCCGCCGTGCACCGCAGCCCTCAGTTCAGCCCGGACGGCACGCAACTGCTCTATCTCAGCGACGAGAGCGGCGCCGACAACATCTGGATCTCGGCGCCGGACGGCTCAAACGCGCGCCAGATCACGCACGAGACGCTGGCGATGATCACTGGGCCGTCATGGGCGCCCGATGGCCGATCGATCGTCGCGACACGCACCAACGCGACCGTCTTCGAAATGCGAACTTCGGAGATTCATAGATACAGGCTGAACGGTGCGGACGAGCGGATCGTCGAGCCGCCGAAGAGCGGCAAGGATTTGCAGGAGCCGCGATTCTCGCCCGATGGCCGCTATCTCTATTACACCGAGCGGCGCGGCGGCGAGCACTACGTGTACGTCAACACAGGCCTGCCGAACTTTCTCATCCGGCGCAAGGATCTCCAGACCGGAGAGACCGTCGACCTGATCTCGGGGTTCGGAAGCGCCACCACGGCGCAGGTCTCGCCCGATGGGCGCTATGTCGCGTTCATCCGCCGCGTGCGGGCGAAAACGGTGCTCTTCCGCTACGACGTCGAGTCCAGAACACAGCATCCGGTGTTCCAGGAGCTGGATCGGGACCTGCAAGGCGATTACATCCCGCAGGAGCATTACTACCCGGCCTTCGACTGGTTCCCGGACAACCGGCACGTCGCAATCTGGGGCAAGGGAAAGCTCCTGCGCATCGACATGCAGACCGGCGAAGCGCAGCAAATTCCGTTTCACGTGACGGCGACCCATCGCATCCGTCCATCGCTGCGACCGCGACTCGATGTCGCACCGGAACGGGTTGAAGTGAAGGTCATACAACAACCGGCCCTGGCGCCGGGGAGCAATGAGATCGTGTTCCGCGCGCTGGGCAAGCTCTGGCGGCAGGACTTTGACGGCAAGCGCCCGCCGCGACGGCTGACCAAGGCGCAGAACGTGGCAGAGAGCGAGCCCGTTTGGTCGCCCGACGGTCGCCTGATTGCGTTCGTCGAATGGGACGACGAGCGGGGGGCGTTGCTCAAGATCCGATCGGCAAGCGGAAGTCGCGAGACTTTGGTGGCGCGAAGCCGCGGCATGATCCGGGAGCCAGTGTTCTCGCGCGATGGCAAGCGCATTGCTTATCGGATCATGGAGCCGGATCACGCGTTCGGAGTGCCGGCCGAACGCGTCGGCCTGTACGTCGTCGATGTGGATGGCAAGAACGCGCGCTTCCTGGCGCCCGCTGTCGGCATCGCGCAATTCTCTCCCGACGATCGGCGAATCTACTTCTTCGGTGAGCCGGATTATTACGGCGGCAAGGCCGTGGTGCTGCAAAGCGTCGCGGTCGAGGGAAGCGAGATCAAAGAGCACGCGCACGCGCGGACGGCCGACACGGGCGACTTCACGCTGAGCCCCGATTTCAAGTGGATCGCGTTCAAGGAGTTCAACCAGCTCTATGTGCTGCCGTATCGGGAAGGCGAGTCTTCCGTAACGATCACGGCAGTCGACAACCCGTCTGCGCGCCAGCTCACCGAAATCGGAGCCTACGAGCCGACGTGGAGCGCCGACTCATCCCGCCTCGTCTGGATGCTCGGTCCCGGCCTCTACGCCACGTCTCCGGAAGAAACGGGGCTCGTGAAGCAGCCCGTTCGCAGGATCGAGCTGTCCGCTGAGACCGATGTGCCCGAAGGCACGGTGGCGTTCGTCAACGCGCGCATCCTGCCAATGACCGAGCAGAAGGTCATCGAACGCGGCGTCGTCGTGGTCGAACGTAATCGCATCAAAGCCGTGGGCCCCGCGGGAAGCGTGACTGTTCCACCGGGCGCCAAAGTGATCGACCTCGAGGGCAAGACGCTCATGCCGGGCTTTTTCGATGCGCACGGGCACATCGACTGCTGCTTCGGCGTCGGCGTGATGCCAGTGAAACAGCCCACGCGGTATGCGGCGCTGGCTTACGGCATCACGACGAACTTCGATCCTTACTCGAACGAGCTGACGAGCTACGAGAGCGCCGAGATGACGCTCGCGGGCGAGATCGTCGGCCCGCGCTGGCTGAGCTCCGGGCAGGTGATCTACGGCCGGTCCGGCAAACCGGACCGCGTCTACAACCGCATCGCCGAAATCGAGGATGCGCGCAACATCGCCCGTCGGAAGCTCGCGATCGGCGGCAACATTCTGAAAAGCTACAAGCTGACCACGCGCCAGCAGAAGCTCGACGTGCTGCAGGCGGCGGCAGAGCACGAGCTGATGGTCGACCTGGAAGGGGCGGGGCACTACTACGACAACGTCGCAGCGATCCTCGACGGCTACACGAACCTGGAGCACAACCTGCCGGTCGCGACGTACTACGACGATCTGCTGCAGTTGTTCCGAAACTCGACTTTGTCGCACACGCCCACGCTGATCGTCACGTTCGGCGAGTTGTTCGGCGAGAGCTACATCTACCAGCACCAGGAGCCCTGGAAGGAAAGCAAGGTCCGCACGTTCATCCCGGGGGTGAACAACGCGTACAACCCCATCGTCGGTGCGAGCGACGCTCCGCTGTACGTGCGGGCGATGCAGTCGATCCATTACGCCGACGAGCTTTACGACATCGGCTTCCGTTCGGTCGGGCGCTCGATCAAGCGGCTCGACGATGCGGGCGTCACCATCAACGTGGGCTCGCACGGCCAGGCGCCCGGCATCGCCATCCATTGGGAAATGCAGCTCCTGGCCGAGGGGGGTATGGCGCCGCTCAGGATCCTGAAGGCGGCGACGTTGAACGGTGCGAAGACCTACGGCCTCGACCATCAGCTCGGCTCGATCGAGCCCGGGAAGCTCGCCGATCTCATCGTGCTCGACGAGGATCCGCTCGTCGACATCAGGAACACCAACAGCGTCCGCTACACGATGATCGACGGGCGCCTCTACGACGCCGAGACCATGAACGAGATCGGCAACTACGATCGGCCGCGCACCAAGTTCTTCTGGGAGCTCACCGATCGTCACGGCATCGACTGGAATCCGGCCTGGGCGGGAGTCGAAAAATGAGGGGGACGGGAGCGTGGGCCGCGTGTGTCCTGCTGGCCCTGTCCTCAGCGGCGGCGGCCGGCCCGAGCGCCGGCCAAGCCTGTCCGCTGTGTCCGGCCATGGTGACCGTGCCGGCCGGCGCCTATCAGATGGGCAAGACCGTCGACTACGGGTACGGCGACATGGACGGGCCGACGCATACGGTAACGATCGAGCAACCGTTTGCGTTGGCGGTGCATGAAGTCACGCGGGGCGAATACCGCGCATTCATTCGCGAGACCCGTTACGTCCCGGAGCGCAAATGCAACGTCTACAAGGAAGACGCCAAGTGGTTCATCGACCCGGAGCGCAGCTGGGAGGACCCTGGGTTCGAGCAGCAGGATGATCATCCTGTCGTGTGCGTGAGCTGGCGAGACGCCCAGGCATACATCGCTTGGCTCAACGAGAAGACCGGCCGGCGGTACCGGCTGCCTTCCGAAGCGGAATGGGAGTATGTCGCGGCGCTCGCCGATCTCGGCAATTCGCGCGCCGGCGGTGGCGTCACGCATGAGAACGCAAACATCGGCAAACCGGAGTGCTGCGGCGGCGAGACCGGCGGGCGGGATGTGTGGATGCACACTGCCCCGGTCGGCAGCTTTCCGGCTGACAAGTTCGGCCTGTACGACATTCGCGGCAACGTCTGGGAATGGCAGAGCGATTGCTACGAGCAGGACTACTTCGATGCTCCGCTCGACGGCAGCGCGAGGCGGTCGTGCGCGGCCAGCGGCTATCGCGTAGTGCGGGGCGCATCGTACGGCGATGGTGGCGAATACTTGTCCGAGCGACTGCGCCTGCGCGGCACTGAAGATCAAGGCTACTTCACGGTTGGCTTCCGTCTCGCGGAATCCTTAGGCCCCGCCTCGCGAAGCGAGAAGGCGGTGACGAGCGCAGACATCGCGCGTCCAGTCGCGGACTTGCTGGAAGCGATGCGGCAAAGGAACCTCGAGGCCATCGATCTGCAGCTCGCCCGTTCGATCGACCCGGAGATCCTGTATTACTGGGGCGAGAACGTGTCGGGACGCGTGGCGATCCGGGAGTGGCATCGCGAATGGTTCGCGGAAAAGGGCTGGTCGCTCGCGCCGGAGAAGATCGATCACGTGTTCAACGATGAGCGGCTGGCGCTCGTGAGCGGCACGGTCGAGTACATCAAGAGCCCGGAACGGAAGTTCCTCATCTACATCGCCTCCACGCTGGTTCGCGAAGAAGAAGGGTGGAAGATCGCGCGGATTCAGCAGACGCTCCTCGAAGGGCCTGAATGATGGTCAAGCGCCTGGCATGCATCGTTTTGCTACTGGCGCAGGGCGCCCAAGCCGCCGATCGTGCCGACACGTTTCGTCCAACGCCCGAGGAGCAGGCACGGCTCGAATTGATGTCGCGGCAGGAGGAGTGGTTCCTCAAGAACCTCGCCAGCCCTCGCGAGCTGATCGACGGCCAGTTGCTCGATCCGAAGCTGCAGTACTACCTCGAGGAGCGTCGTCGGCGCACGCCCGAGGCGGTGCAGCGGGGCCTCGCGATGTTCGACAACGCAGAGGAGCGCGTCATCGTACGCAACCGGCTGGCGCGCGAATGGGCGTTGTTCACCAAGGTCACGGCCCCGATGCGCTCGGTGGAGGATCGAGAGATCGACGGTCCGCGCGGAAAGATTCCAATACGTATTTATGTACCGGAGGTGAACGAGACAGGTCCGCTGCCGATCCTGGTCTACTTCCACGGCGGAGGTTGGCTGTACAGCGGCATCGAAGCGACCGATCGGACTGTGCGTCTCATCGCGAACGAGGCTCGCGTCATCGTCGTCAACGTCGAGTACGCGCTGGCACCCGAGCACCCATGGCCCGCTGCGAACGACGATGGCGAGGCTGCATTCCTCTGGGTGCGCGAGAACGCAGCGAGTCTCGGCGGCCACCCGGATCTCATCGGTGTTGGCGGCGACAGCGCCGGCGGAAACATCTCCCTCATAGTCTCGCAGCGACAGATTGCTGCGGGACGGCCAACGCCGCTGTACCAACTCCTGTATTACACGGCGGCGAGCTTTTCGATGAGCTACCGGTCGGCGAAGTTGTTTGCCGAGGGCTACAGCCTCGATACGACGTTCCGCGAGTTCATGCTGTCTCGCGTCTATCCGGGAGAGGGCACGCTCGAGAAAGCCACGAAGGAGTTGCAGTCACTCGATCTGAAGCGCATGCCGGCGACGATCATCGTGACGGCAGGCTTCGACATGCTGCGCGATGCGGGCAGGAACCTCGCGCGTGAGCTCGAGCGCAACGGAGTGTCGGTGACCTATCTCAACTACCCGACGCTGATTCACGGTTTCCTGCAGTGGTCGGCGGTGGTGCCCGACGCTGAAAGGGCAGCCGTTGACACCGCGCGGCTGTTCGGCACTGCGATTCGCAGCCGCTTGCCACTGCTACGCCAGACAGCAGTTCGCGAATGAGTCCTGCGCAAACCGGCTTCGTCTTCGAAGAGCTGTACTTGTGGCACCACACCGGCGCCTCGGCCGGCGTGATGCCGCATGGGCTGGACGTAGAGCCCGGCCAGCACTTCGAGAGTCCGGAAACCAAGCGTCGCTTCCGCAACTTGCTGGAGGTGAGCGGGCTGCTCGATCAGGTCGTGCGCGTGCGCGCCGAGCTCGTGGACGAGGAGTATCTCGCACAGTTCCACACGTGCGAGTACATTGCGCGCATCAAAGAGCGTTCTGCGAGCTCTGGCGGCGATGCAGGCCTGCTGACTCCATTCGGCAAGGGCAGCTACGAAATCGCGCGACTCGCTGCGGGCGGAACGCTTGAGGCCATCAAGGCGACGCTCGAGGGCAAGGTGAAGAATGCTTATGCGCTGGTTCGGCCGCCGGGTCACCATGCCGAGCGCGATCGCGGTCGCGGGTTCTGCCTGTTCGGCAACATCGCCCTCGCTGTGATGCATGTACGCGCCCGGCTCGGCGTTGGCCGGGTCGCGATCGTCGATTGGGACGTGCACCATGGCAACGGCACCGAGCAAGCGTTCTATGAAGAACGCGACGTGCTCACGATCTCAGTGCATCAGGACAGGCTGTATCCACGCGATACGGGCGATATCGCCAGCAACGGATCGGGCCGAGGGCTTGGTTACAATTTGAACCTGCCGCTGCCGCCAGGCTGTGGCGCAGGAGCCTATGTCGCGGCGTTCGAGCGTGTCGTGATTCCGGCTCTGCAGCGCTTCAAGCCCGAGCTGATCGTGGTTGCTTGCGGCTTCGACGCCGGCGGTCTCGATCCGCTCGGTCGCATGATGATGCACAGCGACGGTTATCGTTCGCTGACGCGGCTGTTGATGGCTGCGGCCGGGGATCTCTGCGCCGGGCGCCTCGTGTTCTCGCATGAAGGGGGCTATTCGCCCTGGCACACGCCGTACTGCGGGCTCGCCGTCATGGAGGAGCTCAGCGGCATCCGCACGTCCATCGACGACCCGTTCTTGCCGATGGTTCGCGACTGGGGGCAGCAGGAGCTGCAACCGCATCAGTCACACGCGATCGATGCCGCCGCCGCGCTCGTGCGGCGCATCGAGTAGGAGTGCCCATGTTCAAGCCTCGTATCGTTCTGCTTGCCGCGATTTGTCTCACCGCACCGGTAGTCGCCTCGGCCGGAACGCCCCAGGACGCGTTACAACCCGTCGTCAACCGCGCCGGCAAGACGCTCGAGTTCGACTGGCCGATGATTCGCATCGGCACCGGCGAGTACGAGGAAGGCCCGACGGGTGTGACCGTCTTTCACTTCCAGCGCAAGGTGCTTGCTGCCGTCGACGTCCGCGGCGGCGGGCCAGGGACCGTCAACACGGATTACTTGCGGCTCGGCTATGAAGCTCCGGAGCTCGATGCAGTCGTCTTCGCCGGTGGCTCGTGGTATGGGCTCGAGGCAACCACGGCGGTTGCGACTGCTCTCAAGGACGATGGTCTGCGCGATGGCGGCTGGATGAGCCTTGCGCTGTCCGTTGGCGCAATCATCTACGATCTCGGCAGTCGCCGGCTCAACGAGATCTATCCCGACAAGCGGCTCGCGCAAGCAGCGTTGCGAGCCGCGCGTCCTGGCGTGTTCCCACTGGGGCCGCACGGCGCCGGGCGGTTTGCGAAGACTGGTGGCTATTTCGGCTGCAATGCGCACTCGGGGCAGGGCGGAGCCTTTCGCCAGATTGGAGACGTCAAGATCGCAGCGTTTACCGTCGTGAACGCGCTCGGCGTCGTCACCGATCGAGACGGCAACATCGTCGCCTGCTTTCGCGATCCCTCGTGGCCGAAGGACCTCAAAGCAGTCGATCTCGTGGGCGGCCTGCCGGACAGCCGCAAGCCGGGCTGGCGCGGCGTCCCCCCGAACCAGGCCGGTCGCAATACGACGATCAGCCTGGTCGTCACGAACATGACGCTGAATCCTGCGGAGTTGCAGCGCTTGGCTGTCCAAGTTCACACGTCGATGGCGCGCGGCATCCAACCGTTCGCGACGGAGTTCGATGGCGATGTGCTGTACGCAGTGAGCACAGCAGAGCTGCCGCGGCAGGAGACGCCCACGATCACTTCCGCCGACCTCGGCATCATTGCTTCGGACGTGATGTGGGATGCGATCCTGTCGTCGGTCCCCGAGCAGCCCGTTGCGCCTCAGGTCAACCGGCAGTTGAAGCTGCGTGCGCAGGATCTGCAGAAGTACGCAGGCGAGTACGTTTTCAGCGAGTTCGTGAAGATCGAAGTCAGCGCGAAGGACGGCAAGCTTTACGGGCAGGCGACAGGAAAGCGCGACGCTTATGCGATCATACGCACGGCGCCCGTCGAGTTGCTGCCGGTTGCCCCGGACGTTTTCACCGTCCCCGGGCGCTATCCACTCACGATCAAGTTTGAGCCCTCCGCGGTGGTGCTCAACCCCGGGCTGTGGCAGCAGCGGGGCGCTCGCACGCGTTAGCTGCCATTATTTGTCGATCCCGAGAGCCGCCATCCAGCGGGCGATCTCGTGGCTGCCTGAGTCGTTGCGCCCAAGCAGCCCCTCTATCACGCGGACGCGATCGCCGGGCGGATGCGTCTGGCTCAGCTTGGTGACGCCTTCGATGCGCTCGACGTGCAGTCGCAGCGAGCGGATCCCCGGCAGCAGCGCATCGACGCGACCGGGTGGAGCTTGCTCGAGGGTCCAGGGCGTCCTGGCATCCTGCTCCAGCAAGCGCGCAGTGAGCCGCAGAATCTCGAGTTGCGCCGCATCGTCGTCGATGGGCTCGATCGTGCCACGCACGTGGGCGGTCACGTAATTCCAGGTCGGGACGGTCGGTCGATCCTTGTACCAGCGCGAGGAGATGTAGGCGTGCGGGCCAGCGAAGATGGCCAGCGCTCGCTGACCCGCCTGCAATGCGCTCGCGTGCGGATTGCGGCGCGCCATGTGGCCCACCATGGTCCTGGTGTCGCCTTCGTTCTCGAAAAACAGGGGAATCGAGGTGGCGAGCAGGTCCGTCGGGCCCATTGTAACGAGCTGGGCGAATGGATAGAGGCGCACGATGGCCGCGGGATCCTTCGCGACATAAGCGTCGGGCGCAAACAGCAATCGTTCCGTTGTCATCGCCTGGACAGGATCGCAGGGCGCCTGCACTGCGGGGAATTGCCAAACCGGGGGCCGGCGGTGACTCAGGCTCACCGCCACGCGCACCTTTCGCAACCGCGACCGGCAGGGCGGATGCGTATAAGGGCGGTGCGTACCAAGTGAAGCCGAACGTGAAGCGGCTTCGGGCCTGTCGGAGGTAGTTCTTGTCTCGGGAACGTGGATCCCTGGAGGTCGTCGATGCATCCGGCGCCCAGTTCGCCAGCAGCGCAGCTGCGGTCGGGCCGGGGCGCGCGAGGACGGACAAGGAGGAAGTCAGAAAAGCCTATTCGGGCAAGCTCCTGCCGATCGCCCAGCTTCGCCTCTTCCGCGATCCCAATTGGGTGTTCGCCACGCGCAGGATCGCCCGTGGCAAGCACGTCCTTCCGCTGGTGCGGGCGTCCGAGCAGATTACCGACCTGCCCGTGCTGGCCAACGGCACGCAGTACGATCTGCCGGACTACATCTCGCGCAATCGCGTCGTTGGCCTCCTGATCTTGAAGCAGGGTCAGATCGTCCTCGAGCACTACGAGGCCGACCTCAGCCCCGACAGCCGCTGGATCTCGATGTCCATGGCGAAATCGATCAGCACGACGCTGGTCGGCGCGGCCATTCGAGACAAGCTCATCCACAGCGTCGACGATCCACTGACACGCTACCTGCCCGAGCTCGCCGGCGGCGGCTACGACGGAGTGTCGATCCGGCACTTGCTGCAAATGACGTCGGGCGTTCGCTGGGACGACACGCATACGGATCCCTCATCGGAGCGGCGTCGGATGCTCGAGCTGCAGATCGCGCAGGAGCCCGGCGCGATCCTGAAATTCGTTGCGAGCCGGCCGCGCATCGCCGAGCCAGGCACAGTGTGGAACTACAGCACCGGAGAGACGCACGTCGTCGGCGCCTTGCTACGGGCAGCCGTCGGGGGTTGGGTCTCGGACTATCTCTCTGAGAAAATCTGGGCGCCGTTCGGCATGGAGCACGACGCGACCTGGTGGCTCGAAGCCCCGCAGGGGCTCGAGGTCGCAGGCAGCGGCATCAGCGCGACGTTGCGCGACTACGCGCGATTCGGTCAGTTCATCCTGAACGATGGAGTGATCGGCTCGACGCGCGTTCTGCCAGAGGGCTGGATCCACGAGGCGACTGCGCCACGTGAGGTAGGCGGCCAGCCGCTCAACTATGGATATATGTGGTGGGCGGTGCCGTCGCGCAGCGGCGGGTTCGAGGACTGCGCGTTCAGCGCGCGTGGCATCTTCGGTCAGTACATCTACATCAATCCCCGGCAACGCCTCGTCATCGTCGTGTTGAGCGCGCGCTCGAAGCCGCGCGGTGCGGAGGCGATCCTGGACAACGATTTCTTCAACAGCGTGGTCGAAGCACTGCGATGAGCGTGATGGCGGAAGCGTCGGCACCGGCGACGGTGAGAAGCGACGAAGCCGTGTTCTTCGGCCAGCCGCGCGGCCTCGCGTACATCGTCTTCACCGAAGCCTGGGAACGCTTCTCGTTCTACGGCATGCAGGCCTTGCTCGTGCTGTACATGACGGGTCACCTGCTGCACCCGGGCACTGTCGAGAACGTCATAGGGTTCGCGGGCTTTCGCGCTGTGGTGGAAGCGGTGTTCGGCCAGCTTTCGCCGCAAGCTCTCGCCACACAGATCTTCGGCCTGTACATCGGGCTGATCTATTTCGTGCCGGTGCTCGGCGGCCTGCTCGGGGATCGAGTGCTCGGTCGCAGGAAAGCCGTGCTCGCCGGCGCCGTTCTCATGGCCGGCGGCCACTTTTTGATGGCTTTCGAATCGGCCTTCTTGTTCGCGCTCGCGCTGCTGATCCTGGGTTCGGGACTGTTGAAGGGCAACCTGGCCGCTCAGGTCGGCGGTCTCTACGCAAAGGACGATACGCGGCGCGATACCGCATTCTCGCTTTACTGCATGTCCATCAATGTGGGCGCCTTTCTGGCGCCGCTCGTTTGCGGCACGCTCGGCGAGCTGTACGGCTGGCACTACGGGTTCGGCGCGGCCGGTGTCGGCATGCTGATCGGGATCGCGATCTATGTGCACGGGCGCGAGTATCTGCCTGTCGATCACATCGCCGGGCGCGGCGAGCGCGTCAAGCTTCAGCGCGGTGACGGGCGAATCATCGCCGCCTTGCTCACTGTGCTCGCGATCACCGCCTTGTATTGGACGGCTCAGACGCAGGTCTGGAACACCTATCCGCTATGGATCCGCGACCGGGTCGATCGGGAGCTTCTCGGGTTCGAAATCCCGGTCACCTGGTTCCAGTCGCTCGATTCGCTCGCCGTCCTGGTCTTCGCGCCTGCCGTGATCTGGTTCTGGCGCTGGCAGTCGGAGCGTCGGACCGAGCCCGGCGACCTGGTGAAGATCGCGCTCGGCTGCGGATTTTTCGCGCTGGCCTGTGTGCTGCTCGCGATCGGTGAATGGGTGGCGGGCGCCGATAAGACCCAGCTCATCTGGCCCGCGCTGTTCCACTTCGTGTGCGCTACGGCCTACTTGTACGCAGGTCCGATCGCGCTTTCGCTCGCCTCGCGCGCAGCGCCAGTCGCAGTGAACGCCATGATGGTAGGCGCGTACTACCTCGCGCTGTTCGCCGGGGGAATCGTCAGCGGCTGGCTGGGTCGGTTTTACGAAATGTTGTCGCCGGCCGAGTTCTGGCTGATGCATGCCGCGATCGTCGGGGCGGGCAGCGTGCTCCTCGTGCTGCTGCGTCGACCGCTGCTGCGCGAGATGAAGCTCGAGAGAGCGCCTGCATGAAAGTGGTGCGCTGCGGGCGGCTCGACTGGTGCGATTCCAGCACCACTGCTTGCACGTTTGGCATCTATTCAAGGCTGCGGCGCTGATCCTATTGTCTCCCGCAGACGACGGGGGACCGTCGCGCAGAGGTCGCGAACAATGATTACTAAACCGTACCGTTTGCTCATGGTGTCAGTGGCTGCCGCGACGTTGCCGGCTGTGGCTGCGGGGCAGGAGAGCATTACCCTCGAGGAAATCATCGTCACCGCGCAGAAGCGCGAGCAGAAGCTCATCGACGTACCCGTCGCGATCACTGCGCTCAGCGGTGTCGAGCTCGAGCAACGCGGCCTGAGCTCGGTACAGGACATTTCGTTCGCGGTGCCGGGGCTCACGATGCGTGAGGACGGCCCGGGCAGCTACACAATCTTCATGCGCGGCTTGAGCAACCAGTACGGGAGCGACGCGCTGGTCGGTGTGTATCTCGACGAAGCGCCCTTGTCGCTGACCGGATTCGATCAGCTCGACTCGCGCGTCATGGACCTGCAGCGCGTAGAGGTGTTGAAGGGCCCACAGGGCACGCTGTACGGACAGGGCTCGGTCGCCGGCGCGATCCGCTACATCACGAACAAGCCCCAGCTGGACAGATTCGAGGGCAAGCTCGAAGTCTCCGAGACGTTCATCGATGAGGGCGATACCAAGGAGACGTTTACCGGCGTGCTGAATGTGCCGCTGGTCACGGACAAGCTCGCTGTGCGACTGGCCGCTACGCTCGAGCAGGGTGGCGGCTGGCAGGATCAGCCGGAAGCCGGCATCGAGGACGGCAATAACCAGGACCTCGTCAACGTTCGCACGAAGGTGCTCTGGCAGATCACCGATCAGTTCACTGCCGATGCGATGGTCGTGCTCCACCGCAACGAGAGCAAGCTCGGCCTGGGCTATGAGAATCCGGATCGTACGATCACGGTCGCGGTCGATCGCTCGCGCGTGCTGATTCCGAAGGACTTCGAATACGACCTGTACAACCTGAATCTCACGTACGACTTCGGCGGCGCGGAATTGCTGAGCGCGACCACGTACATCGATCATCACCACCAGTATCCGTTCTCGTACATCGGCGGCCCCGAGACGATCTATCAGGGCGCCCTGGAAGGCACCGACAAGCGCTTCAGCCGGGCAAGGCAGGTGACCGAGGAGCTGCGGCTCGCCTCGACGGGAGAGGGCCCCTGGAGCTGGACGATCGGGGCTTTCTACAAGAAGCTCGACAACCAGCTCGAAGCGCTCTTCGATACGTTGTTTGCCGGCACATATTTCCCCGAGGCGTACTTCCTCGATCGCGGCGAGTCCGAATCCTACGCGCTGTTCGCCGATGTGGGCTGGAACATCACGGATCGGTTCGAGGTCGGCGCGGGCGTGCGCTACTTCGAGGAAGACCAGTCGACGTTCGACGGCTTCCTGTCCGAAAGCGACTCGTTCGACTCGGTCGATCCGCGCTTCTATGCCTCGTTCAAGGTTTCGGAGAACCTGAATGTCTACGCGAGCGCGGCGAAGGGCTTCCGCAGCGGCGGCTTCAATCGCGGCGAGCTGCCCAATTACGAGCCCGAATCCCTGTGGAGCTACGAGCTCGGCGTGAAAGGCCAGAGCGAGAGCGGCGTGGTCGGGTTCGAGGCGGCTGTGTACTACAGCGACTACACCGACATGCTTCGCCGAGGGCTCGTGCTCGTGCCGGAGGCAGAGCCGCAGTTCCAGCAGCTCACCAGCAACATCGGCACCGTGGAAGTGAAGGGCGTGGAGGGCGGCATCACGCTCAGGCCCATCGACAGCCTGACGCTCAATGCCACTGCTGCATACATCGACAGCGAGATCACCGAGGTCAACGCGACGGATGCGACCAACATCGCAGGCGATCCTGTCGACTACGTCCCCGAGCTCAGCTACACGCTGGGCGCGCACTACAGCTTCGATGTGGGAACGCTCCCTGCTTACATCCGCCTGGATTACAGCTATCGGGATGCGGTGAGCTACGTCGACCGCTCGAGCTTCCCGGCGGAGAACGTTCCGCAGTTTTCGGACGAGATCGGGTTGCTCGATGCGCGCATCGGCATCGACTGGAACCAGGCCTGGTTCGAGATCTATGGCATGAACATCACGAACCAGAACAAGTGGATCGATCCGTATCACCAATGGACCAACGCGAACCGTACGCGGCCGCGCGCCATCGGCGTGAAGCTCGGATACAACTTCAGGTAATCCTCGACCGGCGGCCCTCGCTCATCGAGGGCCGCGATCGGTCCTGTACCGTTCCCCCTTGCGCCGGCCTCGTCGCTGGCCTTCTTTTTTTCGGCCGCATGCTCTGAAGGCCCGGCGCGCTTTCGAGGAGATTCGAATGTCAGCACGACCGCGTTCCACCAGCGAATGGCAGCAGCTCGACAGAGCTCATCACGTGCACCCGTTCACGGATCAGAAGGCGCTGGAGAAGAAGGGCGTGCGCGTCATCACGCGGGCGGATGGCGCGTATGTGTGGGACAGCGATGGCAACCGCATTCTCGACGGGATGGCGGGCCTGTGGTGTGTGAACGTGGGTTATGGCCGGCAGGAGCTGGTCGACGCTGCAGTCCGTCAGATGCAGGAGCTGCCGTACTACAACACTTTCTTCCAGACCGCGACGCCTTCGCAGATCGAGCTCGGGCAGGTGCTGTCGGAGGTGACGCCGCCGGGGCTCGACCACTTCTTCTTTGCGAACTCGGGCTCTGAGGCGAACGACACCGTCATTCGAATCGCGCGTCACTACTGGTACCTGCAAGGCAAGCCGAAGAAGCGGATATTCATCGGCCGTACGATGGCCTATCACGGCAGCACGCTTGCCGCCGTAAGCCTCGGCGGCATGCCGCACATGCACGCGCTGGACAAAGTGCTGCTACCCGAGTTCGCTCACATCCCTCATCCGCATTGGTACACGCTGGGCGGGGACATGTCGCGGGAGGAGTTCGGCCTCGCCTCGGCGCGTGCGCTGGAAGAGAAGATCCTGGAGCTGGGGCCGGACAACGTCGCGGCCTTCATCGGCGAGCCGGTGCAGGGAGCGGGCGGCGTGATCGATCCTCCCTCGACTTACTGGCCGGAGATTCAGCGCATCTGTCGCAAGTACGACATCCTGCTCGTGGCCGACGAGGTCATCTGCGGATTCGGACGAACCGGCCAGTGGTTCGGCTCGCAGACCTATGGCATCGAGCCGGATCTGATGCCGATGGCGAAGGGCCTGTCCTCCGGCTACTTGCCGATCTCCGCCGTCGCGATGAATGCGCGGGTCTTCGAGGCGGTCAAGGAGGGCGGCGTCCTGGCTCACGGCTATACGTATTCGGGTCATCCGGCCTCATGTGCCGTCGCCGTTGCGAACATCAGGCTGATGCAACGCGAGCGACTGGTGGAGCGCGTGCGCGAGGACATTGCTCCGTATTTCCGCAGCAGGCTCCAGGAGCTTGCTGATCAGCACCCGATGGTCGGGGAGTTGCGTGGCGTCGGACTGCTGGCAGGTTTGCAGCTCGTGAAGGACAAGGCCCGGCGCGTAATCTTCACGACCGAGGACGATGCTGCGAACAAGTGCCGCGACTTGTGCCTGGAGCACAACCTGATCGTTCGCGCAGTCGGGCAAGCGCTGGTGCTGAGCCCGCCGCTCATCATCACACGCGCTCAGGTGGACGAGCTCGTCGCGAAACTGCGCATCGGCCTCGATCTGACAGCGAGGCAGTTCGGGCTGATGTAGCCTCGCCCTCGCTCAGCCCTGATCTTCGGCGGCCTTGAACTCCGGATGCTCGCGGGCGATCGTCGAGGCGAGCCAGTGGTGAAAGCGCCGGATCAGGCTCGTCTCCCAGCGAGCCGCCTTCGCGATGAGCTGATACACGCCCATCGCCTTCGGCTTGAAGCTCGCGAGGTCGCGGCCGATCTCGACGAGGCGCCCGGCGGCGATGTCGTCGACCGCGATCAGCATGTTGGTGAGCGCTACTCCGCGCCCATAGCGCGCAGCATCCAGCGTCAGATGGCCTTGCCAGAGCCGCGGCCCCGTCAGCTCGACATCGTCCACCACGCCGTGTGCGGCGAGGAAATTGCGCCAGCGATCGAAGTTCTCCTCGTGCAGCAACTGATGCTTGAGCAGATCGCGCGGCTCGGTGATGGGCGAGTGGTTCGCCAGGTACTCCTTGCTCGCCACGGCGATGATCGGCACGCGCGCCACTTCGACGGCGCGCAGGTTCGACGGAAGCTGCAGAGCGGGGCCGTAGGTCGGGACCAGTCGGATCTCGAGATCCGTGTCCTGGGACAGAAATTCGGGGCTGCGGTCTGCGGGCCTCAGCTCGACATCGAGCCCCGGATTGGCTTTCTCGAAGTCGCCGAGTCGTCCCGACAGCCAATGCAGCGCGAACCCGGGCATGCAGCGGATGTGCAGACATCGATTGTCGCCGCGCTTCATCAAATCGAGCGTGGCATTGGCAATGAGATCCATCGCGACCGCGACCTCGCGGTGGTAGCGAAGGCCGTCCTCGGTGAGCACTGCGCCGCCCGGCGTTCGCTCGATGAGCTTCGTGCCGAGCCAATCCTCGATGGCGCGCAAATGCCGGCTGACGACCGCGTGATCGCGGCACAAATACTGGGCCGCCTTCCGCACGCCGCCGAGTCGGGCGATCGCGTCGAAGGCACGCAGGGCCTCGAACGGCGGCAGCGCCTTGCGCGAAGGCAAGTGAGAGCTGGGAAGACGGGCTCTGAGAGTCTCTTCGGCAAGCATCGCAGGCTCCTGAACGGCGAGGGCTGGACTCGCCGTCAGGCCCATGGTGCCTGTACGTCACCGCCCCTGCAACGAGGTGACCCGAGGGCTCCGGACGGTGTCGCGATGACACCACAAGCTTCGGGCGGAGCTGCGAAACTGCGCTGCACTGCGAGGGCACATTTGCGCAACAACTTGATGCTAACCGCCTGGCGGAGGGAGGAAATCCGAATGCGATGTGGGTTCCTGTCAGCAGCGACTTGCCTGGCGTCGATGCTGGTCTCGACCGCGGTCCGGGGGGGGCGAGGCGGCGTACACCTATCACCCGAACACCTTCACCGTGCTCACTTACAAGCCTCACTGATGCCGGCTCGCGGAGCTGCGAAACGATGCTGATCCGTTCGTTCTTCATTCTTCTGTCTGTTTCGATCGCGTTGCTCATGAGCACGACGGCGAGCGCCAGAACGCTTACGGCGTGTCCGGCCGGCGTCGACAAGGGATGCGACTTCACGGGCCATTCGGCGATTCAGGCCGCAATCGACCGGGCTGCAGACGGCGATGTCGTGCGCGTGCGCGCAGGGGTGTACACGCCCGAGAAGTTCATCGACATCGCTTACAAGCAGTATGTCCTGCGCGGCGCGCTCGCGATTCAGCATAAGCGCATCTCTGTTCAGGGAGAGCAGGGCGCGGTGCTCGATGGCGCCGGCGGCCCGCCGGTCTCCGGCATAGTGGTCAACGGTGGCGAAGTCACGTTGACCAATTTGGTTCTGCGAAACCTGCGCGCCGGTGATCCGGAAGATGATCTCTACGAAGGCCACGGCATCTTTGCAGTCGACGCCGTCGTCAACGTGCGCGACGTGACCATCGAAAAGTACCAGAAGATGGGTCTGATCGGGCGCGGCAGCTCGCTCGTGACGGCATCCAACGTGCGGATTCAGGACGGTCACGTTGCCGTCTGGCTCGAGGAGTCATCGCACCTGCGCCTGTGCAACTCGGTCGTCCGTAACAACGACTCTGCCGGAGTCGCCGCCTATGCGAACTCCTCGGCGAGCATCTACAACTCCGTGTTCGATCGTCATCTGGACGACGGGCTCTACGCGGACGATGACGCGAGCCTCTTCATCACGAACTCTCTGGTCCTGAACAGCAAGCCCTACGGCGTCCGCGTCGTCGGCAACGCGCGTGCGGTCGCCCGCTACAGCGCCTTCTTCGGAAATGAGGCCAAAGCCAGCTCGCCGGAAGGAAAGCAGAGCATCCTTTGGGGACCAGGCATCTCCGAAGCCGATCCCAAGGTCAGCTCTTCGTACCGTTTGCCGGCGCCGCTTGACGGAGACCCCGACGTGCGCACGGCCGAGCTCGGCAAATCCCGAATCGGCCTCTCCAGCGTCGCCGCCTGCCGTTAGCTGATGCGGGTCAGCTCACCGACGCGATCTGGTAGAACATGTCGACGTAGCCCATCGCCGCGTCGACGATGCCCGCGACCTTCGGGTTCGTGGATTCCACAACGTAGTACTCGTCGGGCGCATGCGCGCCAGAGCCGTGGCCGAGGCCGAAGTGCCCTGCGGGCAGAGACAGCGGCGGGGCAGTAAACACTGCGCCGGGCCACGAACCTGCGAGCCGGGGATTGAGTGTCGCGTGAACGCCAGCTCGCCGGTACGTTGCGAGCATGGCGCGGATGATGCGGCTGTCTTCCGCGACTTCGGTCGGATCGTAGCCGCCGGTAATTTTCACTTCGACATCCGAAAACCCGCGCTTGTCCAGGTGCGCGCGGAGCTTCGTAACCGCCTCTTTGCGCGTCTGGTTCGGCACGAGACGCAGATCGAGCTTGGCGACTGCGCGCGCCGGCAGAATCGTCTTGCCGCCCGGGCCGGTGTAGCCCGCGACGAGCCCCTCGATGTTGACGGTTGGTTGCGAGGCCTGCCGCTCGAGCGCCTGCTGAAGGGGCAGATCGTCGATCCAGCGGCTCACCTGCAGCAGCTTCTTCATGGACTGCTCGTCGCTCGAGCGCGCGACTTGCGCGATCAGCTCCTTCTCGCGCGGTGTGAGCGGGCGGACGTTCTCGAACCAGGCGTCGATCGCCGGCGTGTTGCCGTCCGGCGTCACGAGCGAATCCAGTGCTTTGACGAGCCGCCAGACGGGCGAATCGACCATGGACTTGTAACTGGAGTGGATTTCCCCGCGAGGCCCGCGGCCCCACTTCTCGCCGCTCGCGATCAGCTCGAGCTCGATCACCCCTTTCGAGCCCAGATTGACCTGCACGTGGCCGTTGATGTCCTGCCAGCTCGCGGGGATGAAGATGCCCTCGGCCTTCTTGAGCGCCTCGAAGACATGGGGGCGCTCGACGATCTGGTGGAAGTGCGGCGAGCCGATTTCCTCTTCGCCCTCGGCCACCAGGACCAGGTTCACCGGAGGTTTCACCTTCGCGGCGCGCATGGCATGCAGGGCGGCGAGCAGCGTCGCCTCCGGACCTTTCTGATTCACGGCGCCTCGACCGACGATCGCGCGCCCGAAGCCGGGCTTCTCGACGATGCGGCCTTCGAGGGGCGGGGAGGACCACTCGGCCGGATTGAACTGCTTGACGTCATACATGAAGTACAGCGCCAGCGTCCGCTTCGCGCCGTTGTCCATGGTGGCGAACACACCTGGATGGCCGTCGGTAGGCACGATCTCGGCCTTATCGAACCCGGCCTCGCGCGCGAGGTTGGCCATGTACTCGGCGCCCTCGGCCATGTTGCGGTTCTCCGCTGCGATCGAGGGCAAGGCGATCCAGTCCTGGATCCGCTTGATGGCGGCGTCGCGGCCGGCTACGGCTGCCTTGCGGATCGCGGCGTAGGTTTCCTTCGCGGCCCACGCCCGCATCGGGCCGACGAGAAGGGATCCGGTGCCGACGAGCGCGGCAGCGGTCAGAAAGTCACGGCGATCCCAACTGGTCGTTTCAAGCTCGAGCTCGGTCATTGAAAGTCTTCCTCGCGGGCCGCAGGCGCAACGGCCTGAACATGACAATTGATTCGGGTTTGGAGCGTTGGTGAACCGGTTGCTACACAGAGTCCGGTAACAGCGGCGCAGTCTACGTGATTACCAGACTTCTCTGAACAGCCGCGCAAAGTTGCCGCCCAGAATCTTCTCGATGCGACTGCTCTTGTGGCCGCGCCGGGCGAGGTCATCCGCGATGGTGGCGAAACGACGCGGCGTGTTGTAGTCAGGGACGAAATTGTAGACATCCACAGCTTCCCCCGGCGCCGCGATGCCTCGGCGTATGCGGTCTTCCACGAACTCGCGGTGCGACTCCTTGAATTGCGGCGTGATCGGCACTCCCCCGATGAAGCCATCGGTGCCGATTCCCACGTGATCCTCGCCGCACACCTCGAGCGCGTGCTCGATGTGTCGCAGGACGTCTTCGGCACGAGGTTGCCCGCTCTCGCGCAGGAAAGGCATGAGATAGATGCCGACCACGCCGCCCTTGTCCGCCACTGCCCTGAGCTCCTCGTCGTACACGTTGCGGGGCCGATCCACCAGCGCGCGGCATCCAGTATGAGTAATGGCGACAGGAGCCTTCGAGGCGGCGATCGCCTCGGCGACCGTGCGTTGTCCGCCGTGACTCAGGTCGATCAGCACGCGTTCGCGATTGAGCTCGGCGATGACGGCCCGGCCGAAGTCGCTCAGGCCGGCGTTGGCCGGCTCGAGCGAGCCGTCGCCGACCAGATTGCGCTTGTTATAAGTGAGCTGGATGATGCGCACGCCGAGCGCCCGGAACAGGCCGATGCGCGAGACATCGCTCTCGAGGGGCGTGGTGTCCTGAAACCCGTAGATCAGCCCGAGCCGGCCGCTCGACTTCGCGACCTGCAAGTCGTCGGCCGTGTTGATTCGCATGAACGTGTCCGGATGCTGCGCGATGAGCTGTTCGAAAATGGCAATGCCGGTGACGGCTTCCTCGAAGCGGTTCGGGCCGTTGCCCACTTCGCTCACTGTGACATTAACCGCGGTGAGGCCGGATTCTTTGACGGCTGCGAGCAGATGGGTCGTGCCGTCCATTTCGATCGTTCCATCGGGCCGATACGCCGCCGGTGCGCCGAGCCCGTCTATCACGAGCGCTTGTTCGTACCGCTCGAAGTGCGCGCTTTGCGCAAACGATAGCTTGCAGGTGCCTGCAGCGGCGGCAGCCAGGACCAGTTGCAGCGCCTGCCGGCGGCTCAGCCCATCCCGGGCGGTGTCGAACCAGGCTTCGTTGTTCCGGAGCATCGTTTGCCTTCCCCCTGAGGTCTTCGAGGCACGAGCGTGCAATTTTCCGCCAGTCTCGAGCCAATCCGCCAGCCGGACGGCGAAATGGAGTGTGCCCGCCGCGGGTGGCGCGGCCCGGCAAGCAGTCACGGGCACTGCGGTTCACGCTGCTCGCAACGTCATAGCCAGGAGAAGCCTGTGACCAGTTCGGAGGCTGACGAACGCCGATGTCGACACCGTTTTCGTTGCCCACCGTCAAGCGCACGTGGTCGACCGATGACATCCGTGCGCTGCGCGAGCTTTCGCAACAGGGCCTGCCAGTGGCCATCATTGCGCGCCGCCTCGGCCGCAGCGAGTCCGCAATCCGCAACAAGGCTGCGATGCATGGCGTGCCGGTACGCAGCGTGCCGCGCACCGAGGATGCAATCCGGGCCGGTCGTTCGGCAGTGAGTCAGCCTCCAGCCTGATGCCCTCCGGGGGCAGGCTGGAAGCCTCACAGCTACCTCACGACGTCCAGCTCCGCGCCGTGCGCCTTTCCGGCGGTCATCGATTGACCGTCGGCGCGGGGCGGGACAATGGGCAACAACACGTACGAGGCGTGCTCGCCTCCGGTGTAGATCGTGTTGTTCTTGAGGTGATAGGCGGCGAAGTAGTGCTGACCGTCGTGCGGTTGCACGTCGAGGCGAATGCGCGTGCCTTTCTCGTACACCATGCTCGTCGGCCAGATCTCGACGTCCACTTTCACGACTTCGCCGGGGCGCAGCTTCTGCTCCGCGTCATGAGTGTGATAGGGCCGCGAGGGCGTCGAGAGCACGGGATCGAGCTTCCGATGCGACACCTTGAGGATGCCGCGAGTCACGGTCTGAACCGTCCCATCCGGCATGGTTTTGCGCAGATACGCGAA
The DNA here is from genome assembly GCA_036381695.1 of Steroidobacteraceae bacterium. Classification (GTDB taxonomy): domain Bacteria; phylum Pseudomonadota; class Gammaproteobacteria; order Steroidobacterales; family Steroidobacteraceae; genus Steroidobacter. The sequence goes on from DASVCI010000019.1 coordinate 54,249, forward strand.
CACGTCCATGTCATCCGTCTCCGAAGAGACCCACATCACGAGGTTGATCGGGCCGGTGATTTCGGTGTCCTCCCTCAGCGGCTCCGTCGAGAACGAAACGGTCGGCAGCCCCTTCCTTGCGCGTGCATACGACGCCGGGCCGGCGTCATACGTGAGAGCGCCGGGTGTCGCCGGGGGTTCCGTAACCATCCTGACGTCGTGGATCGCATCCCGCACCGTGCCTGCCTTCTCTGTCGTCAGGTAGAAGCGCGTGTAGCGCGTGCGTGCGATTGGCCATTCGTTCTCGAAGCGCCAGGTGCAATCGTTCACGGAGGTGCGAATGCAGAGCTTCACCGGTGGCTCGTCCATGATTCCCGTGTCGATGCCTTTCAGCCAGTAGTCGTACCAGCGTAGCTGCTCCTCGCGGCCTTCCGGATCGTAGAAGTAATCGGTGTGCCCGCCGATGTGGACCTGCAGCTTCTTGGCCTTGGAGGCGGCGCGCGTGAACGCTTCCAGGTTGCCGCGCAGATGATGATTCCAGCCGCCCCAGTTGCCCGAGCTGTAGAACGGCACGGTGATCCTGTCCATCTGCGCGCGCGCCTTGTGCCCGTCCCACCAGGGGCCATCCGTCGGATGCCTCATGAATTCGAGAAGGAGGTTCTCGTTCATTCCGTCCGGCCCGTCGACGACCGTGGCTTCGAGCAACTGCTTGCCCATCACGTCGAGCCACCAGTTGCCGTAGAACGCCTGATTAAACAGCCCGCCGTGAAACACTGAGTCCCGGTACAGGTCGGCCCAGCCTTCCCAGGGGAGGATGGTCGTGAGGTGCGGCGGCTGCAGGCTCGCGACATTCCATTGCGTAATCGCGTAGTAGGACACACCGCTCAGGCCCACTTTGCCCGTCGACCATGGCTGGGCCGCCGCCCATTCGATGGCGTCGTAGTAGTCGCGCGCTTCCTGCATCGACCAGATGTTGGTGCGTCCCGGCGACTTACCCGTGCCGCGTGTGTCGACGAATACCAGAACGTAACCGCGCGGCACCCACCACTCGGGCTCGGGCCGCTCCTGGTGGGTGAACGGCGGCTCATGGGGCAGGTGCTGCAACTCCTTGAGATACGCGCTCAGGCTCATGAGGACTGGAAATTTTTCCCGGGCCCCGGCGCGCGGCCGGTAAACGTCCGCCATCAGGTACGCGCCGTCGCGCAGGGGGATGCGGACATCCTTCTCGACCTCGACCTGGTAGCGAGGCTCGGAGGCCCGGGCCGGCGGCGCCGCCCGGGCCCACTCGACGTTGCAAACGATTGCATATACGATCAAAAAAAGGGCGGTGCGCCCCGGGTGGCCCGTCCTCCCCTTGCGTAGCATCATCGACATGTTTACTCCCCGAGCAACCGACGCATCGCGCGCGACGATAGCCGGCAGCGCGGCCGATTGGAAGCGGGGACCCGTACGACGGGGGAGGCTCCGATGATCACTTTGCATGTCAACGGCACCACGCGGACGGTGGATGACGATCCGCAGACGCCGCTTCTCTATGTTTTGCGGAACACGCTCGAGCTCAACGGGGCCAAGTTCGGCTGCGGCTTGGGGCAGTGCGGCGCATGCATGGTCCTCGTAGACGGCGAGGCCGTGACTTCGTGCGTAATCCCCATCGCCGCGCTCGAAGGCAAGAAGATCACGACGCTGGAAGGTCTGGGCAGTGGCGACACGCTCAGCGTGTTGCAGCGGGCATTCATCGAGGAACAAGCGGCGCAGTGCGGTTACTGCACGGCCGGCATGATCGTTCGCGCCCACGCGTTGCTGTCCCGAGCCCCGGCGCCTTCAAACGCGCAGATACGCGAGCACATGGAAACGAATCTGTGCCGCTGTGGCGTGCATTTGCGCATCCTGCGTGCTGTGCGGCGAGCGAGCAATGAGCTGCAGAAGGGCGGTCGGCAGGAGGGGCAGCCATGAGTGCGTCAGGGACCACGATTTCGCGGCGCGAGCTGCTGGCAGCGGGAAGCGGGCTGGTGGTGAGCTTTTCTCTGTTGCCCGCCTTGCGCCTGCGCGCCGCCGAAAGCGGCGGGCTGCCAGGCAGCCTCGATCGGGCTCCGATGCTCGATGCATGGATCCGCATCGATGAGCACGGCAAGGTGACGGTGTTCACCGGCAAGGTCGAGCTCGGGCAAGGCATGAAGACCGCCTTGCGCCAGATCGCAGCCGAAGAGCTGTTCGTCACACCGGAGAGCATAGAGCTGATCACCGCCGACACCGAGAGAACGGCGAACGAAGGCTACACCTCCGGCAGCCACACGATCATGGACAGCGGTACGGCCATTCTCAACGCGGCCGCGCAGGTGCGGGCAATTCTGCTGAGCGCCGCTGCACAGAAATGGTCGATTCCGCAAGCGCGCCTGCGCGCGGACAACGGCTTCATCGTGAGTGATGACGGCAAGCGCATTGGCTACGGAGAGCTGGTTGCACAGCGTCTGCACGTCGCGGCCAGCGAACGTTCGCGGCTGACGCCTCCGGACAGTTATCGCTACATCGGCAAGTCGCTGCCTCGCGTCGACATCCCGGCAAAAGTGAGCGGCGGTGCTGCTTACGTTCACGATTTGCGCCTGCCTGGAATGCTGCACGCCCGTGTGGTCCGGCCGCCGAGCTACAGCGCGCGCCTGCGTACGGTCGATTCCTCGAAAGTCGAGCGCATGCCAGGAGTCGTCAAAGTCGTGCGGGATGGAAGTTTTCTCGCGGTAGTTGCCGAACGGGAATATCAGGCGATCACGGCCATGCATGCGCTGGCCGAGGCGGCGCAGTGGGACGTGCCGGAAGCATTGCCTGCGCCCAACGACTTGTTCTCGTATTTGCTGCGGCAGCCAGCGCAGACGAGCACGATTTTCGAGCGCGGCACGCCGGCAACGGATTCAGAGGGTGCTTTCCAAGCCACCTTCCGCCGTCATTACCAGATGCATGCGTCGACCGGCCCGTCCTGCGCGGTCGCGCAGTTGAAGGACGGTGTCATGACGGTGTGGACGCACAGTCAGGGCGTGTTTCCTCTGCGCGGCGCCATCGCCCAGATGCTCGGGATCGATGAGAAGCGCGTGCATTGCATCCACCTCGAAGGCGCCGGTTGCTACGGCCACAACGGCTCTGACGATGCTGCGGCAGATGCCGCGCTGATCGCCGCTGCGCTGCCCGGTCGTCCCGTGCGTGTTCAATGGATGCGCGAGCAGGAGCATGCATGGGAGCCGTACGGATCGGCGATGGTCACGAAGGTGCGTGCAGCCGTAAAAGACGGGCGTGTCTCGTCCTGGCAATACGAAGTGTGGAGCAGCACGCACTCGACACGACCGAGCAACAATGCCGGCAACCTGCTTGCGGCGCAATATCTAGCGAAACCACACGAGCAGCCGCCGCCTCGTCCGATACCGCTGCCCAACGGGGGTGGCGATCGCAACGCCATTCCGCTCTACACATTCGAGAACGCGAAGGTCATTCATCATTTCATTCCCGCAATGCCGCTGCGCGTCTCCGCGCTGCGCTCCCTCGGCGCGTATATGAACGTGTTTACGATCGAAAGCGCGATGGAAGAGCTTGCCGCGCAGGCGGGCGTCGACCCAGTGGAGTTTCGCTTGCGGCATCTCGATGATCCGCGCGCGCGTGCTGTCGTGGAAATGGCTGCTGAGAAGTTCGGTTGGTCGAGGCGCACGACGGCGCCGGGTCGTGGATGCGGCTTCGCGTATGCGCGCTACAAGAACCAGTCGACATATGCTGCGGTGGCGGTGGAAGCGAGCGTCGATCGGTCGAGCGGGCGTATCCAATTGCTGCGGGCGGTCGCCGCGGTGGATTGCGGTCAGACCGTGAATCCCGACGGCGTGCGCAACCAGATCGAAGGGGGCTTCATCCAGGCGGCGAGCTGGACGCTGTTCGAAGCTGTGAAGTTCGATCGCAGCGGGATTACGAGCCGCGACTGGAGCAGCTATCCGATCCTGCGCTTCTCGGCGGCGCCGCAGAGCGTCGAGGTGCACATCATCGATCGCCCGGGCATGCCGTTCCTCGGCGCGGGCGAAGGTGTGCAGGGACCGGCGGGCGCGGCAATTGGAAACGCCGTCGCCGCGGCGGCAGGAATGCGCATTCGCGAGCTGCCGTTGCAGCCAGCGCTGAGCGTAGCCTTTACGGCATCAAAGCGAATTTCTGAATCCTTCGCCCCGTGTCGGTCTCCGCGACGTACAGATTGCCCTTCGAATCGACCGCGAGTGCATGGCCGTGGGTGAAGTTGCCGAGCTGGTGGCCGGGACGGCCGAAGCTGTGGAGGATCCTGCCGCTCGCTCGCTCGACCACGTGCACCTGCTCGTTGCGGCCGTTCATGACGTACAGATAGCGCTGCTCGGGATCGCGCGAGAAATCGATCGACCATACCGTGCCGCGCTCATCGGGCAGCTCGGGTGTTCCGGTGCGGATCCAAATGTTGCGCTGGAAGTTGCCGAGCTTGTCGAACACCTGGACGCGATCGCCCTGACGGTCGCACACGTACAGCAGGCCGTCCGCGCTGAGCGCGATGCAATGCACGACTTCGGCGAACGCGGCGGGCGTGCCACTGCGGGTTTCATTTACAGTTGCCTGGCGCCCCCACTGCCGCAGGAAAGTACCTGCCCGATCGAACACTGCTACGCGTTTGTTGCCATATCCATCGGCCACGTAGATCTCGCCGTTCTGCGGATCGATGACGACGCCGGCCGGTTTGAAAAATCCCGTTCGGCTGGAATTGCGAGGCTTGCCTTCGAGCGAGCCATCTACGCTGTCGAGCACTCCGCGCTGACCAATTTGCAGAAGGAGCTTTCCGTCATGGGAGTACTTCTGCACGACCCCGTCGCGGTGACCTGTGATCCAGATGTTGTTTTCGTGATCGGCGAAGCAGCCGTGAATGCTGCCGGGGTGCCTGTCCCAATCGCCGTCCCACGAGTCGACCAGGGCACCGGCGCTGTCGAAGATCAGCACCGACGGCGCTGGCAGCGACGTCTCGGCTTCTTCCTCGGTGATATCGCGCCGATTGGTAACGATCACGTGATCGTGCCGGTCGACGCACACGCCGCCGAGCCGACCGGTGATCCAGCGATCCGGCAGAGGCTTCGGCCACCACGGATCGATCTCGAAATGCGGAGCAGCGCTCTGCGACATGCTTGCCTCAGACAGCAGCAGGGCTGCCGCGGCCAGCATGCGCATTACGGACGTGATTCCAAGTTTCGACCTCACTGTTCATATAGACGATCGGTCCGGTCGCAGCCGCACCGGCCCAGGCACGAGACGCTGAGGTTGCCGTCGCCAGCGTCGTCCTGGAGCGGGGATGTCTCGTGATCATTTCGCGCAGACGACTGTTGCTTGTCGCTGGGGCCGGTGTGGCGGTGCTCATCGCCATAGGTTGGCGGTTTGTGCGCTCGCCCGAAGCCGAGCGCGCACCGGCTGCGATTCCGGTGCGCGCAGTGCCTGTGGGCCGGCAGGATGTGGTCGACGTCATACGAACCATCGGTACGGTCCGTTCGCACCGCAGCGTCGTCATTCGACCCCAGGTCGACGGCGTGCTGGTAGAGCTCGCAGTGGGCGAGGGTCAGCAGGTCAAGCGCGGCGATCTGCTCGCGCGCATCGACGATCGCGCGATCCGTGCTGCGCTCGAGCAAGCCCGCGCTCAGCTCGAAGTGAGCGAGGCGCAACTGAAGTCCGCGAGGCTGGATCTCGAACGCTACCGCCGCCTGCGGGAGCAGCACATCGTCTCTGCGCAACAGGTCGATCAGCAGGAGGCGCAGGTCGAGCAACTGACTGCAACGGTGCGCAACAACAAGGCAGCTGTGGCCGCGAGGGAGGTGCAACTCTCCTACACGCGCATCTACTCACCGACCGCTGGGCGCGTCGGCATTCGCAACTTCGACGAAGGCAGCTTCGTGCGCGCTTCTGACGCAGAAGGCTTGTTCTCCGTCGTGCAGCTCGACCCGATCAGCGTAGAGATTTCGCTGCCGCAGAGCATGCTGCCGGTAGTTTCGGCTTTGCTGCGCGATTCTGGTTCGCCGCCGCCGCGTGTGCTCGCATATGACAGTGACGGCGGTGCGTTGCTCGGAGAAGGCACGCTGACGCTGATCGACAATCGCGTCTCCACAGCCACCGGCACGATCCGGGTGAAAGCCGATTTCCCGAACCCCGAAGGGAAGTTATGGCCTGATCAAACCGTGGCAGTCGCCGTCCAGGCGCGAGTGCTGCGAGACGCGCTGGTTGTGCCACAGGTTGCGATTCAGCGCGGACCAGACAGCGACATCGTGTATCGCGTGCGCGACGAACAGGCACAGATCGTGCCCGTCCGCGTGCTGTACTCGGACGAGAAAATCGCCGCGCTGAGCGGAGTGGAGGCCGGCGATCTGATCGTGATCGACGGGCAGTCGCGGCTGCGCCCCGGGGCACGCGTCAAGTTGCAGCTTGATGAGCGCGCTGGTGAGCAAGTGCGCAAAGAACCGGTTGAGCCACGCGCGCGGCGGAGTCAGTCATGAGCTTCGGTCGCGGCATACCCGCCTGGTGCATGGCGCATCCAGTAGGAACGACCCTCCTCGCAACCGCGCTGTTGCTGATGGGCGCATTCGCCTTTCCCCAGCTCGCGATCGCGCCGCTCCCCGCGGCCGACTATCCGACGATTCAAGTAAACGCGAGCCTGCCGGGCGCAGATGCGCAAACCATGGCCTCCTCGGTGGCCACCCCGCTCGAGGTGCAATTCAGTGCCGTGCCGGGAGTGCGTCAGATGACTTCCTCGAGCGCCTATGGCGTCACGCAAATCACGTTGCAGTTCGAGCTCGAGAAGAGCCTCGACACGGCGGTCCAGGAGGTGCAAGCCGCGATCAATACAGCTTCGTCGGGGCTGCCAGCCGCGATGCCGAGCCTGCCGACCTGGCGCAAGCTGAATCCCGGGGATACGCCCATCCTGATGCTCTCGATGTCATCCGACACGCTGCCGCTGACCGAGGTCAGCGACTACGCCGAGACGCTGATTGCGCGGCAGATCAGCCAGATCCAGGGCGTAGGGCAGGTGAGCATCCTCGGGCAGAAACGACCCGCGATTCGCATTCAAGCCTCGCCGGAGAAGCTCACCGCCGCGGGCCTCACGCTGGCCGACGTTCGTGCAGTCGTGCAACGGGCGAGCGTCAATCAGCCGAAGGGCGCGCTGTTCGGCAGCAGCCGCATGTCCACGATCGCGGCGAACGATCAACTGATGGATCCGCGCGAGTACGCGGACCTGGTGGTCGCCTACCGCGACGGCGCCCCAGTTTTTCTCAAGGACGTCGCGAGTGTGCACTTCGGCGCCGAGAACGACTATGTACACGCGTGGGCCGGGGGCAAGCCAGGCGTGATCCTCATGGTGTTTCGCGAGCCAGGGGCGAACGTCGTCGCGACCGGCGATCGGGTGAAGGAAGCGCTGCCTCGGCTCAGCAGCGCACTGCCGGCGAGCATCGATCTCGAAGTCCTGAACGATCGCACGCGGACGATCCGTTCATCGATACACGAGGTGGAGATCACGCTGGCGCTCGCCGTTGTCCTGGTGATAGCTGTCATGGCGTACTTTTTGCGGCAGCTCGCCGCGACGGCGATCGTTACCGCCGTGCTGTGCGTCACATTGATAGCCACGTGCGGCGTGATGTACGTCGCTGGCTTCACACTGAACAACCTCACGTTGGTCGCAATCATCATCTCGGTCGGCTTCATCGTCGACGATGCGATCGTCGTGATCGAGAACATCCACCGGCACATCGAAGACGGTATGCCGCGGGTTCAGGCCGCGCTGCGCGGAGTGAACGAGATTGCGGCCACTGTGCTTACGATCGCAGTGTCGCTGATTGCGGTCTTCATTCCGCTGCTGTTCATGCCGGGTTTCATCGGCAAGCTCTTCCGGGAGTTCGCCTTGACTGCCGCAGCGGCTATCGTGATTTCCGCGGCCGTGTCGCTGACGTTGGGCCCGACGCTCGCGGGCTTGTTTATGAAGTCAGCGGGGCACTCGGCTGAGGCACGACTGACGCTGCTGCGGTACTACGACCGCGCGCTCATCTGGGCGCTCACGCATCAGCGGGCGACGCTGGCCGTGTTCGCAGCGACGATCGTCATCGCCGCGCTCGGGTTCGTCACGATTCCCAAGAACTTCTTCCCATTGCAGGACATCGGTTGGCTGTCCGGTTCGACGCAGGCGCGGCCGGACATCTCCTTCGAGGAAATGGTGGAGAAGCACCGCGCGATGGAGCGCATCATAGCGGCCGAACCGGCCGTTGCGCGTTATGCGCACGCCGTGGGTCCGACAGCAAACAATCAGCTCAATTCCGGTGGTCGGTTGTGGCTCGCGCTCAAGGACCGGTGGGATCGCGACGCCAGTGCGAGCGAAGTGATCGAGCGGCTGCGGCCCGCGCTCGCCCAGATTCCCGACTTTCAGGTCGTGCTGCGCGCTCAGCAGGACATCAACCTGACAACCGGAACCCCACGTGCGCAATACCTGTACGTTCTGCGCGCGCAGGATAGCGACGAGCTCAATGAGTGGGCGCAGCGGCTGACGGATCGGCTTCGGGAGTCGCCGATGTACATGGACGTCTCGAACGATTTGGTGCTCGGTGCCACCGTTACGCGCATCACTATCGACCGCGCCGCGGCGGCCCGCTTCGGGCTGACAGCGAGCGACATCGATAACGCGCTTTACGACGCGTTCGGCCAGCGACAGATCAACGAGATCCAGACCGAAACCAATCAGTACAAGATCGTTCTCGAGCTCAGCACGGCGCAGCGGGGGAACGCGGCGAGTCTTGCGTATTTCCGCTTGCGTTCTCCGGTTACGGGCGAGCTCGTGCCGCTTTCCGCCGTGGCAGCGGTGCAGCCGCCCGAATCCGGCCCGCAGTCCATCGCGCACGATGGCATGCAACCAGCGGCGAACATCTCGTTCAACCTCGCGCCAGGTGTGGCATTGGGCGATGCCGTCAACACGCTGAATTCGATTCGCGCGGAGCTTGGGATGCCGGCGTCGGTCGTGGGGACGTTTCAGGGCGCAGCACGCGCGTTCGAAGATTCGCTCGCTTCACAACCGCTGTTGATCCTGGCGGCCGTGCTCGCCGTCTACATCATTCTCGGCGTGCTTTACGAAAGCTTCGTGCACCCGCTGACCATTCTTTCGACCCTGCCGTCGGCCGCCACCGGCGCCATTCTGTTGCTGTGGGTGAGCGGCAACGACTTCTCGATCATGGCGCTGATCGGCGTGATCCTGCTGATCGGCATCGTGAAGAAGAACGGTATTCTCATGATCGACTTCGCGCTGCAAGCGCAGCGCGAGCGCGGCCTCACCCCCGAGACAGCGATACATGAGGCCTGCCTGACGCGCTTCCGGCCGATCCTCATGACGACGCTGGCCGCGTTGTTCGGTGCGGTGCCGTTGACGCTCGGCCTCGGAACGGGGGCAGAGCTGCGGCAGCCTCTTGGCCTTGCCATCGTCGGCGGGCTGATTTTGAGTCAGGCGCTCACCCTCTTCACGACGCCCGTCGTGTACCTGACGCTCGATCGGCTGCTCGGCCGGCGGGCTGCCGGCATGCAAACGATTGCAAGCGGCGAGCTGCCGGTGTAGTCTGCCGCAGCGGTGCGGCCGCGCGCCCGAGGCGTGCGGCTCCGACCAATACGAACGCTTCGGGGGAATCCGCCATGACCCGGTTGACCATGCCGCTTGCATTCCTGGCAGCTGCCTGGGCGGGCATCGGGCTCGCCGCCAACGACGCACTGCCTTCGGAGAATTGGCGGCCGAAATGCCAGGCGAACGAAACCTTCGACGTGCAAACGGGGAGTTGCCGCCCGCAGTCGCATGTCGCGGAGCTGAAGAGTCAGAAGGATCGACCCTATCTGGTCGTGCCGCGGCGGATTCCGAAGTCGGGCACGCCGTACGAGCTGCACCTCGTCGAGACGCGAGACGAGATCTATGTGCCGCTCGGCGTGCGCAAACCGGAGGGCGATGGGCCGTTCCCCGCAGTGCTGATCGGCTCCGGCAACGGAGTCGGCGGCTTCACCAAGATAGAGACCGCGCTGTATCGGCTCGAGCCGATGATGGACGAGATGCTGAAGCGCGGCTACGTGGTGGCGTACGGAAACTATCGAAACGAGATTCCGGAAGCCTATAACAGTGCGGATCGCTCCAGGAACCTCGAGGACACCATCAGCGGCGGCGCGCGCGTGCTGAAGTCCACCGCGACACTCGATTCAGACGACTACATCTCGCTGATCGAGCACTTGCAGAGTCTGCCATACGTACGTCACGACGACGTCGGCACCATCGGCGTGTCGCATTCGGGCGAGTTGCAGGCGAAGGCTGCATCCCAGATCACGTGGGGCGCCGGTGTGTTGATCGAAGGCGCCTCGTACGAGTTCCTGGCCGTCGACACGAGCAAGGCGCCGCGCAAGGACGGCGTGATGCAGCTCGAGGATCCGGATCTCGTCAAGAAGCTCGCCAACAAGCAGAAGGCGATGGAGCGCATCCGGCGCATGAAGACGCCGTTCATGCACCTCGGCCGCGACCGCGACCATCTGCAGGGCGTGTTCCGGACGCTATACGACTGGATGACGGAGGCCGGGATTCCGAACCAGGTTTGGGACTCGTCCGACCACGACACGCACGGCTACGGCTTGCTGTATCGCAATGAAAACGGCTCCTACACGCCGGACGAGATGCAGCGAGAGGCCTTCGAGCAGTGGATGGCCTTCTTCGACAAGCACTTGCGCAACTGAAGGTGAACGGCGCGCGCTTGCCGCGTGCGAAAGTGACGGATCGACGAAATCACGGGGGTGACGGGATCGCTCCCGTCACCGTTGGGAAGAAGAGAAGAAGAGGCCGCGCACCTTACGGGAGCGCGGCGCGCAGCGTTCCGACCGCTCTGGCGATGTACTTCTCGACCATGCTTTTCGAGACGCAAAGCGCTGCAGCGATCTCCTCGTGAGTCAAGCCATCGATGCGCTGCATCAACAGCGCTCGGCGGCATTTGGCGGGCAAGCGCTCCAGGGCGGCGGCGATCGAGCGCCACGCCTGCTCGGCTGCCAACGCATCCTCGAGTGCCGCATCGGTACACGGCTCATCCTCCGCGTCTTCGAAGTGAACGGCAACGCCGAGGCGCTTGAGATCGCGCTGTCGTCGCGCGTGCTGGCGTGCGCGATCGGTCAGCAGGTTGACGGCAATCCGGAACAGGAATGCCTTAGGGTCGCGTACGGCGAGCAGGTGCTCGCAACGCTGCAGGCGCAGGTAGCACTCCTGCGCGACGTCATCGACATCGGCGCGCGGCAGGCGTGCGCCCAGAAAGCGCACGAGGTCGGTGTGCGCCGCCCCGCGCAGTTGCACGACGCGCGCCCAGCGCATCGTCGTCGCTGCAAACGATTGCATTGCGGAATTACACCAGCGCGCCGCGCGCCGTGTCAACGCGCCAGGCGCGCTTGCCAGTGACCCGTGGCGGTTGTAAGGTACCGCCGGACCGCGCAATCGTTTGCAGCGCGGCATCTGCCCGCGAGGCCTCCGCAATGGTTGCCAAAGTATCCGAACGCAAGACGATCACTCCGGACGACATCGATCCGCGTCACAACTGGACGCGGCCGCTCGGCGCCCCGGGCGTCATGAACGTGGACTTCGAGGAGCGCGTCGATTTCCGTCGCCTGCATCGTTACCGCCTGGCGCGGGTGCGGCAAGCGCTGAAGAGCTCCGAGCTCGGTGCGCTGCTCGTGTTCGACAACAACAACATCCGCTATCTCACGAGCACCGCGATCGGCGAGTGGGCACGCGACAAGATGTGCCGGTTCGCGGTGCTGGCGGGCGACGGCGAGCCGCACTTGTGGGATTTCGGCTCGGCCGCGGCGCACCATCGCATTTACGCGCCCTGGCTCCAGCCGGTCTGCTGTCATGCAGGGATGGTTGGTTTGCGCGGGACGGTGCCGCCTGATGCTGGCCTGATCAGGCGGGCGGCGCTCGAGATCAAAGCGGTGCTGGACGAAAACGGCGTCAGCAAGATGCCGCTCGGAGTCGACGTGGTCGAGCCGCCGATGCTGTTCGAGTTGCAACGTCTCGGCATCGAAGTGCGCGACGGCCAGCAGACGATGCTCGATGCACGTGAGATCAAGAGCCGCGACGAAATCATGCTGCTCAACACGGCCGCCTCGATGGTCGACGGCGTGTACCAGATGATCTACGAGGAGCTGAAGCCGGGGGTGCGCGAATCGGACATCGTGGCGCGTGTCAACAAGATGCTGTACGAGATGGGCTCGGATGACGTCGAAGCGGTGAACGCCGTTGCCGGCGAGCGCTGCAGCCCGCATCCGCACAACTTCACCGATCGCATCATCCGCCCGGGCGACCAGGCGTTCTTCGACATCATCCAGGCCTATATGGGCTATCGCACGTGCTACTACCGCACGTTCAACGTCGGCAAGGCGACGCCGGCGCAGCGGGACGCGTATCGCAAAGCGCGCGAGTGGATGGACGCCGCTATCGAGCGCGTGCGCCCCGGCGTGGGCACCGATGAGATCGCCGCTGTCTTTCCCAAAGCACAGGATTTCGGCTTCCCGGACGAGATGGAGGCCTTCGCCCTGCAGTTCGGGCATGGGCTGGGTGTCGCACTGCACGAGCGGCCGATCATCAGCCGGCTCGTCTCGTTCGAGAAGCCGTACGAGATCAAGGCGGGCATGGTGTTTGCGCTCGAAACGTATTGTCCGGCCACCGATGGACGCTCGGCCGCGCGCATCGAGGAAGAGGTGGTCGTGACCGACAAGGGTTGCGAGGTCATCACGCTGTTTCCGGCCAAAGAGCTGCCGATCGCCAACGAGTACTGAGCTGGAACACGCATGTCGCGCGCGAGCTCTGACCTTCATACGCAGCTGTACATCGGCGGCCGCTGGCGAGCCGCGTCCTCCGGTGAGCGCATACCTGTGCTCGATCCGGCCACCGGCCAGGTGTTCGCCGAGGTCGAAAGCGCCAGTGTTGAAGATGGTTTGAGCGCGGTGGCCAGTGCGTACGATGCGCTGCCTGCGTGGAGCGCCACGTCGCCGCGGGAGCGAGGCGAGATCCTGCGACGCACGTTCGAGATCATGACGCAGCGCCAGCAGGAGATCGCAGAGCTCATCGTACGGGAGAACGGGAAAGCACTGAGCGATGCGATCGCCGAAACCCGCTACGCTGCCGAATTCTTCCGCTGGTATGCGGAGGAGGCGGTGCGCGCGATCGGGGAGGTCTCGCGTGCGCCGAGTGGCGCGAATCGCATTGTCGTGCTGATGCAGCCGATCGGTGTCTCGGTGCTCGTGACGCCATGGAATTTCCCGGCCGCGATGGCGACCCGCAAAATCGGGCCAGCGCTCGCCGCCGGCTGCACCGTGGTGCTCAAGCCTGCTTCCGATACGCCTCTGACTGCGCTGGCTATTGCCGCCATACTCGAAGAAGCCGGTGTGCCTCCCGGCGTCGTAAACGTGATTCCGTCATCGCGCTCCGGAAAGGTCGTGGGCGCGATGTTGCACGATCCACGTGTGCGCAAGTTGTCATTCACCGGCTCGACAGAGGTGGGGCGCGTATTGCTCGCGCAGGCTGCCGATTGCGTAGTCAGCAGCTCGATGGAGCTTGGCGGTAATGCGCCGTTCCTGGTGTTCGACGATGCGGATATCGATGCGGCCGTGCAGGGCGCGATGATCGCAAAGATGCGCAACGGCGGGCAGGCGTGCACTGCTGCCAACCGCTTTCTGGTGCAGAAGGGGATTGCGCCAGCATTCGTGCAGCGATTCACCGAGGCCATGCGCGCGGTCAAAGTGGGCAACGGGCTGGAAAGCGGCGTTGGACTCGGTCCGCTGATCAACGCAACGGCCGTGAATACCGTTCAGGGTCTCGTCGATGAAGCGATCGGGGCGGGCGCGCGCGCCCTGACGGGTGGGCGCCGTATCGAAGGGCCGGGCTATTTCTATCCGCCCACGGTGCTCGACCGCATCCCGCATTCGGCGCGCATTCTCAGGCAGGAGATCTTCGGCCCGGTGGCGCCCATCGTCGAGTTCACCGACGAGGAGGAAGCGGTCGAGCTCGCCAATGACACCGAGTACGGGCTCATTTCCTACCTGTACACGAGCGACCTCAAGCGCGGGCTCCGGGTCGCCGAGCGGCTCGAGGCCGGCATGATCGGCCTGAACCGCGGTCTCGTGTCCGATCCCGCCGCGCCTTTCGGCGGCGTCAAACAGAGTGGCCTCGGGCGGGAGGGATCGCACGACGGCCTCATGGAGTTCCTCGAGAAGAAGTATGTGGCGGTGGAGTGGTAGGCGCCGCGTGAGGCGCGACATTCGCTTCCGTCGCTTCCCTCCTTTCCCCGCTTCCACCTGCGATTGAAAGAGTCGATCGTCCGTCCGATCGCCGCGTGCGGTCGCTCGCCCTGCGGGCGGGCGCCTCGTGACGCGGCAACGTTTGCGCTCGTCCTGCACGTGCAAACGATTGCACAAACGGAAACACCGGTGTAATCTCCCCGACACGAGAACAGGAAGGTGTCGAAGCGCAGGCTTGCAGTCGCCTGCCCATGAGTCGGCTCGTGCCGTGATGGGTGGGTGTCGAGCGGCCAGTCGGGGGAAATAATGCATCGAACACCACGCCCGCGAGCGTCTGCGTCGCTGCACTTGCGCAGCGAGCCGCACTTATTGCGTCGGCGCGAGCTCCTCGGCTTTCTGGCCGGCACGGCACTTGCGGCGGCGGTGCCGGGTTCCGACGTACGTGCGCAAACCGCAACACGGCGCGAAGTGCGTGTTGGTGGCAAGCGCGCCAGAGTCATCGACTTGCACGCTCACTGCGCTGTCGCAGAAGTCGCGCCGCTCATCAAAGGAACGCCGTTCGAGCGGGAATTCCCTGCCTTTCAGCTCCTCGGCCCTAAGCGCATCGAAGCCATGGATGCGCGGGGCATAGATGTCCAGGCGCTCAGCATCAACCAGTACTGGTGGTACGAGGCTGATCGCAAGCTCGCGGAGAGAATCGTACGTACGCACGACGAAGCACTGGCCGCGTGGTGCAAGCAGCATTCCGATCGGTTCGTCGCGCTCAGCTCCGTAGCGTTGCAGTTTCCAGACCTGGCGGCCGCCCAGCTCGAACACGCCGTGCGCAACCTGGGTCTGCGCGGAGCGTCAATTGGCGGCCACGTGCGCGGTGAAGTGCCGTCCGGACCGAAATATGACGTCTTCTGGGCGAAGGCACAGGAGCTCGACGTTCCTGTGTTCATGCATCCGGGAGGCGCCGAGAACATCGTGCGCGAGGGGGCGTGGGAAGGCAGGGGCGATCTCGGCAACATCATCGGCAATCCGCTCGAGACGACGTTCTTCCTGTCGCATCTGATTTTCGACGGCACGCTCGATCGCTTTCCACGCCTGAAGATCGGCGCGGCGCACGCGGGTGGTTATCTGCCGTCTTATCTCGGTCGTAGCGAGGTCGCTTGCCAGGTGCGCAAGAACGCCTCGTGCGCGAACAAGCGCAAGCCAAGCGAATACCTCAGGAGCCAGATCATCGTCGACTCGATGATCTTCTCCTCCGAGGGTCTCCGTCATTTGGTGGCCGAAGTGGGGACCGGGCAGATCGTGTACGGCTCGGATCTGCCCTACGACTGGCCCGACACGATCGACCTGATCGTCGCCGAACCGTCGCTCCAGGACGCGGACAAGCTCGCGATCTTGGGCGGCAATCTGGCGCGCCTGCTCAGGATCTCGAGCTGAGCGTCCGCACCAGTTGAGTGACAGCTATCAGAGGAAGGGGGGATACGTTGATGATCACTCGCAGATCCAAATCCACGATGACCGGCCTCGCCGTAGTCTCGGGTCTCATGGTGGGGCTCGACGCAACCCCCGTGGCGGCGCAAGGCGCCGATGTCACGTCGCCGCAGCAAGGGGTGCTTCAGGAAATCGTGGTGTCCGCCCGCCGCGAGGCGGAGTCGGTGCAGGACATTCCGACGTCGATCACCGCCTTTACGCCGGAGCAGATCGAGCAGCATCAACTCACCAGCACGCAGGACCTCGAGGAGTTCATCCCGAACCTGCGCGTCGAGACCGGCCCGCGAGCGGTCAACGTCGACTTCTCCATCCGCGGTGTTACCGCTCAGGGTGCAGGCGGCTCGCCCACGACCAACCCGGCCGTCGGTACCTACATCAACGGCATTTATGTCGGCTCGCGTATCGTCAACGTGATGTCGACTCTGGACATCGATCGAATCGAAGTGCTGCGAGGGCCGCAGGGCACGCTGTTCGGCAAGAACACGACCGCGGGCGCCATCAACGTCGTGACTCGTCGCCCGACCAATGAATCGGCAGGCGAAGTGATGTTTCGTACCGGCAGCCACAATCGCCAGGATGCGCGCCTGATAGTAAATGCGCCGCTCGGTGAGACTTTGTTCGGACGTGTCGCCATCGGCCAGGACAAGCAGGACGGCTACTACAAGAACCTGACTTACAACAGCGATCACAGCGACCGCAACGTCAGGACGTATCAGGCAGCGCTGCGCTGGGTGCCGACGGACGACTGGACCTTCGATGCCACCTGGTCGTTCATGGATCAGAACGAGAACAATCTCGGCGGCGACTGCCGCTTCGTGCAGGTGGTCGGTTTCCAGACGGTGTACAACAACATCTCTGGCGACAACTTCGAAGCCCGCTGCCGCGAGAGCGAGGCGGCCGGCCGCTACAACTTCTACGCGGACGAGCGCATGTTCCTGCGCGCCCGGGCCGAATCGGTGACGGGTGAGGCATCGTGGGAAGGCGGCCAGGTGGGCATCTTCGATGACTTGGGCTTCAAGGCCACGATCGGCCGGCGCACCTTCGGCTATCGCTTTTCCATCGACCAGGATATGACCAATGCGCCGATCGAGACTCGCGGCCATTTCGGCCCGGCGACCTTCCCGCAGGGCGGCGAGTCTCTGACCGGTGAGCTGGTCGGTCACGCGCAAATCGGCATAGCCGACATCATTCTCGGCTACAGCTACATCGACGAGGCCGGCCACGAAGGCGGGCCGAAGAGTCAGTGCTGGGCCGCGTATGCCTCCGTGGCCGGCACGGGCCAGAGCGTGACGTGCGTCGGCGCGTCAGGCTTCTATTTCGGCAACAACCCGCTCAACACGACCGGCTCGGGCCCCTCGCCGTTCGTGACACACGAGAGTGGCTCCTCGCTCACGCGCGGCATCTTCACACATATCAAGTGGCAGTTCCTGCCTTGGTTCAGGCTCGAGACCGGCGCGCGCTACACGAAGGACAAGAAGGACTTCTTCAACGTCGAAGGCGCCGTCACGCCGACCGGCGATTTCCGCGGCTTCACCTGGGTGCTGAACGACGACACCGTAGACCTCTTCGGTGCGGGCTCGGCCGAGTTCACCAAGACCACGCCGACGGTGTCGCTCAACTTCATGACGCCGGAGCCTATCGGGTTCGTCGACGACGGCCTGATGTACCTGCTGTGGTCGCGCGGCTTCCAGAGCGGTGGCTTCAACACGGAGCTCGAGGTGTCGCGCATTCCGCAGCTCGCTCCGCTCCTGGTGTTCAAGCCCGAAGTGCTCGACAACTACGAGATCGGCTTCAAGACGACGCTCTTCGATCATCGCCTGCGGCTCAACCTGGCCTTGTTCCAGATGCGCTACAAGGACAAGCAGGAGGCGATCAACATCGACAATGCGGACGGCCGCTTCGGGCCGAACGTCGCCATCGAGGTGATTCAGAACGCGGCCAAGGCGAAGATCGAAGGCTACGAGCTCGAGTTCCAGGCGCTGCTCGCCGGCGGCTTCTCCATCGACGGAGGTCTCGCACGGCAGAAGCCGAAGTACACGGATTACACCGTATTCGATCCTGAGACAGGCGAGCTCGTGGATCTGACGCGCACGCCCCTCAACACGCAGCCCCAGAACACTTTTACCGGCAACATCAATTGGGCGACCAGGTTCCAGAGCGGCGCTGCGCTGAACGCACGCGTGGGCGTGTACTGGCAGGACGAGACCGACTCGGGCATCACGACGGCGCAGCAGATCGCCTCGGGCGCACGGACGCAGTGCTACCAGGGCAGCTACACGACGGTCAATGCGCGTGTCGGCTGGACCGATCCGGACGATCGCTGGACTTTCGCGGTGTCGGGCCGCAACCTGACGAACGAAGTCGTGCTCGACTCGTGCGCGCTGGCAATCGCGACCCGCGGTGTCTGGCATCCGATCTATCAGGACGAGCGCACCTGGGCGTTCGAGGCGAACTATCGCTTCGGGTTCTGATCCATCCGGGACGGGTGCGGGCAGGGGGGCTCGCTCGCGAGCCCCTCTGCGGTCGGATGGCGCTTACTCATTTATTGTTCGCGGAAGTCACGCCAGAAGGAGATGAAGGCATCGACCTCCGCCACGAACTGTTCCGGATGCTCGCGATAGGGGAAGTGGCCCGCTTCGTTGAGGATCACCATCTTCACGCGGCCTTTGTGTCCGCCAAGGATGTCGAACATGGCGAGCTCCGAGCGCATCATGGCGTAAGGGTCGCCCACCTCCCACGACAGCGTGTCCTGCTTGCCGACTAGCAGCATCACAGGCATCTGCATGCCGTCGCGCCGTGCCGCATCCCACATGCGCTGACGATATTGCAGTGTGAGCTCACCGCCCGGCATCGCCGCTGCACGCGTGCCCGCATATTTCTCGCGCGCGATCTTCGACTTCGGCTGATCGGCCATCGAGGCATCGGCTCGCAGCGTCTCCTCGTCCCACGTCTTCGGCGTGTGTCCGAGCAACCGGAGCCGGCAGGCTCGTCCCTCATACGTCGTCTGCGCGGATTTACACTGCTCCTTCTCTGCAGCGTCGTGCTTCGTCTGCTTCGCCAGGGGTGGCATCTGCGGGCCATGCGAGACGATAGTGAGCGTCTTGACCACCTCGGGATGCTCCACCGCGAGATAGAAGCCGACCGCGCCGCCCGAAGAATGGCCGACGATGTGCGATGGCCCGAGCCGGAGCGTGCGGATGAGGTTGTACGTATGCTTGACCTCGCCCTGGTAGCTGAGATCGGCGTCATCGAGCGGATTGTCGGTCATTCCGGCGGCGCTCTTGTCGAAGGCGATCACGCGGTGGTGCCTGGCGAGCAACGGAATGACCGGAGCGAAGTTGTTTGCAGAGGAAGTCGTGCCGCGCCCGCCGCCATGGATCAGCAGGAGCGGCTCGCCCTCGCCATACTCGTAGTAGCGCGTTCGCTGCCCCGCGACATCGATGAA
This sequence comes from Steroidobacteraceae bacterium, assembly GCA_036381695.1. Classification (GTDB taxonomy): domain Bacteria; phylum Pseudomonadota; class Gammaproteobacteria; order Steroidobacterales; family Steroidobacteraceae; genus Steroidobacter. The sequence goes on from DASVCI010000019.1 coordinate 73,450, forward strand.
CTTGGCCTCGAGCCCGTGGACTTCCGCGGCCGGTGCGGGGTCGTAGATAGCTGGGTCCGCGTGCACGGCTTCCAGACTCAGTGCGTTCGAGGCCAGTGTCGCAGCAATGATCATGCGCAACGTCAGGCGGCGCGAATCGGCTTCTTGCATGGTAGAGCCCTCTGCAGGTCAGCGGGAGATCGGCGCGTTGTGACAGTGATCGCACGTACCGCTCAGCGCTCGCAGCGTCGCGCGATCGATCGCAGGCGCCTGCGGGACCAAGGCCGAGTGGCATTCGTTGCACGGCCACTCGCGGCGTAGCACGCTGCGATGGACTTGCTCGAAGTGCCAGTAGCCGTCGCGCGAAGTTTTCAGCAACTCCAGAAGCTCCTGAGCGGTCATTGTCGGAGACCAGGGCGCAGGAGGCGGGGCAGGGGACTCAGTCACCGCAGGCTGCGTTACCGTCTGCCTTTGCCGACCCAGCACCTGTGCGGCTGCAGACTGTCCGGCAACGCGACCGATCAGGATCGCCGGCCCGGTAAACGTGCCGTCGAGGCCCGCCATGCCGTTGATGCCCGCAGAGCCGGTGATTTCGCCGGCAGCGTACAAGCCGGGAATCGGCTGGCGCCGCTTGTCGAGCACGCGCGCCTGCATGTCGATCGCGACGCCACCCATGTTCTTGTGCGCCATCGGGAAGAACTGCACGGCGTAGAACGGCGGCTTCGTGATCGGCACGCGAGGCTCCTTGTTGGCCTGGGGATCTCTGGCAAGGTCCTGGCCGAACGACTCGAGCTCAGGATCCTTGCCGGTTGCAACGGCCTCGTTGTAGCGCCGCACAGTTTCTTCCAGTGTCGCAGCTGGCAGATTCGTCAGGGCCGCGAGCTCTGCAAGCGTGTCGGCAGTTTTCGTGACTGTCGGATCCTGGAGGACCTGAGCCGCGAGCAGCGGACGATCGCCCCAATCGGCGGCGCCGACGCGAAACGCGTCCTTGGTCTCAGAATCGAAAATGGCCCAATACGTGCTGCCGGGCTGCTCCAGCACCTTGCGATACACGTCGCGATCGAAGCCGCGAGGATCGACGAAGCGCTCGCCCTCGGCGTTCACCCAGATCGACAGCGGATTGCCGGCGCTGAGGCCAAGAGTGCCGCTCGGATCGCGCGGATCGGGAATCGCCGAATAGCTGTTGTACTGGCGCTCGATCCGATAGACGTCGGCGCCGGCTGCTTCGGCCATGTCGAGCCCGATGCCGAGCGAGAACCGGCCCGAGCCCGTGAGAAGCTTCGGGGGCACCGGCCAATCGTTCGGCCAATGCTCGCGCACCTTCTGCAGATTGCGCTGAAAACCGCCGGTCGCCAGGATTACCGCGGGCGCCCGGACCTCGAGGTTGCGATGCGTGCGCAGCTCCAACGCCTGCACGCCGGCGATCCGGCCGTTCTCGACGATCAGGCGTTGCGCCTGCGTATTGAAGCGGAACGTGATGCTCGGATAGCGCAGCGCCTCGAGAAAAAGAGGGCGCACCAAGTTCAGGCCGCGCCGGTGCGTCATGTGAAAACGGGGAACGCTGTTGCCGTGGCTCGCGGCGACGCGATCAAACGTCACGCCGATCGCGGTCAGGAAGTCGTAGACGTCAGGACGGGAGCGGGTGATGTAGAAACGGGTCCATTCCTCGTTCGCATCCCCGGTCCACGCGGACCAGTCGCGATAGGCCAGCTCCGGAGTGTCGCGGACGCCGAGCGCTTCCTGCATGGGCGAGCCGATCACGGCTATGCCGCCTGTCTGGATGCCGTGTCCACCGAACACGGAGTTCATATCCAGTACGACGACGGGCACACCGCGGCGTCCGATCTCGATTGCCGCTGAGAGGCCCGCGAGGCTCGCGCCGACGACCACGACGTGCGGCTCGGCTGGGGCCGGCTGCTCACCGGCATCACTCGCCCGAGCCACAGCCGCGGCAGCAAGCAACGCGACCATCATGCCGCAGCGGAAACGCAACACGCCCATGGTCGCCCCGGGAAATGCAAAGTTATGCAAACGTTTGCAGCGACGATTACAGCACTGGTTGTGCTGCCACGTCAACGCGCCGGGCGACTTGCTAGCGGCGGGCGCTTGCCTGTAAGGTGGCCGCCGGGTTCAGCAATCGTTTGCAGGCGCCTTTCATGCCCTCAGCCGAAGCCCCTGGCGCGCCGGCGGCAGCCGCCTCGCGCAAGCCCTTCTACCGGATCCTCTACGTGCAGGTGCTGATCGGCATCCTGATCGGTGTGCTCGTGGGCGAGCTGTGGCCGGACATCGCCGTCGACATGAAGCCGCTCGGCGACGGCTTCATCAAGCTGATCAAGATGCTGATCTCGCTGATCGTGTTCTGCACGGTGGTGACGGGCATCGCCGGCATGAAGGACATGAAGAAGGTCGGGCGCGTCGGCGCCAAGGCGCTCATCTACTTCGAAGTAGTCTCGACGCTGGCCCTGGTCATCGGCCTCGTGGTCGGCAACTGGTTGCGACCGGGCGAGGGCTTCAATGCGGATCCCGCAACGCTCGACAGCGCCGCGGTGATGCAGTACGCGACCCAGGCCGAGGAGCAGAGCGTCCAGGAGTTCCTGCTGGACATCATTCCTGCCACGGCGATCAGCGCCTTCACGGAAGGCAGCATCCTGCAGGTGATCCTCGTCTCGCTTCTCTTCGGCTTTGCGTTGACGGCGCTCGGTGAGCGGGTCAAGGCGATCAACGACCTGATCGTCTCGCTCAAGACCGTCGTGTTCCGGATCATCGACGTGGTGCTGAAGCTCGCGCCCATCGGCGCGTTCGGTGCGATGGCGTTCACCGTCGGGCGCTACGGCTTCGGGGCGCTGCTGCCGCTCCTGAAGCTGGTGCTGACGTTCTATCTCACCTCGATCCTCTTTATTCTGATCGTGCTCGGGGCGATCTCGCGCTGGGCGGGCTTCAGCGTGCTCAAGTTCCTCAAGTACATCCGGGAGGAGATTCTCATCGTGCTCGGCACGAGTTCCTCGGACAGTGCGCTGCCTTCGCTCATGCAGAAGCTCGAGCAGCTCGGCTGCTCGCGACCGGTGGTGGGGCTCGTGGTGCCGACGGGATATACGTTCAATACCGACGGCACGGCCATTTATATGTCGATGGCGGCGCTGTTCGTTGCGCAAGCCACCAATACGCCTCTCACGCTGACGCAGCAGCTCGCGATCCTCGGCGTCGCGATGATCACGTCCAAGGGCGCAAGCGGCGTCAGCGGCGCCTCGTTCATCGCGCTGGTCGCGACGCTGATGGTGATTCCCAGCATCCCGGTGGCCGGCATGGCGTTGATCCTGGGCATCGACCGGTTCATGAGCGAAGCGCGCGCGCTCACCAACATGATCGGCAACGGGATCGCCACCGTGGTGATTTCGAAGTGGGAGGGAGAGCTCGACAAGGAGACGCTGGATCTCGGGCTCAGGCAGGGCCCGGAGACATAGCGGGCCCTTGGGCTACGCCCGATCGGCGCAGCGAGCGCGGCTCGCTTTCGCCGCTCAGTCGCCAGCCTGCTCCCGCGCGCCAAGCGCGCGCGTCGAGCGGCCGACCACGAGGTGCGGACGCAGACGAATCGTGCGGGGTTCCATGTGGGGATTGGCGATCCGTTCGAGCAACAGCTCGGCGGATTTGACGCCAAGCTCGCGATGCGGGATGTGCACTGTCGTAAGCGACGGCGAAAAGCGATCGACGAACGGCATGTGATTGAAGCCGGTGACCGACACATCGTGCGGGCAGCGCAGCCCGTGCTGCTCCAGCGCATCAAAGCAACCGAGCGCCAGCAGGTCGTTGGCCGCGAGCACGGCGGTGAATTTCACTCCCTCGGTCTCGATGATCTTCGACAGCGATTCCTTGCCAGCCGCCTCAGAGAAGGCCTTGCAGTTGACGATCATTCGACGATCGATGTTGAGGCCTCGCTCCTTGATCGCGGCCATGAACGCACGGTAGCGCACGTAACCGGTCGACGTGCTCTGCGGACCGCCGACGAACGCAATGCGTCGATGGCCGAGCTCGAGCAGGTGCTCGAGCGCCAGATGGATGCCGAGATCGTCGTCCGTCGTGACCGTTGCAACCGGCGTCTTGTCGGCGCTGCGGTTGACCAGCACCAGCGGAATGCCGTGCTCGACGCAGTCCTCGACGATCGGGTCTTCCCGCTGCGCGGTGGCGAGGATCAGCCCGTCGACGTGCCGCGCGCGCAGGTTGGCGACGATCGCCTGGGCCTCCCGCACGTCATTGTTGGAGTCTGCGAGCACGACGACGTACTGGGCATCACGCAACGTCTGGGTGATGCCGCGCACGATGGGCGGAAACACCGGGTTCGTCAGGTCGGGAATGAGTACGCCGACCGTCCGGCTGCGGCGGGTGCGCAGGCCGGCCGCCAGTGGATTGGGCAGATAGCCGAGCTTGCGCGCAACGGCCAGCACTCGATTGGCGACCGGCTCGGACACCATGCTGCGCGTCTCCTCATTGAGGACGCGCGAGACGGTGGAAGCGTGCACCCGGGCCTTTGCGGCTACTTCGTTGATGGTAACGCGGGCTTTGCGCATGGCTAATCATAGGGCGCAGCTGCGGCGGCGAACAAGCGCGCCGAGGCGCCGCGTCTCGCCGGAGCAGCCGGCGGATTTGCGTCCGCCGGACCATCTTTGCTAGTCTTCGCATGCAATCGTTTGCACAACCGAAAGTAGGGGAGCGCGCCGTCGTGACAGGAGCTTCTCGGAGTGCCGGATTGAGCACCCACTCCATCGGATGGATCGGGGCCGGGCGCATGGGGTTCGCGATGGCCAAGCGCCTGCTGGAGGCGGGCTGCAAGGTGACCGTCTATAACCGCACGCGCAGCAAGGCTGAGCCGCTCGTGGAGTTCGGCGCGAAGCTCGCCGATACGCCCGCAGCGCTCGCCGACCGCGACATAGTGTTTTCCATGGTTTCAGAGGGGAGCGACCTGCGCGAAGTCGTGACCGGCCCGCAGGGCTTGCTCGCCGGCAAGGGCAAACCGAAGCTCTTCGTGGACTGCTCGAGCGTCGCCGAAGCCGATTCACTCGCCGTGCGCCAGGCGCTCGCCAAGGTGGGCATCCCTATGCTCGCCGCGCCTGTGAGCGGCAACGCGAAGGTGGTCAAGGCGGGGAAGCTCACGGTCGTCGCTTCAGGCCCGCGCGACGCGTTCGAGATGGCCGAACCCTACCTGACGGCACTCGGCCAGGGCGTGACATACGTCGGCGAGGGCGAGCTATCCCGCATCGTCAAGATCTGCCACAACCTGTATCTGGGCATCGTCACCCAGGCGCTCGCCGAGGTGACGGTGCTGGCGCAGAAGGGCGGCGTCGCCCGCCACGATTTCCTCGAGTTCCTCAATCGCAGCATCATGGGTTCGGCGTTCGCACGCTACAAGATGCCGGCGTTCGTCAATCTCGAGATGACG
>DASVCI010000020.1:0-4041 GCA_036381695.1 Steroidobacteraceae bacterium
GAAATGAGCCAATCCATCTCTATGCCCCCGAATGACCCTCAAGTGAGGCGGTTGATCGCCCCGGCGGGACGCGACGGCGAGGCGTGCGACGCTCGTCAACGGGGCTGATAAAGAGCGGCGCATTATACACAGGCCACCCGCGCCGGCAGCCGTCCGCGAGCCTCGCCCGGCCGGGCGGGTTGACGGCCGCCCGCGCGGCCAGGCGCATGGCTCGCGCCGATCCCCGTTACACTTTCCAGCCTCGCCGCGCCAGAGGCTGCCGATTCATGCTGTCCAGCGAAGTGCTCGTCATCCTGTTGCTCATCCTGCTCAACGGGTTCTTCGCGCTGTCCGAGATGGCCCTGGTCTCGGCCAAGCGCACCCGCCTGCAAGCCGCGGCCGACCAGGGCCGCACCGGCGCCCGGATGGCGCTCGCGCTCATGGAAGATCCGACCGCGTTTCTCTCGTCCATCCAGATCGGCATCACCCTGATCAGCATCCTCACCGGCTTGTACAGCGGCGCCACCTTCGCCGATCGCCTGGAGGCCCTGCTGTTACTGTACGGAGTGACGGACAACTACGCGGAGCAAATAGCGGTCGGCATCGTCGTACTGATCGTCACGTACGTCTCGCTCATCATCGGCGAGCTCGTGCCGAAGCGCGTGGCCTTGCTGCATGCCGAGTCGCTCGCGACCTTCGTCGCGCCGATCATGCGTGTGTTCGCCATGATAATGGCCCCGCTCGTGAGGCTCCTGGGCGCGTCGGTGAACGCGGTTCTGAAAGTGGTGCCGGTCTCCTCCGCTCCCCAGGCGGCAGTGACGGAAGACGATGTGCGCGCGCTGATCGCCGAGGGCACGAGGGCCGGCGTCTTCCTCGCCTCGGAGCGACGCCTGGTGGAAGGAGTGCTCGCGCTCGCCGATCGCAAGGTCGGCTCGATCATGATCCCACGCCAGGACATCATCTGGCTCGACATCGAGGAGCCGATCGAGGAGCTCTGGAAGCAGGCGCGGGAGAGCGGGCACGCGCGCTTTCTGATCGCGCGCGAGAGGCTCGACAACCTGCTCGGCATGATCACGCTCGCCAATCTGAGCGAGGCCATGCACCGCGGCCGGCTCGATCCGGACCGAGACATCGAGCCGCCGCTGCACATCCCCGACTCCCTGACGGTCCTGCAACTGTTGGATCAGTTCCAGAAATCGAGCTCGCACCTGGCGGTCGTGACCGACGAGTACGGCGAGATCGAGGGCATCACCACTCCGATCGACATTCTCAAGGCCATCGCCGGCGAGCTGCCGGAGCTCGGCAGCCGCGAGCGCCCGGAAGCCGTGCAACGCGGGGACGGCTCATGGCTCATCGACGGTCACCTGCCGATCGAGGAGCTGCAGCGGCGCCTCAACAGGCGCGACATGGCGGGCCGCGACTATCACACAGTGGCGGGCTTCGTGCTGGCGAGGCTCGGGCGCATTCCCCGCGCGGGCGACACGCTCACCTGGCGCGATCTCAAGATCGAGATCCTGGACATGGATGGCGTGCGCATCGACAAAGTGGCGCTGTTCGAGCTCGGCGATCGCTCGCGCAAGCGCTGATCGCGGCTTCACGCGATAAGCGGGAGGTCAAGCGCCCGGTCAGCCGGCCTTGAGCTTCTGCTCGGGCGGCTCCTTCTTCTGATGCTCCTCGAACCACTCGCGCCAGATCGCGAGCGAGATCGCAAGCAGCACCGGCCCGATGAACAGGCCCACCAGCCCGAACGCGAGCACGCCGCCCAGCACGCCGAACACGACCAGAAGGAAGGGCATGCGCGTCGCGTTCGAGATCACGAGCGGACGGACGATGTTGTCCATCCAGCTCACGAGCAGCACGCCCCAGAGCATGAGCCCGATGCCGGAGAGGACGTGCCCCGTCACGAGCATCCAGATGGAGAGGCTTCCCCAGACGAGCGGCGCGCCGAAGGGAATCAAAGCGATCAACACCGTCAACGCGCCGAGCAGCACCGGGGCCTTCACGCCGAAGATCCAGTAGCCGAGCCCGGCGACGGCGCCCTGCGCAATCGCGCCGAGAATGAGCGCATAGACCACGGCCTGCGTCATCGCACCGATCGCATCCAGATAGTCGTGCACGCGCGGCCCGAGGATGCCTTCGAGGATGGCGCGCGCCTCGGTTACGAGTCTCGAGCCATCCCGCAACAGGAAAAACATCGAGAGCACCGCGAAGAACAGCTTGGCAACGTTGCGCCCTACCCCGCCGATGAGCCTGGACACCTGTACCGAGGATTCCTCGAACGCGAGCATGAGCTGGCGGCGGATGGCGTCGGGATCGGCGGCGAGCTGCTCGAGGAGCTGCTGCCCCCACGCTCCGATCCAGGGAAGCTCGCGCAACGTCGGCGGCAGGGTCGGCTTGGAGGCCAGAAACTCCTGGACCTGCGCATACGCCCCGATCGCCTCGATGCGCACGAGCAGCACGAGCCAAACGACCGGGACGACGATCAGCAGCGTCACGAGGACGGTGGTAATCAACGAGGCGATGCCGGCGCGCCCGCGCACGAGCCGAAGAATGCGCTGATGGAGCGGCCAGCTCACGTAAGCGAGGATCGCGCCCCAGATCAAAGGCACCAGGAACGGCTGCATGACGCCGAACGTCAGCACCAGGATGCCGAGGATCAGCCCGGCGACCAGCAGGCGCCGAAACCAGGGGGCGGTGGGCAGATCGGCCAGCATGCGAACTTCCTGGAGCCGCTCACTCGAGCGCCGAGCGGCGGGCGTAAAACTCGGCGACGAACGCGGCGAATCGTTGCTCTTCGATGGCCGCGCGCATTGCACGCATCAGCGAGAAGTACTGATACAGATTATGAATCGTGCCGAGCCGCGCGGCCAGAATCTCGCCGCACTTGTCCAAGTGGCGCAGATACGCGCGGGTGTAATTGCGGCACGTATAGCACTCGCATGACTCATCCAGTGGTCGTGTGTCCGACTCGTACCGGGCGTTTCGGATCTTGAGCACGCCGGTGGAAGTGAACAGGTATCCATTGCGCGCATGGCGCGTGGGCATCACGCAATCGAACATGTCGATGCCCCGAGCGACGGCTTCGACGAGATCCTCGGGCGTGCCGACGCCCATGAGATAGCGCGGCCGATCGGCGGGAAGCTCGGGCTCGATCGCATCGAGCATCCGCTCGCGCTCCTCTTTCGGCTCGCCGACCGCGAGCCCGCCGATGGCATAGCCGTCGAATCCAATGCGTTCGAGTCCGCGCAGGGACTCGAGCCTCAACGCCGGATACATCCCGCCCTGCACGATGCCGAAGAGCGCATTCCCGTTGCCGAGCCGATCGAAGTGACTGCGGCTGCGCTCGGCCCAACGCAACGAAAGCTCCATCGACTCACGCGCCTGCTGCTCGGTCGCCGGATACGGAGTGCACTCATCGAAGATCATCACGATGTCCGAGCCCAGCTCATGCTGCACTTCCATCGAGCGCTCGGGAGTGAGCAGCACCGGATCGCCGTTCACCGGAGAGCGGAAGCTCACGCCTTCCTCGGTGATCTTACGCAGGGTCGCGAGGCTGAACACCTGGAAGCCGCCCGAGTCGGTCAAAATCGGCCTCTCCCAATGCATGAACCGATGCAGGCCGCCGTGCGCGCGAATGACTTCCATGCCGGGCCGCAGCATGAGGTGAAAGGTGTTGCCGAGCACGATCTCGGCGCCGAGCCCGGTCAGCTCTTCCGGCGTCATGGCCTTGACCGTGCCGTAAGTGCCGACCGGCATGAACGCCGGCGTCTCGACCACACCGCGATCGAACGTCATGCGTCCTCGTCGCGCGCGACCGTCGCGCTGGATCAATTCGAAACGAAGTGACGGCATTCAATCTTCCTTCCCCGCGCGCGGGGGCGGCACCGGATGGGGCGCGTCATTTTGTCCAACCCTTCCCTCATTGCCCCCATCCTGTCCTTGTATGTTGTATATGCCCCTGACGCGAGCGGGGCAACCGGGGAAGGCGGGAGACTGTTCCTGTCCAAGGGCGTTGATCCTGTGGGGAAGATAAGCCCCGCCTGCTCCTTCTCACATGATCAG